>NZ_JBBCMI010000001.1:0-454838 GCF_037152415.1 Cedecea sp. AS113
ATACTGATGATCTGTTCGTCGGAAAAACGCTTCTTCATGGGAATGTCCTCATGTGGCTTATGAAGACATTACTAACATCGCGGTGTATTAATCAATGGGGAGCAGGTCAGAGCAATCTTTTCCTGCGCCTGGCCCGGCAAAGTGAGTTCCCACTCATGCACTGCGTCACGGAGAGCACGATGCTTAATGCCGTCACGGCGATGACCAACATTCTGATTTTGAGTTTTCAACGAAAACCGGGGTTGTTGGTTAGGATGTTTGTAGGTTGTGAATTGCATGTCAGTCCTCGCTTTGAGTTGATGCTTCAAGAGGGAAAACCGTATCAAGTGTGCAACTTGCTCCAAGGGAGTTGAGCGTATCGACAATTGCTCTACATTCAGAGAGGCCCGGCTCGCGCAGGTTTGCTTCATAATTTGATAGACGGGAACGTCCCCAGCCGAGAGCCTCCGCAAGCTGTGTTTGCGATATCCCCAACTTTTGGCGTTCCGAAGAAATGTTATTCACAGGTGTTCTCCCTAGTAATTGATAGATCAATTTAGACACGAAACGTGTCCATAGTCAACCTCAAAACGTGATCAAACATATGCCACAAAGCGTGGTAAAATTTCATTATGAAAACTATGTCCGAAATCATCGGCGAGAGACTCAAGACTCTTCGCGACAGCAAGAACTTAAGCCAGGCGCAACTTTCCAAGCTGTGCGGGTGGGCTACTGCTTCACGTGTCGGTAATTACGAACTGGGTGTGAGAAACATCGGGGTTGATGACGCGGTTATTTTGGCAAGAGTGTTAGATACAACACCAAGCTACATCTTGTTTGGCGATGAGGAGAATCGCGGGCAAGAGCTACCTGATAAGCAAAGGAAAATTCTAAAACTTTTCTCGCAACTGCCTGAGTCAGAACAAGATAAGATGATTGATCTCTTCGAGGTTCGTTTGAAAGAGATTGATGAGTACGTTGAAAAGTATCTCAAAGGCCGCTTTAAACCAGCCTCCTAACCCCTCTCCTAGCAAACCAGCTTCCTGCTGGTTTTCTTTTATCTAAAACAAACACATTTTGTGTATTGACTATCAGACACAAGATGTGTCTATAATTATCCCATCAAATACACAGTCATCCAGGCAGGAAGCCCACGAAGTAGCTGCCGGCGGCATACGAATCACCGGATGAGATGACACATTGAAATGCGCAGCAGGCAGTACCGTTCCGCCAGCCTGGCGATAAGGGCAAAGAGAGAGGATTCATGGCTAAGAAACAATTCACCGTAGTCATCAGCGGCGATGGTGGTTATCGCACTTATCGCGTTATGGCGGAGGACTGGAAGGACGCAGACAGGATCGCTGATGGGCAACATCGCAGATTGAATCCTGAAGATAAATCATCGGAGATTGGCGTGGCCGCCGTCATAAGAGGCTGGCCAGAGGTTTGGTAAGGGGAAAAGCATGATTGATTTCGCACGTAAACCAGCAGCACATCAGGCTACTCGCCTGAATGTTTTTGAAGTGATGCTTCGTAAACTCTGTTACATCCTGGCCCAGAAGGGCAACCCGGCTGCCGACCAACAGCCTGCAGTTCGTTAAACACCGAGTTTTGACCAATGGCCTGCACTGGCCGAGGAATGTGATTATGGAATTTGGCATGAAGCGCGTGATGGCATCCGTTCACGCAATGGCGGCACTACAGCGCATTTCAAACGGCTCGTTCGTAGCACTGACCACGCTTAGCAAAGAGGCGAATCTTTCCACCTCTTACCTCGAGCAGATTCTCAATAAGCTGCGCGTCGGAAAGCTAGTTGTTTCTCAACGAGGCCCAGGCGGCGGTTATGCGCCCCGCGCTGGTGATATTTCAGTTTCAGAAGTCATCCGGGCAGTCAGCAAGATCCCCAATAACGATACCTTTAAACCCGTTCTGACCGCTCTGGATGGTGTGTTGCTGTCTGAGCTGGCAAAGAGTCAATCAGCAGCCCCATAAAGCACAAAACCCGCGCAAGGCGGGTTAAGTACCCGGTCAGCCGACCAAAGCTTTCCGGAATCGAGTTTTGACCAATGACCACTACCCAAAAGCGGCAATCACTGGCTGCGGGTATCTTACATCCAAAAAAGAGGCCCCGATATGGAATT
Organism: Cedecea sp. AS113; assembly: GCF_037152415.1. NCBI lineage: Bacteria > Pseudomonadati > Pseudomonadota > Gammaproteobacteria > Enterobacterales > Enterobacteriaceae > Cedecea > Cedecea sp. AS113. The sequence goes on from NZ_JBBCMI010000001.1 coordinate 2,121, forward strand.
CTTTAATTTAATCAAAGCAACTCAAAAATCAGGCAAGCATGATGCCATCCACTGGCAGACAGCAAAAACCGAAGCCCGCGCAAACCTGATGCTTGATGTGGCCCTGGAAGATGCCGGTATAGAAACCGGCCGCGGCCACGATTACAACAAACCAGTCAGGACTGATTTCCCTGTTTTCGATGATCTTCCGGAGGAAGGCACTGTCAATTTCGATTGGTGCAAGCGTTACGAGCTGGCGGAAGACGGCAGAACCTGGCAGTTGATTCAAACGGCTGCAGTTGACGACGAAGAAACGGAAGAGCTAAGCGACGCTATTGAAAGTTACAAAATGGGTCTCAGCGTCGAACTCGCTCATTTCTGGATCGGAGGCATGTTTACAGCAACGCCAGAAGAGCGAGCGGCCGCAATCAAGGCCCAAATGGATATGGACAATAACTATCTCCAGAATGTCATTCTGGCGGTTAATTCCGTTGAGCCTCTAAAACAGTGCCACAACCATATACGCCATACCCTCCTCGAGGCTATCAAGCTTATCTGGCCACTGGATGGAAAGACTCCTGAGTTGTCTCACGTTCTGGCGTTCTCAAAAGAATGGATCGAAGCCATGAATGATAATTCAGACGGCCGCGGTAACCACCGGGCTGACGTCATTGAAAAATGGAAGACAAAGTCTGCGCCACAGCCTGCTGCCGTCCATTCCGTTAAAAGCGAACCGGAGAACATGATCAGGACTGATGCCGGAACCAATGCAGGTGGACAGATAAAAACTGACCGCAACCCGGATCTGGCCCCTTCCCTGGATGTTCTTGATATTGAAATCGCAGCGGCCACCCTCCCCATGGATTTTAATATCTACGAATTCCCGGCAGGCGTTGTTCGTCGGGCGAAGGAAATCATCACCAATAAAGAAGAACCATGGAAAACATGGAGTGCCGTTCTTCGCAAATAGCCAGGCATTCTGGATTTTTCCCGAGGCGCAATTTTTGCCCTGGTCCGTAACGCTCCGACTGAAGTGCTTCATTCCATCCCGGCGCTTACAAGTTATGTAGTTAAAAATCTGCTTGAGATTAAATTCATGCCAGATGACGGAAACCCAAATAGCGAAGAGCGCTGGAACGCTATTCAGCACTATTTCAAGGCCCCCGCAGCAGTGGGAGAAAGCGGTGAGAATGTTGATCAGCAGCATGCAGAAAGCAACCAGCCTCCAGCCCAACTGGTAAAAGTCGGAGCCGGTGTTTTCGATGCTACAGCTCTGTTTAATTCCCCTTCTAAGGATACTGCTGCGGAGAATACAAACAATGTGCCGGTGGAAGAAGCTAACAACCATGAAACCAAAACTGATTCTGAAATTCAGCCTGGCGAAAAAGCAATTCACTCAACTGAAAGCCATATTGCGGTTAATCAGGAAACAAATGCCCTGAATAACGATACCGTTCATCGTAATGAGAGCACCGAAACGCAGCTATTCACTCATCTAATGGTTGACCTGGAATGTTTTGGCTCCAACCCTGATGCTCCGATCGTTTCCATTGGCGCAGTGTTTTTCAATCCTGAAACCGGCGGGATGGGAAGTGAGTTTTACAAGGTCATCAGCCTTGGTTCTTCCATGGGGTTCGGCGGCCAGCCGGACGCAGATACAATTCTTTGGTGGCTGAAACAGTCCGCGGAAGCCCGCTCTGCAATTCTGGTGGATGATGCCATACCGCTGGATGATGCGCTGCTACAGCTCAACGAATTTATCTGCGAAAACGCCGCAAATGGCCCTGCCAGCGTTCAGCTGTGGGGGAATGGCGCTACATACGACAATGTCCTGCTGCGGCGCTCTTACAGGCGTACCGGCATCCCTGCTTTCTGGGAGTTTTGGAACGATCGAGACGTGAGAACAATCGTCGAACTGGGCAAGGCCATTGGCATTAATCCTCGCTATGAAATCCCTTTTGAAGGCGATCAGCATAACGCCCTGAGTGATGCCCGGCACCAAGTCAAATACGTATCTGTTATCTGGCAGCAACTGTTGCTCGCTAGCGCTCAATAATAATCCTGTTAGCCTGATTACAGTGGAGAAACTCAATGAATACTGTTTTTTTGTTATTAGCCGAATACGGTACGCCGACGATCCCGCTTGCTGATGTGACTGAGAAATATTTCGGGATGAAGCTGTCCACAGCAGAAAAAAGAGCCGCGCTTTGTGAACTGCCGATCGCGACGTTCCGCGCCGCCGATAGCCAGAAAGCTCCGCGCATGATCCATATTCAAGACCTGGCCGATTACATCGACCAGCAGAGGAAAAAGGGGCAAGAATTGTTTGAGAAGATGAAAGCTAACTGAACACAACCACCAGCAAAAAAAGAGCCCTTTTTAGATTTTCATAACTTATTAGGGCTTTTTATTTGCCTAGTCCAGCACCCCAATAGCACCCCAAAACGCTGGAATGTATTGATATATATAAAAAAAGCCCCAGCAATCCGCCGGGGCCTGGTACGAGCAAGCATCATATTGGGCGACATGATGCGCGGTAGAAATCTTTCAGCGCGGCGGGTTTGCGTCCACCAGCGCGTTTTTCATGGCCGCTACTACGTCTGCATCCACGCAGTAGCGATTAAACTCATCGGCTTGTGCATCGGCACTCATCGACACGCCCGCTTTGCGATAGCGCATTGGAGAAGGCACCGAGTGCCCTGCCGAGCTGTGAAGCTCCTCAATACCGTTGGCAACAAACTTATCGAGGTTGCTCAGACGTACGCCTGCGCCAGCCATAATAATTGGAGCACGGGAATGCTGTTTTAGTTCCCGAAGAAGTGAGATTCCCGTTTCGGCCGTTTGCTGCTGCCCTGAAGTCAGGATTCTTGCTACCCCTAACGCCGCTAGTTGCTCAAACGCCTGCAGCGGATGCTGGCACATATCAAAAGCCCGGTGGAACGTCACGGCCATGCCCTCAGCGGCCTGCATGACCTGCTCCATTCGCGGTAAATCAATATTGCCGTCTACATCAAGCATCCCGATAACAAGCCCGGGGAAACCGAGTTCACGCACAAACGCAATATCTTCAAGCATGGTGGCAAATTCGCCGTCGGTGTAGCAAAAATCACCGCCGCGCGGGCGAATAATCGGGTGCACCGGGATCGATACCTTCTGCCTAACCTGGCGCAGCACGCCAGCGGACGGCGTCAGCCCACCTTCTTTAGGCGCCGAGCAGAGTTCAATTCTGTCCGCGCCGGCCTGTTCTGCAGTAACAGCACAATCTATTCCATAACAGCATATTTCAAGTAAAGCCATTGATTACTCCTGATAAAACCTGCAGTTCGCCGGTTGTGTCCCCGTCACTGAATGATAATCTTAAATGAGGTCCACAAAAAGGTAGCGTACTATGGCATTCAATTTTGATGAATGGATCGACAGGCGTCACAGCGACAGTTCGAAGTGGAATAAATTTGCTGAAAACGTGCTGCCCATGTGGGTTGCTGACATGGATTTTCGCTCCCCGCCCTGCATCCTTGAGGCACTTCAGGCACGCGTCCGACACGGCGTATTTGGCTACGGCAAACGCCCGCATGAACTGATAGATGTCCTGACCGAAAGACTCGCCAGCCGCTATCAGTGGCGCATCAAACCCGAATGGCTGGTCTTTTTGCCTGGCGTTGTTTCCGGCCTGAATCTCTGCGTTCGAGCCTTTACCACCGCCTCTGAATCGACGATAGCCCCGACGCCGATATACCCGCCGTTTCGTAAAGCATCCGAACTTGCCCGGCGTACGCAGATTAACGCACCGCTCAGGCTCACAGAAAAGCGCTGGACTCTTGAGCTTGAGGCATTAACGGCCGGCATGACCGGCAATGAAAAACTGCTGATGCTGTGTAACCCGCAGAACCCTGGCGGCACGGCTTACCGCCGTCGCGAACTAGAGCAGCATCTGGCCTTTGCGCAGCGGCACGAGTTAATTGTCTGTTCCGACGAAATCCACTGCGACTTATTGCTTGAGCCCGGCGTAACGCACATCCCCTTCGCGACTTTAAGTGAAGATGCAGCGCAGCGTTCAGTGACGCTACTATCCCCGTCCAAAACCTTTAATATTGCCGGGCTTGGCGCCTCGGTGGCCGTTATTCCCAACCCTGACCTGCGGCGCAAATTCAAAGCCGCGCGGGCGGGCATTGTGCCGGAAGTGGATATTCTTGCCCTGACGGCGGCGGAAGCTTCATGGCGAGACGGCGAGGCGTGGCTGCAGGCGCTGCTGGTTTATCTGCGCGCAAACCGGGATCGGCTGACCCAGGCCGTGAATGCCACGCCGGGTTTAACGATGATATCGCCGGAAGCCACTTATCTCGGCTGGGTTGATGCCAGCGGATTAGGCGTAGAGAATCCGGCGGCATTCTTTTTCAACGCCGGGCTGGGCTTTTCTCCCGGCATCGATTTTGGCGAGCAACAGTTTATCCGCATCAACTTTGGCTGTACGGCCGCTGTCCTTGCCGAAGCCCTTAGCCGCCTGCAAACTGCGGTGCAGCGGCGCTAATCAGTCACCCTGTTCGCTGGCGACGATCTGCTCAATGCTCCAGGGATGGAATTTGATGGTCACTTTACCGTCGGTGACCGCAAGCGTTGGGTTGGGCAATCTTTCGCGTTCGCCTTTCGGGGCGCTGGTTTTCACCGAAATTCCCGTTTCACGCAGCCCGGCGTCAGACAACAAGTCCAGCGCCCGCACGTTAAGCGTTTCTGGCTCGCCCGGCAGCACAATCTCAATGTGCTCCCAGCCTTCGTGCGGGTAACGTTTTTCCCCGGGCCAGGGCAGTTCCACAACCGTAAACCGCCAGTGCTCGACGCACACCGGCTCATCGAGCTTGAATAAGCAGATCGGACGGCCATTGATAATATTTTCACTCAGCAACGTGCCGCATTTTTCCAGCCCTGTACGCCAGCGTTCGGCGGTCACGTTCTGGTGGCAGCGCAAAGAAATGTGATCGGCATCCAGGGGCGCAATCTCCAGCCCAAGTCGGGTGGCAAGTTCTGTTAACGCTTTTGTAAATCTCGGCAGATCTGCCGAAATATCATGCAGTTCATCTACCGTCTGCCAGTGTGCCATGCCGCCATCCTCTTTTTTAGAAACCGCGTAATCTACCCTGTTCCTGGCAGGCCGCCAACTCCCCGCCAGGGCCAAATGCCGATGAATGGTTATTCATTGCGCCGTTAATAATAATTGCACCGCCCGCTAGCGAGGCTTTTGCTGACGTCGGAGCGTAAATAACGTTATACTCACGCCCTGTTTCTTTCCTCATTTTTAGGCGGCCCTTGACGTGGCGGCCCAGTACAAATTGTAAGGTATCCCGGTGAATATTCAGTCTCTTCTCTCAGAAAAAGTCAGCCAGGCGCTGATTGCTGCAGGTGCGTCAGCGGACTGCGAACCGCAGGTTCGTCAGTCAGCAAAAGTCCAGTTCGGCGACTATCAGGCCAATGGCGTGATGTCCGTTGCTAAAACGCTGGGCATGCCGCCGCGACAGGTTGCAGAGAAGGTCATCGCTAACCTCGATCTGACCGGGATCGCCAGCAAAGTTGAGATTGCCGGCCCTGGCTTTATCAACATTTTCCTCGACCCGGCATTTCTGGCGAAAAACATTGATGAGGCCGTGGCGTCCGATCGCGTTGGCGTGAGCGTGTCTGAACCGCAAACTATCGTCGTCGACTACTCTGCGCCAAACGTTGCCAAAGAAATGCACGTGGGCCACATTCGCTCCACCATCATCGGTGACGCGGCCGTGCGCACCCTGGAGTTCCTTGGCCACAAGGTCATCCGTGCCAACCACGTTGGCGACTGGGGCACTCAGTTCGGCATGCTCATCGCGTTCCTGGAAAAACAGCAGCAGGAAAACGCGGGCGAAATGGCGCTGGCCGACCTGGAAGAGTTTTACCGCGCGGCCAAAAAACACTATGACGAAGACGAAGTTTTTGCCGAGCGCGCCCGTGGTTACGTGGTAAAGCTGCAGGGCGGCGATGAATACTGCCGTGAGATGTGGCGCAAGCTGGTCGACATCACCATGACGCAGAACCAGAAAACCTACGAACGCCTCAACGTGACGCTGACCCGCGATGACGTGATGGGCGAAAGCCTCTACAACCCAATGCTGCCTGGCATTGTGGCGGATCTGAAAGAGAAAGGTCTGGCGGTAGAGAGCGAAGGCGCCACCGTGGTGTTCCTGGACGAGTTCAAGAACAAAGACGGCGACCCGATGGGCGTGATCATCCAGAAGAAAGATGGCGGTTACCTCTACACCACCACCGACATCGCCTGTGCCAAATACCGCTACGAAACCCTGCACGCCGACCGCGTGCTCTACTTCATCGACTCTCGCCAGCACCAGCACCTGATGCAGGCATGGACCATCGTGCGTAAAGCTGGCTACGTGCCGGAGTCCGTCACCCTGGAGCACCAGATGTTCGGCATGATGCTGGGCAAAGACGGCAAGCCGTTCAAAACCCGCTCCGGCGGCACCGTGAAGCTGACCGACCTGCTCGATGAGGCAATGGAACGCGCCCGCGGTCTGGTTGCGGCGAAGAACCCGGATATGCCTGCAGACGAACTGGAAAATCTGGCGAAAGCGGTAGGTATTGGTGCGGTGAAGTACGCCGACCTGTCCAAGAGCCGTACCACCGACTACATCTTCGACTGGGACAACATGCTCGCCTTCGAGGGGAACACCGCGCCGTACATGCAGTATGCCTACACCCGCGTCCTGTCCGTGTTCCGTAAGGCCGACCTCGACGAAGCCGAACTGCTGAAAGCGAAGGTTGTTATTACCGAAGACCGTGAAGCTCAGCTGGCCGCCCGCCTGCTGCAGTTTGAAGAGACGCTGAATGTGGTTGCCCGCGACGGTACGCCGCATGTGATGTGTGCCTATCTGTACGATGTTGCCGGCCTGTTCTCCGGCTTCTACGAGCACTGCCCGATTCTCAGCGCCGCCGATGAAGCGACCCGCAACAGCCGCCTGAAGCTGGCGTTGCTCACCGCGAAAACGCTGAAGCTGGGTCTGGATACGCTGGGTATCAACACCGTAGAACGTATGTAATTCTTCAGCTATACAAACAAAAACCCGGCCACCGTGCCGGGTTTTCTTTTTTTAAGCGACTCAGTAATAGCCGCGCATATATTCCGTCATACACAGAATGGCCATCGCCTGGCCGTACGGCATAGAAGTCAGCGGTATCTGGCGGTAAAACTCAAGATTACTGCCCATGCCGGTGCCAAACGACGTTTGCAGCAGCTCCCCTTCCGGCGAGATATTAGCCACAATACCGCGCATCGCCTTTTCTCCGACTGCCGCATAGTCTGCGCTGATGTAGCGCTTTCGCGCCGCCTTGAGAATGCCGTAGGCAAAACCGGCCGTCGCCGAGGCTTCCAGGTAAGAATCGGGGTCATCAAGTAAGGTATGCCAGAGGCCCGTTTCATGCTGGCATTTCGCCAGCGCCTCTATCTGCCGGTTTAGCACCTGCAGCAGATAACGGCGTACCGCGCTGGTTTCAGGCAAATCAAGCAGCTCAAGGAAGTCCGGGATAACAATAGTCAACCAGCTGTTACCCCGTGCCCAACGTGCGTGAGCGAAGTTGTGGCAGCCGTCGTAGCTCCAGCCGTGAAACCACAGCCCGCTCTCCCTGTCCATCAGGTTCTGAACGTGCAGTAAAAACTGGTAGGTCGCCTCCTCCACATACGCTTTGCGCCCAAGCAGCTTGCCGATTTTCGCCAGCGGGAGCACCGTCATCATCAGCGTGTCATCCCACATCTGCCGATGGTTCTCCTCCGCCAGGGTGATGTGCTGCATCCCGCCAAAATCCGTGCGCGGCATCTCATGCATTGCCCATTCGGCCCAGCTTTCAAGCCAGGGCAGATGCGCTGGATTCAGACTTTCTTCATAGCGATACGCCAGCGTCAGAAACGGTGCCATTGTGTTGACGTTTTTGGTGGTCGCCCCTTCGGCAAAACGCGCGGTAAACCAGTCGTCGATGATATCCCGCATCGAGGTATCTCCCGTCTGGCGGTAATACTGCCAGATCCCGTACAGTCCGATCCCGTGCGTCCATTCCCAGCCGGCCCAGCCCTTGGTATCGATCGTCCTGCCATCATCCAGCCGCAGCAAAAACTCACCGCTTGCATCCTGAATATTGACCAGATTATCGGTCACCTTCTCTATCAGCGCTTTCAGTTCGTCCCTGGCAATAAAACGCTCAGGCTGACGTAACAACGGGCTGTGCTTAACGGGCCAAACCTTCATGATATTAACCTCCATGGTATGTTGAATTCGGTGATGCATCGGTCTGAAGCGTTGACGCAGGCGGCTTATTGCGGTTGAGGTAGCCAATGTTGTTATTGCCCCAAAGGGCTTCGAACGGCATCCCCGCCAGCATTTCTACAGTCGCTCGAGCTTCCGGAGAGCTGGCCTGTGGAATTGCGCTGCCAGACTCACGCATTTTGGCCGTCTCTTCACGCAGCGTACTGTGGGTTTGTAGGTTGAGCCTGAAACGCAGGGAGACAAGGAACCCACAGGTCAGCACCAGCAGCGTGCCCACGCTCAGGATGATCAGAATGGTGTGGCTAACCTCCTCAGGCTGCGTTTTTTGCCCGCTGACAAAGCCAGACATTTGCATCACGATGCCCACCAGCATCACCGCACCTGCCTGCGAAGCTTTACGCGTCAGGGTCATGATCCCGGCAAAAATCCCCTCGCGGCGCTGGCCGGTTATCACCTCATCCACATCGGCAATGTAGGTGTAGGTATTCCAGGGAACATAGTTGATGCCTCCTCGCCCCAGTCCGGCGACGGCTGAAACCAACAGCAGCAGTGCATACACATCGCTAAGCCCCGCATAGTAAAGCAGCGCGTAGGCAAGAGAGCTGATGCCAAACAGCACCACAACCATGCGGTAAGACGGTGCGGGCCCAAAGCGGATGCACAGCGGGATCATCGCGATAACCGCGATAAACTGAAAAATCGCCATGGTGCCGAGCAGATTCGAGGCAAAAGAGACCTCCTGCATCAGTACGAAAACGACGTAGTAAGTGAAGACCGCATTAAAGACATCCTGCGCAATATAGCCGCCAAGATACATGCCCAGATGCTGGCGAAAAATCTTTATCCGCAGCGTAGATCCCAGCTCAACAAACAGGCGGTTGAGGCTTTGCCCGAGGCTTAGCTGCTGCTTCTCCGCTTCCGCCCGAAGCGCGGCTTCCGTCCACGTCTCGCGTGGGCGCTCCCAGGTAAAACACCAGACAAACGTCAGCATCAGCGCGCACAGTACGGAAAACACCAGGCTTGCATAGAAGAAGGAGATGGCGCTGTCTTTACCAAACTGGGTCAACAGTATGCCCGGCAGGAAAGAGGCAAGTATCGCCGACATTTGCGCCATAGAAATCCGCGCGCCCGAAAACTTGGTTTTCTGTTTAAAGTCATCGGTCATTTCCGGCACCAGCGTTTCATACGGCACCAGAATCATGGTGTAGACGACATCAAAGATCAGATAAGTGACCAGGTAGTACCAGAAATCCATGTTGCCTACCCACATCAACGAATAGCTGAATACGCAGGGAATGCCGAGCAGGATAAAGAACTTCCTTCGTCCGAATCGCTTGCCGAGCCGGGTGGAACCGAAGTTATCGGTAAGAAAGCCCATCAATGGGCTGACCAGCGCATCCAGCACCCTGGCCGCGGCAAAAATAAAGGTGGCCTCAATGGGAGAGAGCCCGCAAAACGTGGTGTAAAAATAAAGCAACCATGCCGCCGTAAGCGCCGTGGTCCCTGCCCCTAAAAAGTCGCCTGAGCCATAGGCCAGGTAATTCGTGAATCCAATCTTCCGTGTTCTCATCGCCGTCAGCCCTTATGGTTTTTCGGAGACTCCCTGATGACTGCTCCTCGCTCCGGGAGTAAATACACGGTTAAAGGTAAAAGCATCGCGCCAGTGATACCTCTGCGTTTCTGCCACCGGCAAACGGAAAATGGCAAAAATACAAAGGGACCCCGGGCATGAGTCACTGATTGATAAAACAAAAGGGTTTAACGCGGAAAACGAGAGGTCGGCCAGCGGATGAATCCCGCTGGCCGGTAAGAGAGAGACTTACTGCACGTAGTTAACGATGACCTGATTACTGCGCACCCGCAGCGGCGGGTACATAGAACCGCCGCCCGGTACTTCCCAGACAAAGCGCAACGGCTGATTTGCATCGGTGTTGGTCAGCCCGCGCGTGGTGCCGTTTGCACCCTCAAGCGGGGTGCAATTCGTCGGCGAACAAAGTTTGACGGTCAGCCCCGCAGGCGTCGGGCCATCCAGCACATAGGTCCAGGCAATCAGCGTCATTCTGCCGCTGACGGGCTGCATCGGTTTCAACGGCCGGGACGAGGCCGTTACGCCCCGGTTACTGAGAGTCACGCCAATCCCGCTGTCCTGCCAGGAGCCCTCACCTAACGCCAGGGCACCAAACGGCACCAGCAGCATCAAAAGTAACGCTTTCATTCTTTATTTCGCTCCGATAGTTGCCGTCATGCGGATATTGCGGTTGTCGGACAGCTCCAGGCTCGAGAGCACAACCAGCTGCGGCAGCGTTCTGCGTAAGAAACGCGCCAGCAGCGGACGCAGGGCATGGTTCACCAACAGCACCGGTGGTGCACCCAGCATTTCCTGGCGCTGCAACGCATCCTGAGTCTGTTCCAGCAGGCGATCCGCCAGCCCCGGCTCAAGGCCGCCCCCGCCCTGCAGCGCCTGCAGCAGCAGACGCTCAAGAGACGCATCCAGGCCGATAACCTGCACTTCACCGGTGCCAGGGAACCATTGCTGGGTGATAGCCCTGCCCAGCGCCACGCGAACCACGGCGGTGAGCTCATGCGGATCGCTCTGAATAGGCGCATGCTCCGCCAGCGTTTCCAGAATGGTTCGCATATCGCGGATCGGCACTTTCTCTTCAAGCAGGTTTTGCAGCACTTTATGCAGCGTGGTCAGCGTCACCACCGCCGGGATAAGATCTTCCGTCAGCTTAGGCATTTCCTGCGTCACGCGGTCAAGCAGCTGCTGCGCTTCCTGGCGGCCAAACAGCTCTGGCGCAAACTGTCCGATAAGGTGGTTCAGGTGCGTTGCCACCACGGTACTCGCTTCAACCACGGTGAAGCCCTGAATTTGCGCCTGCTCTTTCAGCGCGCTCTCAATCCAGATGGCGGCCAGGCCAAAGGCCGGATCAATGGTCGCCTCGCCCGGTAACGTCCCTGCAGCGGTGCCGGGGTTAATCGCCAGCCAGCGGCCTGGGTAGGCATCCCCGCTGCCAATTTCTACACCCTTCATCAAAATACGGTAGCGCGCGGGCGGCAGATCCATATTGTCGCGAATATGCACCACCGGCGGCAGGAATCCCATCTCCTGGGCGAATTTTTTACGAATACTGCGAATACGGCCCAGCAGCTCGCCGTCCTGCTGGAAATCCACCATCGGAATCAGACGATAACCCACTTCCATGCCCAGCGGATCTTCCAGCTGCACGTCATTCCAGGTCGCTTCCACGGCCTGATTATTTTCCGGCATCTTCACCGGCTGAGGTGCTTCCGGCTCGGCCATCTGGCGGCCACGCATCCACCAGGCCAGGCCCAGCAGTGCGGCGGTAAACAGCAGGAACACAAAGTTCGGCATACCCGGCACCATCCCGAGCAGCCCCAGCACGCCAGCGGCCAACAGCATCACGCGCGGGTTGTTGAACAGCTGGGTCACCATCTGTTCACCGACATCCTGATCGGTCGCCACGCGGGTAACAATCACGCCCGCAGCGGTGGAAATCACCAGCGCCGGGATCTGGGCGACCAGGCCGTCACCGATGGTCAACAGCGTATAGCTCTGTGCCGCCGCCCCCATCGCCATATCGTGCTGGATAACCCCGACCATCAGGCCGCCCACCACGTTAATCACCATGATGATAAGCCCGGCCACGGCGTCGCCGCGCACGAACTTACTCGCCCCGTCCATTGAACCGTAAAAGTCAGCTTCCTGGGTCACTTCAGAACGGCGTTTTTTCGCTTCCTCTTCACCAATGATCCCGGCGTTCAGATCGGCATCGATAGCCATCTGTTTCCCCGGCATCCCGTCCAGCACAAAACGTGCCCCGACTTCGGCGATACGTCCCGCCCCCTTGGTGATAACCATAAAGTTGATGATAACGAGGATGATAAACACCACGATACCGATGGCGAAGTTGCCGCCCACCAGGAAGTGGCCGAAGGCTTCAACCACTTTACCCGCTGCCGCCGCACCGGTATGCCCTTCCAGCAGGATGATACGGGTAGAGGCCACGTTTAGCGCGAGGCGCAGCAAAGTGGTAAACAGCAGAATGGTCGGAAACGCCGCGAAGTCCAGCGTGCGCTGGGTGAACATCGCCACCAGCAGCACCATGATCGACAGCGCGATGTTAAAGGTAAACAGCAGGTCGAGGACAAACGGCGGCAGCGGCAGCACCATCATCGACAGAATCAGCAGGATCAGTACCGGTCCCGCAAGAATTTGCCATTGCCCAGATTTCATGTTGCCCGGCAGGCGCAACATCGCAGCCAGATTAGCCATCGGAGTCCTTCTCGTTTGCAAAGTCCAGCGCCTCAGGCACCGGCAGATTTTCAGGTTTCTTCGGAATTAAGCCGCCCGCCACGCGCCAGCGGCGCAGCTGCCAGACCCAGGCCAGCACTTCCGCCACGGCAGAATAAAGCTGGCCGGGGATCTGCTGCCCAATTTCCGCATGTCGGTACAGCGCACGCGCCAGCGGGGGGGCTTCCAGCATCGGGATGCGGTTTTCATTGCCAATTTCTTTAATGCGCTGAGCGATCAGTCCGGCACCTTTCGCCAGGACTTTAGGGGCGCTCATTTTGTTTTCGTCGTACTGCAGAGCCACCGCATAGTGGGTCGGGTTAGTCACGATAACGTCAGCTTTTGGCACATCGGCCATCATGCGGCGGCGCGCAATCGCTCTTTGCTGCTGGCGAATACGCCCTTTAATGTGCGGGTCGCCCTCATTCTGTTTGTACTCGTCACGAATATCCTGGCGAGTCATGCGTAACTTTTTAATGTGGCTGTAAATCTGGAAAAAGACGTCAAATCCCACCATCGGGATAAGGCCCAGAATCACCAGCAGGGCGCAAAGCGCCACCATGTTGAGCGCGCTGGCAAGGGCAGTAACCGGGGACTCACTCATCAGGCGCATCATCGCCGGCCAGTTGTGCCACAAATACCAGGCAGCCACGCAGCCCACCAGCACCGCTTTCAGCAGCGCCTTGAGTAACTCCGCTGCCGTCTGCATAGAAAACATCCGCTTAATGCCGGCAATAGGGTTGAGCTTGCCGAGATTAAACTTGATCGACTTGGCGCTAAAGTTCACGCCCCCCAGCAGCATCGGCGCGGCTATCGCGACAATAACCAGGCCGGAGATCAGCGGCAGCAGCGCCATCACGGCAAGCTTAATCAAATGGCTGATCTGATTCACAATCAGGCTGGGGTCGTTGATGATTTTGTGGTCGAAGTGCAGGCCATCAGACAGCATGGCGCCGAGCATCTTGCCCAGCGACGCCCCGCCCATCCAGATAATGCACAGCCCTACCAATAACATCAGCAGGGAAGTCAGTTCACGGGAACGCGGGATCTGCCCCTCTTCACGCGCCTTTTCAAGTCGGTGGGCCGTGGGGGCTTCTGTTTTTTCCTGATCGCTATCTTCAGACACCGCAACAATCTCGTGGCCGCATTTTCAAGGACAGCATGCCAGAGCACGGTTGGGCTAATAGAGGAATTACAAACGTTTTTGTACGTTTATTTTGACGTTAACGGGCGGCCTCCCCCACGCACGCGAGAGCGGCCGCCGCTATTTTAAAAGCCTAAGCTGTCCAGCAAATCATCAACCTGATCCTGACTTGCCACCACGCCGGCGGCGGAGGCATCAAGCTGCGGGCCGTTCAGCAAGCCTTCGTTCACGCGCTTGGCGCGAGCGTCCGGCTCCGGCATGTTTTCCAGCAGCACCATCAACAGCTGGCGCTCGATCTCCTGGATAACGTCCATCATGCGCTTGATAACCTGGCCGGTAAGGTCCTGGAAATCCTGCGCCATCATGATTTCCAGCAGTTGGGCGTTGGTGAAGCTGGTGTGCTCCGGGACGCCTGACAGGTAGCTGCGGGTGTCAGTCACCAGTTCGCGCGCATCTTTCAGCTCGATCGGATTTTCAAACCATGCATCCCAGCGGCCGCTCAGCGCTTTCGCTTCGCTTTCCAGCTGGTTCTGGTGAGGCTGAGACAGCTCCACGCAGTTCAGGGCGCGCTCGGCGGCCTGCGCGGTCATCTGCACGACATAGTCCAGACGGTCGCGGGCATCAGGAATAGCTTCAGCCGCTTCAGCAATGGCCTGGTCGAGCCCCAGCTCACGCAGGCTGTCGCGCAGCATGCGGGTCAGGCTGCCGATACGTGCAATGATATCGGTTGGTGAATGCTCGTGTATCTCTGTTGCCGGGTTTGTTGATGAGTGCATTTGCGCCTCCTTACATGCCGAGCTTTTCGAAAATTTTGCCCAGTTTCTCTTCCAGTGTTGCCGCAGTGAATGGCTTAACGACGTAGCCGCTTGCCCCGGCCTGTGCGGCTGCAATGATGTTTTCTTTTTTGGCTTCTGCCGTAACCATCAGCACCGGCATCGCTGACATCGCGCCGTCGGCACGAATGGTTTTCAGCAGCTCCAGACCGTCCATGTTCGGCATGTTCCAGTCGGAAATCACAAAGCCGAAACCACCGGCCTGCAGTTTGTTCAGCGCGTCTACGCCGTCTTCCGCTTCTTCAACGTTATTAAAACCCAGCTCTTTAAGCAGGTTACGCACGATGCGGCGCATGGTTGAAAAGTCGTCTACGACCAGAAACTTGAGTTCTTTGTCCGCCATAAAATCCGGGCTCCTTCAGTTAAATACGTATTGCCTGTCCGGCACTAATTTTCGCCAGCATCTGCTGGCTAACCTGGCTTAAATCGACCACTTCGCTGACGCCACCGGAATTGATGGCCTCACGCGGCATGCCGAACACCACACAACTTGCTTCGTTTTGGGCGATGGTCCACGCCCCTGCCTGGTGCATCGCCAGCATCCCGGCGGCACCGTCATTACCCATCCCGGTGAGGATCACGCCCACGGCGTTACGCCCCGCGTGTTTCGCCACCGAATGGAACAGCACATCCACGGCCGGGCGATGCCGGTTCACGGGTGGGCCGTCATGTAATTTGATTTGATAGTTTGCGCCGCTGCGCGCCAGCTCCATGTGCTTATCACCCGGGGCGATATAGGCATGGCCCGGCAGCACGCGCTCACCGTCTTCGGCCTCTTTAACGCTGATCTGGCACAGCTTGTTCAGCCGCTCGGCGAACGAACGGGTGAAACCCGGCGGCATATGCTGGGTAATCAACAGCGCCGGGCTGGAAAGCGGCAGCGGCTGCAGCACATGGCGAATCGCTTCGGTGCCGCCGGTTGAAGCCCCAATGGCAATCAATTTTTCCGAGCTAAGCAGCGGCCCGGCCTTCAGCGTCGCAGGCACGGCGGCTGGCGCATGTGCGGCAATCTTAGCCCTGGCGGCGGTTCTCACCTTTTCAGCAATCATTTCGCTGTAGGCCAGCATCCCTTCGCGAATGCCCAACTGCGGCTTGGTCACGAAGTCGATAGCCCCCAGCTCCAGCGCGCGCAGCGTCACTTCCGACCCTTTGCCGGTCAGCGAAGACACCATCACCACCGGCATGGGCCGCAGGCGCATCAGCTTCTCCAGGAAGTCGAGGCCGTCCATTCGCGGCATTTCGACATCCAGCGTTAACACATCCGGATTGAACTTTTTAATCAGATCGCGCGCCACCAGTGGGTCCGGGGCGGTAGCAACCATTTCCATATCGCTATGACTGTTGATAATTTCCGTCATTATCTGCCGCATCAGCGCAGAGTCATCGACCGATAAGACACGTATTTTCGTCATGTTCTTTCCTTACTCAGGCCATAGACCGTCTGACCACGCAGCCAGAAGTCACGGCTGAGGTTACTGAAGTTCTCCGAATGCCCGGCAAACAGCAGCCCGCCGGGTTTCAGCAGCGGAACAAAGCGCTGCAAAATCGCCTGCTGTGTAGGTTTATCAAAATAAATCATCACATTGCGGCAAAAAATGGCGTCAAATGGCCCCGGTACCGGTGCCTGCTTGTCCAGCAGGTTGATCGGCGCAAAATCAATATGATTCGACAGTTCACTGCGCACCCGGACCAGCCCCTCATGCGGCCCCGTGCCGCGCATGAAATAGCGCTGCATCTGTACCGGCGAAAGCGTTTTCAGCTCTTCCTGGCGATAAACGCCGCTCTGGGCTTTCTCCAGCACCTGGGTGTCGATATCGCTGGCAAAAACCTTCCAGCGTCCCGCGCCGCCCCCCAGCACATCCGCCAGGGTAATGGCGATGGAATAGGGCTCTTCGCCGGTCGAAGCCGCCGCGCTCCAGACTTTATAGTCCCCGCTGCGTTTGCGGGCGTGCTCCGCAAGGATAGGGAAATGGTGTCCTTCGCGAAAAAAAGCGGTCAGGTTAGTGGTCAGCGAGTTGATAAACGCCTGCCATTCGGCGCTGCTGGAGTTGGCTTCCAGCATGCCTAAGTAGCGGCCAAAATCATCCAGACCCAGCAGACGCAGGCGGCGAACCAGACGGTTATAAACCATGTCCCGTTTATGGTCGGCCAGCACGATACCCGCGCGCTGATAGATCAACTGGCATATCCGACGAAAATGCGCGTCGGACAGCGGCAGACGCTGTGTCATCTGTAGCATTAATGACTGTTGCCCGGTGGGCGTCGATGATGTCATAGCGCCTTCTTTATTCCCTTCAAGATGTTACCCATTCTCCGGTCGCGGCGAATTCACTGGCTGCGGGCTCAGCGTCGGCACCGCTCAGGTGAAATACCGCCACCACGCCGGAAAGATATTCAGCCTGCCCCGCCAGCGCATCGGTGGCGCTGGCGGCTTCTTCAACCAGCGCGGCGTTTTGCTGCGTGACCTGATCCATCTGGCTGACCGCCTGAGCGACTTGCTCAATCCCACGGCGCTGCTCATCTGACGCCGAGGCAATTTCGCCCATAATGTCGTTCACCTGGGTGACCGAACGGACAATTTCAGCCATCGTTGTCGCCGCCGTATCGACCAGCTTCGATCCCTGCTGCACGCGGTCAACGGACTCTTCAATTAATACTTTGATCTCTTTGGCCGCCTGTGCGCTGCGGCTGGCCAGGTTACGAACTTCCCCGGCAACCACCGCAAAACCACGCCCCTGCTCCCCGGCACGCGCCGCTTCTACCGCCGCGTTCAGCGCGAGGATATTGGTCTGGAAGGCAATGCCGTCGATCACGCTGGTAATGTCGCTAATTTTCTGCGAACTGCCCGCGATGTCGCGCATGGTGTTTGCCACGTTTGCTGCCTGCTGCCCGCCCTGCTTCGCGGTATCAGCCGCGCTGCGGGAAAGCTGTGCCGCCTGGCGAGCGTTATCGGCGTTCTGCCCGACTGTAGCCGTGAGCTGCTCCATGCTGGCCGCCGTTTCTGCCAGGGAAGCCGCCTGCTGCTCGGTTCGAGCCGACAGGTCGCTGTTGCCTGCGGCAATCTCACCGATACCGGCGTGCATGGAGCGGGTGCCGCTACGCACCTGGCTGACCGTCTCTTTTAACGCCGTCTGCATATTTTTCAGGCTGGCGAATATCTCCGAGATCTCATTGCGCCCGAAGACCGAAATTGGCTTCGCCAGGTCCCCGGCGGCAATGCTGTCAAAGTGGCTACGGACAATCGCCAGCGGCTGCACAATCATCTTGCGCGACCAGGCCAGGGAGCCGAGCAACAGCATCACGGCGATGATCGTCACCACGGTGAAAATCACCGCGGAGATATGGTAGTTTTTCTGGCTGTCGCCGCTCGCGGTTTGCACAATCTGATTAATGCTCTGCTGCCAGGCATTGAAGTTCGCATCAAAAACGCCCTGCGACTTCTGTACCGGCGCGGTCATAAAGTCGGAAAGCTGGTTGTTCTCAAGCCACGTTGCCTGATACTGGAGATCGTCTCTGAACGCCGTATAGCTCTCTTTCGTCGAGGCCAGCATTGTCTCAGCCTCGCCCTCTTTCGGCGGGATCTCGAGGAACTGGTTAAACAGCATATCCGCCTGCTTCAGGCTGCTGCGGGTATCCGCCATCAGGCGTTTGATATCGTCCGGTGGATAGCTGAGTGCGGTCAGCGTACCCGCCCGGTTTAAGGCATTGCTGGCCTGCAGTAACGCGGCCCGGCTTTGGGTTAACGCATCGCGCTGCTGATTGCTAACCTCGACCCTTTTCAGGTTCTGGAAATCGTCACGAAAAGCCCAAAAAGACAAGCCATTACTGCCAATCTGCAAAACGCCGCAGACAATCAAAATCAGGAAAAGCGTGGTCGAGATCCGGATACGGTTTAACATCAAAGCTTCCCTCTGCCGGCCAGCAGGCCGGTATTCATCTGATCAGAAAGTTTCCCAGTTATCGTCATCCCCGGCCCGGGCCGGAGTACGCGGGGCATGAACCACAGGGCTTTGCGCTACCGGCGCAGCCGCTGCAGGTTTTTTACTACCCGCATTCCCTTGCAAACGGAACGTCGCGACAGACTGAGTCAGGCGGCTGGCCTGCTCCTCCAGCGCGGCGGCCGCGGCAGCAGACTCTTCCACCAGCGAGGCGTTCTGCTGTGTCACTCTGTCCATCTCAGACACGGCCAGGGCGACCTGGTCAATACCCCGGCTTTGCTCGTCAGAGGCGGAGGCGATTTCCCCCATGATGTCCGTGACCCGCGTCACCGCGTTCACGATGTCGCTCATGGTTTCCCCTGCGCTTTCCACCAGCACGGATCCCGTGTCCACGCGCGAAACGGAATCTTCAATCAGCAATTTAATTTCTTTTGCCGCCTGGGCGCTGCGGCTGGCTAAGTTACGTACTTCCCCGGCGACAACCGCGAAGCCGCGTCCTTGTTCACCCGCACGCGCGGCTTCTACCGCCGCATTCAGCGCCAGGATGTTGGTCTGGAAGGCAATCCCGTCAATCACGCTAATGATGTCGGCAATTTTCCTGGAGGAACCCGCGATGTCATGCATGGTTTTCACCACGCCATCGACAACCTTGCCGCCGCGCTGCGCGGTTTCGGACGCATTCAGCGCCAGCTGAGAGGCCTGACGTGCGTTTTCGGCGTTCTGCTTCACGGTGGCGGTGAGCTGCTCCATGCTGGCGGCGGTTTCTTCAAGGGACGCCGCCTGTTGCTCGGTGCGGGATGAAAGATCGTTATTGCCTGCGGCAATTTCGGTGGTGCCGCTGTAAATGGCATCCGACCCTTCGCGCACGCTGCTGACGGTGGTAATCAGTTCCTGCTGCATGTGCTGCACGCTGGAGGCTAGCTGGGTCAGCTCGTTTTTCCCTTCAACGTTAATTTTTTCCGTCAGGTTACCGGCCGCAATCTCGCGGATATGCCCGATCACCACGTTCAGCGGCTTAAGCAGTATCTGACGCATCCCGACCCAGACCAGCAGAATGACCGCGGCCAGCGCCAGGGCTAAAATGCCAAGCTGCCAGATGGCGAAGGTGTAGCCGTCGCGGCTGTCGACGTACGAGGCTTCGTACATGCGATCGTTCAGCGCCAGGTAGCCGTCGTAGGCTTTTTCCAGCGCATTCTGCATACCCTGGGTCGACTGACCGAAATAGGCATCCATGTTGCCGCTTTCCAGGTAGCCAATCAGCTCCGCCAGCGCCTGATGGTAGGTCTGGTAATCACCGTCGATATCTTTCACCACGGTGTTCATTTCGGCTGAAATAGGCGCAACCTGTTTAAAGTTGTTGTAGTGCTGCTCGGCGCTGGCGAGGGATTTCTTCGCATTGTTCAGCAGATCGGTTTTGGCTGCGCTCTGGCTATTGGCCGGATCCATCATCATGCGCGCGGCAGAGCGGCTAAGGTTAATGCGCGTGTGCAACATCAGGATCCATGCCTGATTTAATTCGGCCTGCTGCACCCGCAGTTCGCGGGAGACTTTGAAGTTATCATTGTTGTTTTTTAACGAATTAAAGAACATTCCACCGGAAATGATTTGCAGCAGCGCGAACACCACCAGCACCATCATCAGCATGGTGACAACGCGAATACGCTTTAACATAGGACGCCCTTTTAACGACTTGTTCCCGAGGTTATCGGCACCGTCAGCGGGAACTTTACGTTAAGTCACAGGGAAATTAACCGGTTGCGCCATGGCAACCGGCTATCTGTCAGCAAGAGGAACGATCAATAGGTTACGGTAATGGTCACCGTGTCGGCATAGTTGTCTGGCGTGTAATTGCTGCTCGGAATAGTGACATAGACCTGGTATTGCTGCGCTCCCCCGTTACCGGTGCTGGACGGCATGTTCAGCGACGTGTTGCCCCACACCGCCCCGGATGTTCCGGTGGTTTGTCTTAGCTGATAAGGCACCTGATCGGTATTACTTCCCGTGCCTGACAGCACCCCGGTGCCGCCCGTGTTGCCGTTCGATGGCGTCAGGCCCACGGTGTAAACCGTGCCGGTAGTGCAGGCAATGCCGATGGTGTTGTTCGACGCCACATTGCTTTGCATAGCCGCCACCGGCCCGAAGCTAACGTTATTGGCGTAGCTGACGTTGCACTGCTTGCCCACGGTCGCCACCACGTTGAAGGGGAAGTTTGCGACCACGCTGGTGCCACAGCTGGAGGGGGGTGCCAGCAGGCCGGTATTCATTGTGACGGTGGTCATGCCGCTGGTGTAAGTATCCTGATACCCGCCTTGCGCGGCGGATATTTGCGGCAGCGTCATTTGGGCGTAGACCGTCAGGCTGCCGGTGACGGGCGTCAGGTTAAGTAAATTGAGCGGCACCATCGGGTAGGTCGTTCCCGACTGAAACTGGCTCCCCCACGCCCCCCCGCTTAACGTTCCCTGATAAAGCTCATAGGACAGCGTACTGGCAGGCGGCCCGGCAAAAGACATTTTGTGATTCCCAACGCCGGCCCCGTCAATATTAAAGCAGAGTGTCACCCCGGCCAGCAGATCGCCCAGTTGTTTGGAACAGCTGTAATCGAAGGTCATTGAAGTGTTGGGCGTGCCTGTCGCCAGCGGGTTGATGGTGCCAAAGTTAACGGTTTGCACGTTGCTAACCGAGCATACAACCGCATGGCTAATCCCGGGGGACAGCAAGAGCACCGCTAGCAGCAGTAATTGTTTTAATCTCATGCGGGTCACTCCTGTCTCAAAAGTCCACGCGTACGCTATCGGCACACAACCGGGCCAATAGTCGGCACGCTTTTCTGATTCTCTGGATAGTCGAACGCAGCCACACAAATACCGTTCTCTGTTGTCACCCGGAGCTGATTGTGCAGCTCAAGCGCATCGAAATAGGTCATGCCATCAAACCCGACAATCGAGTCCTGTCCGGTGCCTGACATTAATCTGACCGGGCTGCCTTCGGCGATGGCTTTGCCTTTAGCGTCAACCAGGCTTATCTGGGCGGCGCGAACCGGCTTGATATCAAAATGCACCAGCGTCCCGGAGCGGTCGGCTGGGGTAGCGTTCAGGCTGACGCTGCGGATCCGCATGTTGGCCGGCAGGTTCATCGGATCGATACTGATCAGGTTGTTCTGGTAGCTGTTGAGCGGCGTCACCAGTAGCCGTCCGCTGCTGTCGCTGTTGCCCACCAGGTTATGCTGCAGCTTGACCGGTACATCGGGAATACCGTCCGTAGAAACCACGGCAAACCCGTTGTTGATCTCCCGGGCGGCAAACACGCCGCCGCCCATCATCACCAGCGACCCCGTCGCCCCCGCATAGCCGTAATTATTGTCTGGAATGCTGCGGAAGCCGGTATATACGCGGCCATAGCGCCCCAGGTAACCCACTTCACCCTGCCCGGTTTGCTGTGAACTTTGCTGGCTGGCGGCCACGTTCCAGCCGACCCCGCCCTCGGACGGTGGATTCTGGCTGGCATTGAGCTGGTAACCCATCTTGTCCCCGGTGCGCTGCACCGTCGCTCCGGCCGTCAGGCTATTGCTGGTACTGACGGTCAGCATCAGGTACACGCTGCGGTCGCGGGTATCATCAATATTCTGGTTAAAGCTGGCGCTTAAGGAGATGTTTTCCGTGATGGGTTTAAACCAGCTGGCGTTGGCGTAGCGAATAGCGCTTTGGTCAGGGTAGCGAAACTGCAGGTAACTCAGACTGAGATTCCCCCCCACGCCAAAGTTATACCCCACCACCGCGCTGCCGCTGAAGGCTGGCGGCGGGGCACCATAGCGTGTGGCAACATCGTGATAGTCGCCGGAGGTGGCCGTGGCGCTAGAGCTAAAGCTGAAGCGCCCGCCGGACCAGCGATAGCCGAGTCCATACAAATAGCCATTCTCCCCGGCATCCGAGCTTGCCGCCAGCGCGGTTGAGATAGTCCCGGACTGGCTCCAGGGGATCCAGTCGCTGCTGACGCCCCCGTTGACCAGGCTGTCGCTGGCCTCCATATGGCCCCCTGCGGTCAGGCTGTTGCTGAAGCCCCGCCGCCAGGTGCCGCTGAGCGCGGGTTCGCTGGCGTAGTCGAAGGAGGAATAGCCGTAGTTTTTTCTGACCACGCCCAGCTCAAGGGACCAGTCCGTGAGCCCTTCCCTCAGCAGGAGCTGATCGTTATAAAAAGAGAAGTTCTGCACGCTGGTTCTGCCCAGGGCATCGGTCATCATCACCTGAGCATTCCCTGCGCCGGTGATGTTTGGCAGCGTATTCAACTGGAAACTGCCCGCCGGAACCTCGCCGTTATAATATTTAACCCCGTTGACATACAGCTCAACGCTGGAGGGCAGCGTGGCCGACCCCAGAAACGCCGGCAGCGGGGTCGTGGGCATATAAGGGTTGAGGCCAAAATCCGTCCCGATTTTCACCCCGGCAATGCGGGTCTGGCGGGACCATGAAAGAGAACTGGTGAGCGTGTCACCGAGTGTAACCGCCAGCATTTTATCGGGAAAAGAGGAGCGCCAGCTGGTGTCCAAGCGGCTAAAAGACTGATTGCTATTCTGTTCCGTGCTGTAGCGGGTAAGCTGGGTCGAGCTCAGGACGCCTGCCGAATTAAACGCCCGGAACTCACTGAATGTGTTGAAATTGCTGTTCTTGCCGCTGTCGCCGTAGAGGTCGTAATTCAGCAACGCCCCAAGGGCATTGTCGGCCTTCGGCGAGGACATATCGGACTGATTGAGCTGGGTGGTTTTCAGATCTAACAGGCTCAGCGGCGCGGTCAACGCCAGGGTTTGTTGCTGCACGTTATAGTCAACTTTGACCTGGGCAATGTCATTCAGGTAATACGGCGGCTGTGCTTTTTCCGGCAGGTGAAATCCCAACTGACGCAGGGCCATCGCGTCGCCGTAGAGTTTTCCCTGCGCGTAGCCAAGATGAACCAGACCCACGGCATTCCCGTTCACCGTCGTGTCCAGATATAAATCCACGCCTACAGGCTGAGCTGTATCATTGCTGGCCGCATTCTGAGGTAAGTCATTATTAGTATTTTGTGCTGCTGTCATGCCTGAGAAAAATAAACCATTAAGCAATACAATATTTACCAAAGAATATGGCCAGTCATAGATTTTGTTCTGTTTTTTGACCATTGATAGTGACTTCAACCTTTCCACTGTGATAAGCATCACTGGCAGACGAAGATATTATCCACCGCATAGTTGAACCGGGAAGAACATAACCTAACAGACCTGGCGTAATCGTTTTTCGCGCGCCATTAGCCTGAATAAATGTCATGGCAGAAAGCTGGGCGTGGCTGTTTCCCTGATTACTCACGTCGACAAATGTTTTGCCATCGGTTTGCACCAATGCCCATTTCAGTTTTGCGGTGTTTTCAGCCTGCCCCACAGGCTGCAAAAACACCGGGACGGAATAGCGCATAACATACTGAATAGTATTTTTCTGCACTTTGGCAGGCGGCAACTCATCAATAAACAAGCGATAGGCCTGTTCCACCTGATTGGTGGCAGGCGTCGTGCGGATCACGCGGACAAGCTGGCGCTCCCCGGCGGGCAGCGTCACGATAGGAGGGCTAATGACCAGCCCCTGAGAGGTTGACAGCCTGTCGGCATTGCCGCTTTGCTGCCAGTTGAAAACCCGTACCTGCGCGTTGAGCGGCGCAGTCCCTTCATTACTTAACCAGATACCGTCCGCATTTTGTGCGGCGCTCAACGTCAGGTTAACCGGCGATATCTGCAGGCCACCGGCTAGCGCATTTTGTCCCACGGCCAGCGCCAGCAACAGGCATGCGCAGGCCGGGCGTCCGCCTAATTTCATTTTCATCCGTTGCCCTGAAATCAGTAGTTAACGTTGACGGTCACAGTATCCGCATAGCTGTCTGGCGTGTAGTTGGCACTCGCCGCAGTGGCATAAACCGTATACGAGATAGCCAGCCCGGTGCCCAGGCCCGCCACGCCGTTACCCACCGTCGTTGTGGTGGCGGTGTTACCCCAAACTGGTCCGGTGGCCGAGGTTTGGTTCAGCTGATAAGGGACTTTGTCGGTGTTGGTGGCGAAGTTAAGCACGGACGACATGGCTCCCGAACCGGTGGTGGTGCCACCGTTGGCTGCAGAAGGCGCAAGCCCGATAAAATAGGGCGTTGCCTTGGAGCAGTTCACGGTGAATGTATTACTTTGCGAGGTGTTTACTGCGCTGGCGGCAACCGACCCGAGGTTAATATTCGAGGCTGCCCCCGCCGTTACTGTACAGGACTTTGTAATCGTAATGAGGACCTGAAATGTACCGTTTGCCACCGCCGCATTAGCCGATGGAATAACCGCAAACGCAGTACAAGAGAGAATTAAGCGTGCTGCAGTGGCTGAATTCATATCCTTACCCTCATTCAAATGACTCAATCATACTTCGTGAATACACAACGAAGCGGCACGGGATGATTTAACGCTAGTCTATATTCCGCTTTAATAAAGAAGGCGGACGCCATAACTTGTCTTTTATATAATTCGTCATGAAGCCAAATGGCTGCCCATCAGATATTGTGCATGCTGCATAAAAAATCATTTTGCCCACAAATAACCCCAATCGTTCATTTATCAAGCAAGCAAAACGGTTTCTGGCCGCAACCTTTATGGGCCTGTCGGTAAGAAAAAAATCAGTACGTTACGCCATCACTTAGTTGAAATTTAGTTTAGAGAATGGGAAATAACCAGACCACGTCAAAAAATTCATTCAGAAGGACAATTGACATATTATTGTCAATAAAAACAATGCGTTAAATGCAAAACACCTTACATCACTGCATAGCGAAAAGAATATATCCGTCATTTTGTGACAGTCATCACAAATAATGATTAAGTGCTGCTTAATTAACAATTAACAGAATTTATAAAAAAGAGTTGTATATCGGCGCAGTTTGATTCAATTTATGCTCCGCGCATTTACGGCCCGGAAACAATAATTATATAAGGGTCAGTAAGTTACAAAAAAACACACATTAACTACAGTCAACTACGGGGTTACTAAGTCAGTGGCAAGTTCAAACAAACTCACGCTATTCATCATTTTGTTCATGATAGCGGGGATCTTCACCGGTGCGGCCATCCACGAATACGCCGCCGCCGACGTCATCAAAGGCTACGCCGATAACATCACGCTGTTTACCGATATCTTCCTGCGCCTGATCAAGATGGTGATTGCGCCGTTGGTCTTCAGCACGCTGACGGTCGGTATCATGAAGCTCGGCGAAACCTCCACCATTGGCCGCGTAGGCGGTAAGGCAATGGTCTGGTTTGTCTCTTCTTCCGTGCTGTCTATTCTGGTCGGCCTGTTTATTGTCACCCTGGAGCATCCGGGTGCGGGCATGAACCTGGAAGTGCCAGCCGAAGCCGTGCAGACCGGCCTGGCCGTCAGCGGAATGACGCTGAAAGCCTTTATTTCCCATACCATCCCAACCAGCATTGCCGGGGCGATGTCGGACAACGAGATCCTGCAGATTGTGGTGTTCTCGATGTTCTTTGGTATTGCCGGCGCGTCTTTGGGCGAGAAATTTAACGCCCCGTTGGTGAGCGCCCTGGACGTTGTCTCCCACATCATGCTGAAAGTGACCGGCTACGTGATGTATGTCGCGCCGCTGGCTATCTTCGCCGCCATCTCTTCGGTGATTGCCACCCAGGGTCTGGGCATTCTGCTTAACTACGCTTCGTTTATCGGCGGCTACTATGTGGCTATCGTGCTCACCTGCATCGTGCTGATTAGCGTGGGTTACATGGTGCTGAAGCGCGATGTGTTCCGCCTGCTGGCGATGCTGAAAGATCCCGTTCTGGTGGCCTTTACCACCAGCAGCTCTGAAGCGGCCTATCCGAAAACGCTGGACCAACTGACCCGCTTTGGCTGTTCCCGCAACATCGCTTCGTTTGTGCTGCCGATCGGTTACTCCTTTAACCTGGTAGGGTCGATGGTCTACTGCTCCTTTGCGTCCATGTTTATTGCCCAGGCTTATAACGTGCATCTCTCCTTCTCTGAGATTGCCGTGCTGATGCTGACGCTGATGCTGGCGTCCAAAGGGATTGCCGGCGTGCCGCGCTCCGCGCTGGTTGTGCTGGCGGCAACAATTCCAAGCTTCAATATTCCGGTAGCGGGCATCCTGCTGTTGATGGGGATTGACCACTTCCTGGATATGGGCCGCTCGGCGATCAACGTGCTGGGCAACGGCGTGGCAACCGCGATGCTGTCCAAGAACGAAGGCATGCTGGAAGAAACCGGCACCGTGCCGGTGGAAGAAGTTAAGGCATAAAAAAAGGGCTACCCTCGGGTAGCCCTTATCGCAAGCCGGCGATGTCTGGCAAACGAAGCAATACCAGATTCCACCAATAAATATGCTGGAAAATCACTGTGTGATTTTCGGCTGATAACCACACAGAGGGAAAATCCACGCTTTTTCCCTCTGTGTAAAACAATAAAAGGGCTACCCTAGGGTAGCCCTTCTTATTTTTAGCAAACCGGATTAAGCGACCGCAGAATCCAGCAGCTCCATCTCTTCGCTGTTCAGCAGCTTCTCAATGTTCACCAGAATCAGCATACGTTCACCCAGCGCGCCCAGGCCCGTCAGGTATTCAGTTGACAGAGTGACAGCGAACTCTGGCGCAGGACGAATCTGATCCGCCGTCAGCGACAGCACGTCGGACACACCGTCAACCACAATCCCGACCACGCGTTTTTCCAGGTTCAGCACGATAACCACGGTATTGTCGTTATATTCCACGCCATCCTGTTCGAACTTCAGGCGCAGGTCGATAATCGGCACGATCACGCCGCGCAGGTTGGTGACGCCTTTAATAAAAGCAGGCGTGTTCGCGATGCGCGTCACCTGATCGTAACCGCGGATCTCCTGCACCTTCAGGATATCAATGCCGTACTCTTCAGCGCCGAGGGTGAACACCAGAAACTCCTGGCCTACGTTTTCCCCGGTCAGTTTTGTCACATTCGTTAGTGCAGTCATTTGCGTACCTATTCTTTTAAGCGGTTAATCAGGCGACGGTTAGCGCCAGACGTTGTTCACGGTTTAGCCCCTGCAGCGCAGAAACATCGACGATCAGCGCCACGCTGCCGTCACCCAAAATGGTGGCTGCAGAAATACCCGGCACCTTGCGGTAGTTGCTTTCCAGGTTTTTCACCACCACCTGATGCTGGCCAATCAGCTGGTCGACCAGCAGTGCGTAGCGGCGTCCGGCACTTTGCAGGATCACAACGATGCCCTGCGTGGCTTCGGTTTTTGCGCCCTGAACGTCAAAGACTTTCCACAGCTCAACCAGCGGCAGATATTCCCCACGCACTTCCAGCACGCGTTCGCCGCCCGCCAGCGGGTGAAGATCTTCTTCCTGCGGCTGCAGGGATTCCATCACCGCGTTCAGCGGCAGGATAAAGACTTCGTCGCTCACTTTAACCGACATGCCATCGAGGATAGCGAGCGTCAGCGGCAGCAGAATGCGAATGGTCGTCCCTGCTCCGGCTTTCGACTGGATTTCGACGTGGCCGCCCATCTCCTGGATGTTACGTTTCACCACGTCCATGCCCACGCCACGGCCAGACACGTCGGTGACTTGCTCGGCGGTGGAGAAGCCCGGCGCGAAGATCAGCATCCCGACTTCGTCGTCGGTCATGCTTTCACTGACCGGCATCCCCTGGGAAATCGCCTTCGCCAGAATACGCTCGCGGTTGAGCCCTGCCCCGTCGTCGGTCACTTCGATACAGATATTGCCGCCCTGATGTTCCGCAGACAGGATCAGGTTCCCGACTTCGGACTTCCCTGCCGCCCGGCGTTTTTCCGGCGACTCGATACCGTGATCAAGGCTGTTGCGTACCAGGTGCGTTAGCGGGTCGATAATGCGTTCAATGAGGCTCTTATCCAGCTCGGTGGAGCTGCCCATCAGCGTCAGTTCCACCTGCTTGTTAAGCTTCCCGGCCAGATCGCGGACCAGACGCGGGAAGCGGCTGAAGACGTATTCCATCGGCATCATGCGGATAGACATCACCGATTCCTGGAGGTCGCGCGCGTTACGCTGCAGCTGCCCCATGCTGGTGATCAAATCCCCGTGGTTGACCGGGTCGAGCTCGTTGGAACGCTGGGCCAGCATGGACTGGGTGATCACCAGTTCGCCAACCAGGTTAATCAGTTGGTCAACTTTCTCTACCGCCACGCGGATACTGGTCGATTCAGATGCGCGAGCGGCAGGTTTATCGCGCTCAACGCGCCCTGTCGCAGGGGTCAGCGGCTCAGGCAGGCCCGCTTTTTGCACGGCGACAGCCGTTTGAGCAGGTGCCTCAGGCACCGCCACCGAAGTGGTTTCTGCCACCGCTGGCGCGCTGGCTGCGGTAACCGGCACAAAGCTGATTTGCTCAGGCTCAATCACGAAGCAAAGTACGGCCGTAATATCGTCTTCACTGACGCTGGTTTCCAGCGTGGCCGTTACGGAAGCAGCGTCTTTGACC
The DNA here is from genome assembly GCF_037152415.1 of Cedecea sp. AS113. Classification (NCBI taxonomy): domain Bacteria; kingdom Pseudomonadati; phylum Pseudomonadota; class Gammaproteobacteria; order Enterobacterales; family Enterobacteriaceae; genus Cedecea; species Cedecea sp. AS113. Next base: position 31,126 of record NZ_JBBCMI010000001.1, read on the forward strand.
ACCTCGCTCAGGGTGCCCAGGTTCCCCAGCTCTTCGAGCATCAGGTCACGTTCAGCTTCTTTCAGGCCGTCAATCACCACGCGCAGCCTGCCGCCGTTGTCGGCAGGCGCGGACTCAGGCTGTTCGGTTTCTACCACGGAGAGTTTGGCCGGCGCCGATGGTGCCTCGCCTTTGGCTTCCAGGGCCAGCTGACGCAGCGCTTTGCAGATGTAGTCGAAGCTTGCGGCATCCGGCTCTTCAGAATTTTTATAGGCGTCCAGCTGTTCCTGCATAATATCCTTGGTTTCCAAAAACAGGTTGATGATATCGATGTTGAGCTGCATCTCACCGCGCCGCGCTTCGTCGAGCAGGTTCTCCATCAGGTGGGTCGTTTCCTGCAGGATGGAGAAGCCAAACGTACCGGCCCCGCCCTTGATGGAGTGGGCCGCACGGAAAATAGCGTTCAACTGTTCAGAATCCGGCGCCTCAGGCACCAAATCCAGGAGATGCTGCTCCATATCGGCCAACAGCTCGTCGGCTTCGTCAAAAAATGTCTGGTAAAAATCGCTAATATCCATGCTCACGCTATCACCTCGTGCCTGGTTGTGGCGCAACTGTGTTATTCGCCGGAGCCGCCGTAGGATCCTGCTGCAGAACGCTGAGAGGCTGGTTCTCGCTCTCGGAGTTCTCATGCATGATGGCGTCTTCGGTCTGTTTATTAAGCACCAGCAAACTGATGCGACGGTTAATGGCGTCCCCGCCTCCACGTTTGGAGAGGCTCATCTGCGAGGACATCCCGATGACGCGCAGCACTTTGCCGTCGTCGAGGCCGCCGGCGACCAGCTCACGGCGGGAAGCATTCGCGCGGTCGGCGGAAAGCTCCCAGTTGCTGTAGCCGCGCTCGCCGTTGGCATAAGGCAGGTCATCGGTATGGCCGGACAGACTGATCTTGTTAGGAATCCCGTTCAGCACCGGGGCGATTTTGCGCAGGATGTCGCGCATGTAAGGCTCCACTTCCGCACTGCCGTTTTTAAACATCGGGCGGTTCTGGCTGTCGATAATCTGAATACGCAACCCTTCCTGAACCAGGTCGATTTGCAGGTGTGGGCGTAGCGCACGCAGCTTCGGGTCTGACTCAATAAGCTGGTCCAGATCCCCTTTGATGCGCTTCAGGCGGTTGGCTTCCATGCGCTTGCGCAGCTCTTCAATGTTGGGCTGTTTTTTCACTTCGCCCTGCTGCTGGGTGACGTCATCGCCCCCGCCCGGAATAGGACTTTCGCTGTCGGCGATACGCTGGCCCCCGGTAATGGCCTGCGCCAGCGGGGTGCGGAAGTAGTCAGCAATTTGCGCCAGCTCTTTCGGGCTGGAGATGGAAATCAGCCACATGACCAGGAAGAAAGCCATCATCGCGGTCATGAAGTCCGCGTAGGCAATTTTCCAGGAGCCGTGGGCCGCCCCGCCGTGTCCCTTGTGCTTGCGGCGCTTTACGACAACGATGGGATGGGCCTGATTCTTCATACTTCTTCTTCCGTCGCGCGCTGCGCGTTCGGGGAACGTACCGCTCTGACGTGCTCTTCCAGTTCAATGAACGATGGGCGCTCGCTGGAGTAAAGCGTTTTACGGCCAAATTCCACCGCGATTGGCGGGGCATAACCGTTGAGGCTGGAGAGTAAAGTGACCTTCACGCACTGCATCATTTTGGTGGTTTCAGCACTTTTTTGGCGCAGCACGCTCGCTAATGGGGAAATAAAACCATAGGCCAGTAAAATACCGAGGAAAGTACCCACCATAGCGTGCGCAATTAATGCGCCTAATTCCGCAGCGGGACGGTCGGCGGATGCCAGAGCGTGCACAACCCCCATTACCGCAGCAACGATACCGAAGGCTGGTAATGAATCCCCCATTAACGCAAGGCTGTTGGCCGGTATTTCCGCTTCGCTTTCATGGGTCTCGATTTCTTCATCCATCAGCGCTTCAATTTCGAATGTATTCATATTTCCGCTGATGATTAAACGCAAATAATCGACAATAAAATCAAGCATCATGGTGTCCGCTAAAATACGCGGATAGCTGGCAAAGATTTCGCTTTCTTTAGGGTTTTCGATGTCTCTTTCGAGTGAAAACATACCCTGCTGACGCGACTTAGCCATCAGACGATAAAGCAATGCCATCAAATCCATATACATGCTTTTGGTATATTTTGAGCGTCGTAAGAGCAGCGGCAGCGCTTTTAAGGTGCCCTTAATCGCCTTGCCGTTATTCCCTACAATGAACGCCCCAATACCCGCCCCACCAATGATCACAAATTCAGCAGGTTGATAAAGTGCGCCAAGGTGGCCGCCGGTCAACATGTAACCGCCGAACACTGTCCCTAAAACAACCAGGTAACCTATTAAAATCAGCACGAGATCATCCTTACGCCGTTGAGTGTAGCGAGGATGCCCAGGAGGCAGGTGCAGCGTCGTGTTTGGGCATAAAAAAAGCAGCGGTAATCACTCACCGCTGCTGGAATACGCAAACACAGAATCTGTTACACAGCCTGTTCCACCTGGTCATCCAGCAGTTGTGGAATAATATCGGCAGCATTCTGGGAAAGTTTACGTCTTTTTACCGCCCTCGATGGCGGCTGGCACAGACTGCAGGCAAAGCTGCCGACCGGCTGATGTGCGTGGGTAATAAAATTGCCCCCACAGCAGTTGCACTGGCTCAGCTGGAGCATGCCGCTCTCAACAAAACGCACCAGCGTCCAGGCGCGAGTCAGCGCCAATAGCGGGCCGTCTGACTGGGAAGGACATTGTTCAAGGTAGAGCCGATAGGCCTTAATCACCGCATCAACGCCGGTGCAGAGCCCACTACGAAGTAAAAACTGCCAGGCATTACAGAACATGGAAGCATGAATATTTTGCTCCCAGGTCATAAACCAATCAGTAGAGAAAGGCAGCATCCCTTTTGGAGGAGGACTTCCACGGAGTTCTTTGTAGAGTTTGATCAGGCGACCACGGCTCAACTGCGTTTCGCTTTCCAGCATTTGCAATCGGGCACCCAGTGTTATCAGCTCCATAGCGAGCTGAATGTCGCGAGCTTCCTGGACAATACTTTTCTCGCTCATTTGTTATGCCCTTTTTTTCTTAGGTGCCTCGGCAGGCGACGACACCTCACTCAATAAACGGGTCGATAACAAAATACCGGTATGAATTTGCTGTAAATCATCCATACGGGAGTCTTGTGTTAAGCGAGTAATTGCCTGACTTTCGCTAAAACGGAACTGACAAACTAATTGGTTAGTTTCTGCCAATTTCACCATCTGGGGCAACGTGAGTTCCCCTAACGTATTTGCCATATCTTCAGCGATACCTAAGCGAAACATAGCCGAAGCTTTGTCCTGACTAATAAGACGCTGTGCAAGCAATAAGTACGACAAATTGATGTCGTAAATATGTTTTAGCAACTCGGAAGTATGCATTTTTTCCATCCCGAATAACCAACTATTATTGTATGCGGCCCAGCCTAAATATGTCGGATGACAGTAACGTGTCAGCGCGAGTAAATTCTCCAGAAACTTACGGTTGTAAGAAGCCGAAGCGCATCTGTCGCGCCATTACTGTTTTCTGAACTATTAGGGGGTTGTTACCGCACCCCGCGATGTCGCCGGGTTGCCCCGGTTAAATTAAAACAATCGTTACGGCCAAAATGCACGGATAAATCTTCAGCCCTGACTCAGCCCCTCCGCATCCCACGTAGAAGCCATTTCCCTGACAGAGCCCGAACGCCTGTTGTCGTTCATCATTTTATTACAAAAAACTAAGATTTTTCCTAATTCGGGCAAACTCTACTCGCAGCCCCTGGCACATACAATGCGGCCACCTGCGATTTTGGAATTTATGTGACGCAGATCACATAAATACATCATCCTTCGGAGTGAAAAGCATCAGAATCGCTTTTCATTTGCTTACTTTTTCATCTGATTAAGAATTTTACCGAAGCCGGCAGACGAATAGTGACACTGAAAGATCACAACTCCATGAGTTGTCATTGCTTTTTATCTGATACTGGCGGCCAGGAATGCCTGAGCGATCACACTTTATGAAAGCCGTTAAGAGTAATCTGCTGTTATTCATAGACTTAAGTGAAATTATAACGGCATTTTAATCGAGCGTTATGATTTCAAAAGCGTCAGCTACCGAAAGTTATCACTCGATCCAGGTTCTCAAATTAATCCGTTCGTCTGATGGAAAATTTTCACATTTCGTCTACGAAACAATGTTGCAAATTCGTTTCATAAGAATAACTAAACAATTTCTATGAGTGGCTTCACATTTCGTACCCCTGTACGCGTTGCGCCTGAGTCACAAGTGGTGTAAGAAAATGTTAACAATTCACACTAAATGTGGAGGGGTTATATGAGCTATCGTCATGTGCTGGTTGCCGTTGCTATCACGCCTGAAAGCCATCGTCTGGTGCAAAAGGCCGTCTCCATCGTCAAACCCGTCAACGGCAAAATTACGCTGGTCACGCTCGCGTCCGATCCCGAACTGTATAACCAGCTTGCCGCCCCAATGCTGGAAAACCTCCGCGATCTGATGCTGGAAGAAACCCATCTTTTTCTCGCTGAGCTGAAAGAGAAAGCGCAATATCCTGTTGAAAAGGTAATTATTTCCACAGGGGAACTAAGCGAGCACATTCTGGATATTTGTGAAAAACAGGACGTTGATTTGGTGCTTTGCGGTAATCACAATCAGAGTTTCTTTGGCAAGGTTATGTGCTCAGCCAAGGCCGTGGTGGCGTCAAGCCAGGTTGATGTACTGCTGGTCCCGCTTTAATCGCCTCCCCCGACAGAAAGCGGAGCCAGCTCCGCTTTTTCGGCCTCAACTCAACCACCGTTTTGATTATTCCATAGCGACTAATCACGCTTTTTTCTGAAAAATTAACTTTTTATCCTGCATTTTAGCGACTGCCTTCATTAACAAGGAAGACGCTCATGCGCGCGGCAGGATTTTTGGATTGCGCCGGATCTGCGGCTGCGTGGTTTCTGGCTGGAGATGCCTCAACGGAAGGATGCAGATGGCTGTTAACCGTACATTATTGCCAACAGCGCCATCTTTGGCGGCGTCAGGTAAAAAAATCAATTCATTAGCCGTATCAGCGGATCCTGCTGCATTTCCCCTCCTGGATTTGATTATTTTTTATACCGAAGTGTTTTTCTTGCACAACAGCGGCCTGGCTCACAGAACGCCTCTCGAACTCTGCGAGCGCAAATTTTGTTTTAAACCCAGATGACAACATTCCCACCCAGGGGACAGAAACCGCAAACATGACCTCAACACATACAAACAGACAACATTAAAACCACCCCAAAAATCAAAAATGATACACATTAAAAACAATTCACGGACTGAACAAACCTCATTTCTGATATAAAGCAAAACAGGGATAAAAAGAAAAAACCGATAAATATATTTTATATGAAATACAGTATGTTACGAAAAATCAAAAGATGGATAACTTCATGATCTTTTTATCTTAAAGAAAATCAAAAAAAATAAAAATAGCCTGAATTAGGACTTTTCTCATCCGTGATAGCGGCGTATGTTTATTTCACCTCTTCATAAAAGTGCTCATGAAATAAGGATATTTATATGCCCACTGCCAGCATGATCCAGAAACTTAATGCGCAAATTAATCGTGAATTCTATGCCTCCCATCTGTGTCTGCACCTGAGCGCCTGGTGCGCCAAACACAGCCTGACGGGAAGTGCGAATTTTTTACGTAGCCAGGCACAAAACAATGTGACCCACATGATGCGGGTCTTCAATTTTATGAAGCAGTCCGGCGGTATGCCCAGCGTCGGCACTATGTCCCCGCCTGACTGCCACTGCCTGACGCTGGAAGAGCTTTTTCAACAAACGCTGGATGATTACCATCTCCGGCATGAAACGCTGACCGCGCTTAAGGAAGAAGCTAAAGCCGTCAATGCCGGTAGAGTCGTCAGTTTTTTAATGGCGCTAGGCTTAGAACAGGATCGGGAGGGAGAGCGGCTGAAAACGATTCTCGAAGAGGTGCGGGATGCCAACAAGGCAGGCCTGTGCATGAGCCAGACCGACAGGCGCGTACTCAGTTTTGTCGAACGAGACTATCACTGAGCAGCCCCGACTCAGATAAAAAGCACCGCAACTGGGCGGTGCTTTTGCTTTCTGGCAGCGGATAAAAACTTCAGTGCGCTTCTTTTTGCTGCGTAAATTTCAGCTCAATCAGTGCGATGGCTTTTTGAATCGCCCGGCGCGTGACCGGATCAACGGCCGCAGGATGGGTAGTAAAATCGATGGTTTTCAGCTGTTCCGCCATCTTGTCGCGGACTTCAACGGGCGCAATCACATCAATCACGTCGAGAATTTGTTTAATCACTAACTGGCACGCCACGACGTCGGAAACCAGTTCCTGATCGGCAGAGAGTTGTTCGGCCATTTTAATCTCCTGTTTTATTTGCGCGACAGTCTACCTGCGCGCCTCTGCACGAGGCAACAGCCCATTCGCTGGAAGAGCGGTGAAGCGGGCGCAAAAATGCCCCTCCCGACTCATTTTTCGAACTGCCAGCAGGCCACGCGGTGACCCGGCGAGATCTCCTGCATTCGGGGAGGTTGCTGGTGACATTGGCCCATTGCTCGCGGGCAGCGGCTGGCAAACTTGCAGCCAACGCTTTCCCCTGTATCACCGCCGATTTCGCCTTTTAGTCCACCCTGTTCCAGCATCTGAACATGCGGGTCGGCAATGGGAATAGACGCGAGCAGCGCGCGAGTGTAGGGATGAGCGGGCTGGCCATACAGCGTTTCCGCAGGCGCCTCCTCCACCAGAGAACCAAGATACATCACCCCAATGCGGTCAGAAATGTGGCGAACCATAGACAAATCGTGGGCGATAAACAAATACGTCAGCCCAAATGTCTGCTGCAGATCCTGCAAAATATTCACCACCTGTGCCTGCACAGAGACATCGAGGGCCGACAGCGGCTCATCGCAAAGAATAAATTCGGGATTCACCGCCAGCGCCCGGGCAATGCTGATTCGCTGCCGCTGGCCGCCGCTGAACTCATGGGGAAAGCGGTCCAGGTGCTCCTGATTTAATCCCACCTGCCCGAGCAGCTCCAGAGTGCGGGCTTTCCGCCGTGCCGCATCATAACCGTGAATACGCATTGGCTCAGCGATCAGCTGCGCCACCGTCATGCCGGGGTTTAGCGACGAATAGGGATCCTGGAAAACGGCCTGCATCCGGCGGCGGATAGGCTTTAGCTGACGTTCGTTAAGCGCCGCAATATTTTGCCCGTCGAACTCAATTTCGCCGTCGGTCACCTCGAACAGCCGCAATAAGCTTCGCCCTAGCGTCGACTTCCCGCAGCCGGACTCCCCCACCAGGCCATAAGTTTCCCCCGGAAAAACATCGAAGCTCACGCCATCCACGGCTTTTACCGTGGTCCCCGGCCCGAACCAGCCCCGATTAGCGGTGAAATGTTTGTGCAGATTACGCACGCGAATCAAAGGAGTGATGTCAGGCATGAGCGGCCTCTTTTTTCCACAGCCAGCAGTTGACTTCATGGCCGTCGGCGAGCGTGTGTTTGGGTACTGCCGTGTCGCAAATGGCCATGCGCTGCGGGCAACGAGCGGCGAAAGGACAGCCGGGCGGCGGATTGAGCAGACCCGGCGGGCTACCCTCAATCGGGGACAAGCGCGCTTCGCTGCCGTCAGGGCGAGGCAACGAAGCCAGCAAACCACGCGTGTAGGGATGGGCGGGCCGATAAAAAATCGCCTCAACGCTGCCCTGCTCCATCACCAGCCCGCCGTACATCACCACCACCCGGGAACAGACTTGCGCCACCACGCCCAGGTCGTGAGTGATCAGTAAGATAGCGGTGTCCGTCTGCTGCTGAAGGTGTTTCAGCAGGCGCAGAATTTGCGCCTGAATGGTCACGTCCAGCGCGGTCGTCGGCTCGTCGGCAATCAGCAATGACGGATGGCACGACAGCGCGATCGCGATCATCACCCGCTGGCGCATTCCGCCGCTAAACTCGTGTGGATACTGGTCATAGCGTTTTTCCGGCTGGCTGATGCCCACCTGCCCTAGCATCGCTATGGCCTTCTCTTTCGCTGCCTTCTTACTCAAACTCTGGTGGCGAATAAGGATCTCGCTCATTTGTCGCCCGATGCTCAGCACCGGATTTAACGCCGTCATCGGATCCTGGAAAATCATCGCGATTTCGCTGCCGCGCAGGTGGCGCATTTGCTCCGCCGTTTTACGCGCCAGGTCTTCTCCCTGAAAACGGATATGGCCTCCCACCACCTTGCCATGGCTGCCCAGCAAATTGATCACCGATTTACAGGTAACGCTTTTGCCGCAGCCGGACTCGCCCACAATACCCACCACTTCCCCCCGCTGCACGCTGAAGGTGACGCCGCGTACCGCCTGTACTTCACCCTCTCGGGTAAAGAAAGAGGTTTTCAGGTTTTCAATTTCCAGCAAATTACGCATCGCGATTTGCCCCCGGCTCGAAAGCGGTACGGAACACATCGCCGAGCACGTTAAAACTCAGCACCGTCAGCAGGATCAGCACTCCCGGGAACATGGCAAGCCAGGAGGCTTCGCCGATGTAGGACTGAGCGTTATTCAGCATGCTGCCCCAGGAGGCATCCGGCTGCTGCACGCCGAGACCAAGAAAACTCAATGTTGACTCCATTAAAATCGCCGAGGCGATATTCAAAGTGGCTGCCACAATAATCGTCGGCAAAATATTCGGAATAATGTGCCGGGCGATAATCCTCAACGGATGCTCCCCGGAGGCTCGGGCATAAATCACGTATTCCCGTTCTTTCAGCGTCAACGTTTCTGCCCGCACCAGTCGCGACATATTCATCCAGGTCAGCGCGCTGATAATCAGAATGATGTTAGCGATGCCGGGCTTCAGGTAAGCATTGAGCACCAGCAGCAGGAAAAAAGCCGGGATCGCCATTAAAATGTCCACCAGTCTCATCAGCAAGTTATCAATTTTGCCGCCAAAGTAGCCGCTGACGGTGCCCACCAGCGTGCCCATCAGCGTGGAAAACAGCATGGCTAAAAACCCGACCATCAGGGAGATTTGCCCGCCATAAAGTGCGCGGGTGAAGTAGTCCCGGCCATATTCATCCGTGCCAAACCAGTGGCTGACATCCGGCGGCAGCATCCTTCCCTGAAGCGACATTTGATTAGGGTCCCACGGACTTAAAAAAGCCGATAATGAAGCCAGCGCAAAAATCACCAGTACCGCCAGAGAAAGCTGCGCGGGGCGGCTGCGTTTCAGGCCCTGTTTAACCTGATTCCATCTTCTGCTCATGGTTACCTCAGCGCCTTAATGCGCGGGTCCGCCACCCGATACAGAAGATCGGCCAGCAGATTCCCCACAATCAGCATCAACGCTGAGAGCAGAATAATGGCCATGATCAGCGGGTAGTCGAGGGAGGTGATGGCCTGGATCCCCAGCAGCCCCATACCCGGCCAGGAAAAGACGCTTTCCGTCACGTAGGCGCCCACCACCAGCTCGCCAAAAGAGAGGCCAAACAGCGTGATCACCGGCAGCAGCACGTTCTTCAGCACATGCCGGAACAGAACAGTACGCCGGGTTGCCCCGTAGGCCAGCTGGGTTTGCACATAGTCGGCGGACAGCTGGCTAATGGTGTTCGAGCGGATGTAGCGCACATAGCTGGAGAGGTTGTAAAACGTCAGCGCGATGCAGGGCAGAATGCCGTGACGAATCACATCGAGCCAGGAGTCCTCCGCGCCGATGGTTCGCATCCCCATGCTCGGCAGCCAGTTCAGCTGCACCGAAAACACGGTAATCAGCAGGATGCCAAACCAGAAGATCGGCACCGAGATCCCGACGTAAGCGAACAGGTTCAGAACATGGTCGAGCCAGCGGTGTTTGTACGCCCCCGCCAGTAGCCCCAGCGGGATCGCCAGCAGGATAGCTAACAACAAGGACGCGCCCATCAGGCCAAGCGTGGCCGGGATACGCTCACCGATCATCGTCAGCACCGGACGGTGGTAAATCAGGGAGTAGCCGAGATCGCCCTGCAGCAGATTTTTCAGCCACAGCAGGTACTGCACTGGCAGCGGCTTATCCAGCCCCATGCTCTGGCGGATGCGTTCGATATCCTCCGGGCTCATGCGCGGGGTGATATACGCCTGCACAGGATCGCCGGGGGCCAGCTTCACCAGTAAAAAAGAGACCAGCGAGATAAAAAGCAGCATCGGGAGCAGCTGCAGTAAGCGCCGGAAAAGAAGGTTATTCATAGTTTCGCCTTCCTCCGCCCGCCCGGCACAAACCGGCCGGGCGGAGGATCACTCATTGTTATTGTTGATAAATTTTCGACAGATCCTGGAACATATACACGGGCTTAGGCTCGGCTTCTTGCGTGCCGCCAAAACGTTTGTCCACCGCCACAACCGCGTTGGTGTAGGCAATCGGGTACCAGGCCATATCGCTGGCGACGGTTTGCTGGATCTGCTTGTAGATAGCCGCGCGCTTCGCCGCATCCGTTTCCGTTGCGCCCTGCTCCCACAGCGCATCAAACGCCGGGTTTTTATAGTGCGCGTAGTTATAGGCTTCGTTGCTCATATACAGCGACTTATAGCCGTCCGGCTCAGCGCCCATGATGTAACCGCCCAGGCTTAGTTCATAGGTCGTGTTTTTCATGTCCTGACTGCGCTGGGACATCGCGTTCGCATCCAGCGGCAGCAGTTCAACGTTGATGCCTATCGCCTTCAGCTGCTGCTGAATGTACAGCCCCATGCTTTCCTGGGTTTTATTGCTGTTGATGTAGGCCAGGCGCAGCTTCACGCCCTCCGGCTGCCCGGACGCTTTGAACAACGCTTTGGCTTTATCGAGATCGAACTTGTACGGTTCCACATCGCTGGTCTGGTAGAGGGTATCCGGGGTCAGAATAGAAGCCGCAGGTTTGGCGTAATCGAGAGAGGTGAACGCCGTTTGCACAAGGTCATCTTTATTCAGCGCGTAGGCGATGGCCTGACGAAGATCTTTGCTCTTCATGCTGTCAACGTTCTGGTTGAAAGTCATGTAGGCCAGGCGGCCTTCCGGGTAAATAACAAAATCAAACTTGCCGGTGGCTTTCAGGCGCGAAACATCCTGCGGATCGACCATCTTGAGATTGATCTCACCGTTCTGCAGCGCGAGGTTGGCAGAGTTAGCGTCCTTTGCAAAGCGGTAGGTGACCGAGTCGAGTTTCGGTTTACCGTTCCAGTAATCATCAAACCGCGTCAGGGCGTAGTACTGACCCGCCCGGTACTCTTTGAACTTGAACGGACCGGAGCCGACGGGCGCATCATTGCGGGTGCTCTTTTCCAGATCGCCTGCTTCGCTGCCGAAGATATGCTGTGGGATCGGGAAGATTTGCACCAGCGTACCGGCAAAGGCGGCGCTGACCTGAGGCAGCGTAAATTTAACCGTGAGCGGATCCACTTTGCTCACGCTCAGGGGCTGGTTGCCATAAACAAACATGCTGCGGAAGAAGCTATGCTGCTTTTCATCCAGCAGTTTATTAAAGGTGAACACCACGTCATCGGCGGTAATCGGCTGCCCATCCTGCCATTTCAGGTCAGGCTTGAGTTTCAGCGTCCAGGTGAGGTTGTCGGCTGACGGCGTCAGGCTTTCCGCCAGGCCCCATTCGATCTTGTCGCCGTTGTAGCTGTACAGCGGCGAGTAAAGCGCCTGTATGATGGTTAACGTAGTCCGATCGCTGGCGTACAGCGGGTTCATGGCCAGCGGATCGCCGGAGGTGATGCCGATTATCAGGCTGCCGCCCTGCTGCGCTTCTTTTGCCGGGGCGGGGGCCGCCGCGGTCTCTTTTTTAGCGTCATCACAGCCGCTTAAGGCCAGGGCCAGCGCGGCGACCAGCGCCGACAATACCAGAGGTTTACGCATTGCTTCAGAAACTCCTTGCTCAATAAGAGCCCGCATAGTGCGACACTCGCGATCGCTTGTAAATGTTCCTAAAAAGCATAAGCTTAGCCGATTTTTAACTATCCGCACGGTGCCTGACGCCAATGCCTGCGGGGAATATTATTTCCCCCATCTGCGTCACATATTTTTGTTTCCGCGCCTGTTTAAGACGTAAAAAAAGCAGCCCGGAGGCTGCTTTGTCACATGCGTGGTTCTCAGACTGCGTTAAGCCGGAACATTGCCACCGCGTCATGCAGGTGGTGCGCCTGTTTCTCCAGTTCAACGGAAGAGAGCACCGACTTCTGGACCAGATTCACGTTCTGCTGCGTCACGCTGTCCATTTCCCGAACGGCGATCCCGACCTGTCCGATGCCCTGACTTTGCTCGAGGGACGCGCTGGCAATCTCCCCCATGATGTCATTCACCTGCTTCACGGCGCGGAGGATCTCATCCATTGCCTCCCCCGCTTTACGCACCTGCTGCGACCCGGTGTGAATATTACTGACCGAATCGTTGAGCAGGGTTTCAATCTCTTTTGCGGCCCCGGCGCTTCTGCTGGCCAGATTACGTACCTCGCTGGCGACGACCGCAAAGCCTTTGCCCTGCTCTCCCGCTCTTGCCGCCTCCACCGCGGCATTTAGCGCCAGAATGTTGGTCTGGAACGCAATGCTGTTAATCACCGTGGTGATATCGACAATTTTGTTCGCGCTGCTGGCAATCACATCCATGGTCTTCACTACCTGCTTCACCGAATCCCCGCCGTTTACCGCAGTGTTGGTGGCATTCTGCGCGAGGTGGCTGGCGTGATTTGCATTGTCGGCGTTCAGCTTCACCGTGCTGTTCAGCTGCGCCATGCTGGCGCTGGTCTGCTCCAGCGCGGCGGCCTGTTGCTCCGAACGGGATGACAGGTCAGTGTTAACCCCGGACACTTCGGTGGCGTTGGTGCGAATAGCCTCGGCGCTGTCCCGGATGCGGCTCACCGCCCTTTGCCAGTTTTCCTGCATTTTTTGAATCGGCGGCACCATCAGGCCAATACAGTTGCGCCCCAAATCCGGCAGCGTGGCAGCCAGTTCTCCCTGCGCCAGGACGTGCATGTGGTGGCGGATCGTATTAACCGGCTTTACCAGGCAAAACCACAGGTAGCGTTCTGTAAAAATGACGATCGCAATGCTGATAGCAATGGAGATAATCAGCATCCGTTGGGCCGTGTTAATCCACGTGAGCTGATCCGGGCTCAGCGCAAGCTGTTGCTTGAGGTTATGTAATAGCCATAGCGTCGCGCCCGCCACGCAGATCCATGCCAGCGTGGAAAAGATTTGTATCAGCACCACCATCGCGCGAATTTTAATATTGCGAACAATGTTCATTTTTTGGTTCCCCGGTAAAAAATAAAATGCACTTCCTGTGCGGCTTTAGCGACGCGCGTCCTGATTTATTCCCTCGTATACCTGCATAAGTGAAATTAAATCGCGCCGTAGCGCTATTGTCGGCACGGTTCAGCAAAACTTGACGCGTTTTTGATCAAAAAATCGCCGCGTATTTTGTGGGGAATTTACGTTAGGTAAAAAGTTTTTATTTCGTAATTTGAATTAAGGGTTATTTAAAATTCGAAATTTATGGAATTTACGGCCCGCCTAATCGAACAGGCTTTTCTGCCCGCCACGCGTGCTACCATGAAGGCGGTTAAGTATGAGGTATGAATCAACGATGAAGCGCATTTATCTGGCCGTTACCGCCCTGTTACTGAGCGGATGCACCGTAAGCAAAACACCTGTTCCGCTCAATGCCAATGAGCCTGCCGGTGTTGTTCGCCTCGCCTATAGCCTGCCGCCGCTGCAAACGGCCAAAGTGGATAAATTCCTCGCCCAGTCCACGGCATCGCGTCAGTGCCAGCAATGGGGCTATGCCAGCGCACTCCCTTACGGCAGCGATATCAAGACCTGTACCACCTACAGCGGCACCCTTTGCCTGAACACCCAGGTGGTGCTGGAATACCAGTGCCGCGGCGTGACCGGCCCACAGTATGCGGGCGTCACCAGCAACTGGTAATTTACCAGTACTCCCCTATTTTTAGAGACAACTGTACAAAGAGAAGCCTGACGCCAATGTAACCCGTTCCTGACGATAAATATCTCGCGCTGCCGTTTTCCCACGGCGGCTTGACTCTATTTTTTCATCAGGAACTTAACATGCTTCTTCTATTGCTACGCGCCCTGCGCCAGCACCGCTGGTTCACGCTGCTCGGACTGGCGCTGCTGTTTTCTTCTGTGGGTAACGGCCTGACTTACGTTCTGGTCTTCAGTCAGCTGTTAAACAGTCACGCTACCCCCGCCTGGCTTTCTCTTGCTTACGTCCTCTCACTTGCGCCCGGCTTACCTGCCAGCTTTGCTGGCGTGTGGTTATTAAGGCGCTGGCCGGCGTTTTCTGTGCTGCTTCTCGGCGAAGTTTTCGGTCTTACAGGGCTGCTTCTGCCGTGCCTTGCGCTGTGGAATGAACACCCAGGCTTGCTGTTGTTAAGCCAGGCCGCCGCCGCTTTTAGCACCGGCCTGACGGTGCCGGCCTTAAGTCAGCTTTTCAAACAAGGTTTATCTAAAGCGCTAATGCCCGCCGCCGCAGGCGTTGAAACGCTGGTGTTTGCCGCCAACGTTATCTTCGGCGTGGGGCTTGGGACATTATTATATGGCCACGTCAGCCTCTGGCTGATGCTGCTGCTGGATGCAATCAGTTTCATCGTTGCCATAGGGCTGCTCTGGTACGCCTCGGCGGCCTTTGTTATGAAGGCAAAAGAAGACAGCGCCCCAGACGAAAGCGAGGAGTTTAGCTGGCAGAACGTTACCCCGGAGCAAAAGCGCAGCCTGTTGCTGTTGCCCAGCCTTGCGCTGGTCGGCGCCCCCGTGATGGCTTTGCTCCCGGCGCTGGCTCCTGCGTTGCCGGGTGATAACGCGGCCAATGGCCTGGTGCTGCTGTTTGCCCGTAGCGCTGGGCAACTGCTCGCCCCGCTCCTGCTCAGCGAAAAACAGGTGCGCAACCGGGCGGGTAAAAGCTTCCCGCTAATGCTGGCGCTGCTGCTTTTTACTTTGTGTTATTTCGCCGTGGGTTACTCGGGCACTTTGTGGCTGGCGGTGCCGCTGATCGTTATCGCTCATTTGTTCAGTAACTGGTTCTATCTGGTCGCCACGCTCAACGTGATGGACAGTTTCCCTGGCCCGCAGGTTGGCGCCGCTATGGCGGCAACCTGGCGACTGCAGCTCGGCATTACGTTAGTCGTCCCGCTGGTCACGGGAACGATTGCCGGATACTTCCCGGCGCAGTGGGTGCTGCCCGGCAGCGGCATCTGCGGGATTATTATTGCCCTATTGATGCTCGGCGACTTGCGAAAAGTGCGGAATTGTAATTTTATATCGCGGCGGAATCATTCCGCATTTAATTTTAATAATGATGATGACAGCAAGACAGGTGGATAATGGTATTTTATAAAGCAACACTGGCCGGGGCATTAGCTCTGGCTCTGACGGGCTGCGTCACGCCAGCGAAAACCACATCGGCGGTTACCGCCCCGGCTAAACAGTGCCAGGCAGGCGATCAGATGACGCAAACCACGCTCTATTTCGGCATCAGCCGCCCATCCGGCGCGGAAATTACCGCCAATGAATGGCGCAGCTTCGTGGATAAAGACGTGACCCCGCGCTTCCGCGAAGGGCTGACCGAATATGACGCCAAAGGCCAGTGGCTGAATGCTAAGGGTGAAGTGACCCACGAACCGAGCAAGGCGATCATGCTGATTCGCGGCAGCGATGCGGAGAGCAGCAAAAAGGTAGACGAACTGCGCTCTATCTATAAAACTCGCTTTGCGCAGGAATCCGTGATGCGCGTTGACCAGCCGGTCTGCGCCGCGTTCTGATGATTTTGCGTTAAAGAAACGGCGGGGAAACCCGCCGTTTTTATTTTTACAGAACCAGCCCGGCAAACGCCGCGGACAGCAGGCTGACCAGCGTCGCGCCGTACACCAGGCGCAGGCCAAAGCGAGACACCACGTTCCCCTGCTTTTCGTTCAGCCCTTTAATAGCCCCGGCCACAATCCCGATGGAAGCAAAGTTAGCGAAGGACACCAGGAAGACCGACAGGATCCCCAGCCCGCGCGGCGACAGCGTCGCCATGATCTTCTGCAGCTCAATCATCGCCACAAATTCGTTCGCCACCAGCTTGGTCGCCATAATGCCGGCCGCTTTCAGCGCATCCGCCTGAGGAATACCCACCAGCCAGGCAAACGGATAGAAAACGTAGCCCAGAATTTGCTGGAAGCTCAGACCGAAGACGGTCGCGAACAGCGCATTAATGGCGCTGATAAGCGCGATAAAACCAATCAGCATCGCCAGAATAATCATCGCCACTTTGAAACCTGCGAGGATGTATTCCCCCAGCATTTCAAAGAAGCTTTGGGATTCGTGCAGCTTCTCAAGCTTGATTTCTGGCTCAGCGCCCGGGCGGGTCGGGTTAATGATCGACAGGATAATGAACGTGCTGAACATATTCAGGATCAGCGCCGCAACCACATACTTCGGCTCCAGCATCGTCATGTAGGCCCCGACGATGGACAGCGAAACCGTGGACATCGCCGTTGCGGCCATGGTGAACAGGCGGCGAGAGCTAAGATCGCCCAGTACGCCTTTGTAGGCGATGAAGTTTTCGGACTGTCCCAGAATCAGCGAGCTCACGGCGTTGAATGATTCCAGCTTGCCCATGCCGTTCACTTTAGAAAGCAGCGTACCGACAATGCGAATAATAATAGGCAGAATGCGGAAGTGCTGCAGGATCCCGATCAGCGCCGAGATAAAGATAATCGGGCACAGCACGCCGAGGAAGATAAAGGCCAGGCCCGCTTTGCTCATGCCGCCAAAGACGAAGTCGCTACCCTGCCCGGCGAAGGTCAGAAGGTGGCCAAAGAAACCGGACACGCCGTTAATCACCCACAAGCCGCTGTCGGAGTGCAGGAAGAAGAACGCCAGCAGGCCTTCAATGACGACAAGTTGTAACAAATAGCGGATGCGGATGGTTTTACGATCGAAGCTCACCAGCCACGCCAGTCCCATGATGACAAAAAGTGCGAGAAGAAAATGAAGAATATTCATGTGCAGTCTAATTTTGAAAGAAACGTATTTAGCCACAGCTCCCGCGTCAGGTAAATGGCGGGCATAAGAATATTTAGCCATAAGATTTTCCAATGACAACATAGGCTTACTCTTAGCATGGTTACCATTTTGCGAGGCTAAATATGACTAATTCATGACACGTTATTTGGCAATAAAATAGCGAAGCGGAACAGGATTAATTCTCATTATTAATTCATTTTGTCACAAATAAAATAATAGTAACAACCATTCTCATTACACTAATATAATTAACAATTTCTTTGCATTATGGAAAATTAATAATTAAAGTAGCGCCATATTAACGCCCCTCAAAAAATATGGAGCCTGTGATGCTGAAGACGGAAATGATTGAAAAACTGAACGAGCAGATGAACCTTGAACTCTACTCCTCCCTGCTTTACAAGCAGATGAGCGCCTGGTGCAGCTATCACAGCTTCGAAGGGGCTGCCGCGTTCCTGCGCCGCCACGCTCAGGAAGAGATGGAGCACATGCAGCGTCTGTTTGCATATTTAAGTGATACCGGGAGCATGCCGCGTATTAACGCCATTCAGTCCCCGTATTTAGAATACGCTTCACTGGACGAATTATTTAAAGCGACCTACGAGCACGAGCAGTTAATTACGCGTCAGATTAATGCTCTGGTCCATTCCGCAATGACCTCTCAGGATTATCCAACCTTTAATTTCCTGCAGTGGTATGTTGCCGAGCAGCATGAAGAAGAGAAACTGTTTAAATCCGTGCTGGATAAACTCAGCCTGGTGGGCAAAAGCGGCGAAGGCCTTTACTTTGTCGATAAAGAGCTGGCCACGCTGGACGCTCAGGCTTAATTGCCGTTAAGTAGCAGGCCATTGCGGCCTGCTATTTTCATTTTAGTGCAGCGCCCCGCCGTTTCGCTGGCTGTGCCAGTATCCGTATAACGCCAGTGCCGCAGGTTTAATCGCCTCAATGCTCGCCAGAAATGCTTCCGGCGTCAGGCTTTCAAACTTCGCTTCATTCTCTTCCAGCCCATGCAGGGCAATCGCCTCCAGCTCTGGCTGAAGTTCTGCCGGCAGCGCAGGCCAGCTTTCCAGTGACACACCGCGCATGTAGCCGTAGCACCACTCTTCCACGATGGTGATTTCGCGGTTATCCACTTCGCTGGTACCAAACAGAGGCTCAAACTGCCCCGGATACTCCGCCAGGCGTTCGGCAATGTCGTTCATATGCTGGAACACCAGTACGCTAAAGCGCGTCAGCTCTTCTTTGCTTTCCCATTCCGGCTCGACATCGCCGCCCCATACCGCCCTCAGCACGGTAGCAGGTTCGGTCACAGTTGGACCTGACAGCAGCGCCGTGAGCAGCCCATCCAGCTCGGCTACATCAATCACCGAATGTGCGGTGCCGTACTTCAGCAGAATGTCATCCAGCCAGATAATTTCGTCTTCGTTCAGCGGGCCCTGGGTCATTTTTGGCTTCCTCGTCTCGCGTTTTGAATAAAATTTGGCGTAGTGTACCCGTTCTACGCGCGACGAGTCATTTTCATTCCGCTTTCGTCAGGCATTCCACCAATAATTGACAGGTTTTGTCGTAGAGCGAGGGCGTGTGCTGCAGCGCCTGCCAGACGCTGTTGTGGTCGGCGCCCGGCACGGTCAACAAAGCATGTTTGCCCTGCCCCGACGTCGAATCATAAAGCCGGGGCGGGATCTCCGCCGGGATCACCCGATCTTCAGCCGCGGCGATGACCAGAATATTACCGCCAAACTCAGTCACGGCCTTCCAGGCGTCACTGTCGGCCCAGCTTCGCGGCTGGCGGATAATGGCGGAAAATTCAGGCCCGAAGTTAATCCGGTAAGCCGAAGGGTGATACACGCCCGGCACCATCAGGATAAGGGAACGCAGAGACACGGATTGGCTCAGTTGCAAAGCGTTGTACGCCCCCATGCTGACGCCCATGCAGCCGGTCAGTTGAGAACCTAAATGTTCGGCAACCGCAAGGGCCTGGTCTGTGCGGCTGATTAAAGAAGATTGAGAGAGATCGCCGCCAGTTTCCCCATGCCCGATACAATCAAAAGCCGTGCTGCCAAAACCCAGCTCAGCCATTAAGTGCCGGTACCGAAGGCTCGCCTCGCGGTCTTTTGAACCTCCGTGGATCATCAGGACGTGGCCTTTACTGGCGAAAATGCTGTCAGCCTTGAGCGCGCGGCCCTGGAAAGCGACATCAAATGGGTGTCGGGAGAAAATGTTCATCGTTACCAGATGGAATGCCAGGGAAGGGTTTAGCATGGCATGCTTTTAGCGGAACAGGCAGGATAATTTTCAGAATGGCAAATCGCAGGCAATAAAAAACCACCCGAAGGTGGTTTACACGACACTGCTTATCATTGATTTTATTCTTTTTATTCCCATGGTACCCGGAGCGGGACTTGAACCCGCACAGCCATAAGCCGAGGGATTTTAAATCCCTTGTGTCTACCGATTTCACCATCCGGGCTCGGGAAGAAATTGGAGGCGCGTTCCGGAGTCGAACCGGACTAGACGGATTTGCAATCCGCTACATAACCGCTTTGCTAACGCGCCAAAATCTTTTGCCTTTGCAGGCGGCAACAGAAAGTCTATTACCTGAATTTGGAGCGGGAAACGAGACTCGAACTCGCGACCCCGACCTTGGCAAGGTCGTGCTCTACCAACTGAGCTATTCCCGCTTTTTGTACAAGTGACTGTTGGTGGCTATTAAGCTAATCACTTGATTTTATTATCTTCCGGCAAACCTTGCTGCCTTTCGATGCGTTGCATTCTACTTACCTGACGCAATGAGTCAATGAAATTTTCTAACACCACGAATCGTTTGCTGAATTTTGCGCCGGATAGATCACGGTTCGAGCAAATCACCGCGTGCCGCGGCCAAATATTGGAACATTGACCAGAACGTTAGCACCGCCGCAACGAAGAAAAGCGCGATACCGGTGTACTCAATCCACATGTTTGGCCGCCAAAGCATGCCAATCAGCGCCAACATTTGCGCCATTGTTTTGGTTTTACCGATCCAGGAAACCGCCACACGGCTGCGCTTACCAATCTCCGCCATCCATTCACGCAGCGCGGAAATAATGATCTCGCGGGCGATCATCGTGGCCGCAGGCAAGGTCACCCACCAGGCGTGATAATGCTCTACCACCAGCACCAGCGCCACCACCACCATCACCTTATCGGCAACGGGATCGAGGAATGCGCCGAAGCGGGTGCTTTGGTTCCAGCGACGCGCGAGAAAACCGTCAAACCAATCGGTGATGGCCGCCAGCCAAAAAATGAAAGCGCAAAGGAAAGGTGCCCAGTTGAACGGCAGATAAAACGCCAGCACAAAGAACGGGATAAGGATGACACGAAACAGCGTGAGCAGTGTTGGGATATTGAATCGCATAGTGCCAGTTAACTATCTGTCATAAGTGGAAATTGTCTCTATGTTGCTACAGAGCCCTTAATGTTTCAACGAGTAGTAGATCTTTTCTGCCAATGCCTGCGAGATGCCCGGCACTTTTGCTATCTCCTCGATGGAGGCGTTGATTAACGGTTGCAATCCGCCCATATACTTCAGCAGCATCTGACGGCGCTTTGGCCCGATGCCTTCAATCGTCTCCAGCGAACTGGTGCTTTTCACCTTCGCTCGTTTTTTACGGTGGCCGGAGATCGCATGATCGTGTGAATCATCGCGAATGTGTTGGATCACGTGCAGCGCCGGAGAATCCGGCGGTAAGGAGAACCCCTCACCTTCGGGCTCAAAGAATAATGTTTCCAGCCCGGTTTTGCGGTCGCTGCCTTTGGCCACGCCCAACAACAAAGGATGGTGTTTATCCCAGGGCACGTTCAGCTCGGCAAACACCGCCTTCGCCTGCCCCAACTGCCCCTTCCCGCCGTCGATCAGGATCACGTCCGGGATTTTGCTCTCTTCTATTGCTTTACCGTAGCGGCGGCGCAGCACCTGATTCATGGCGGCGTAGTCGTCCCCCGGCGTAATACCGGTAATATTGTAGCGGCGGTATTCCGCCCGAAGCGGGCCGTTACTGTCGAACACCACGCAGGAAGCGACGGTTTGCTCCCCCATCGTATGGCTGATATCAAAACACTCCATCCGCTTCACTTCAGGAAGTTTTAGCACTTCGGCCAGCGCTTTCAGGCGCTGCTGGATGGTGGATTGCTGAGAAAGTTTTGTCACCAGCGCCGTTGCCGCGTTGGTGCGGGCAAGCTTCAGGTAACGCGCCCGATCGCCGCGAGGTTTAGTCTGCACATTCACTTTACGCCCGGCCAGTTCGCTCAACGAATCCGCCAGCAGAGATTTGTCCGCCAGCGCGAAGTCGAGCAGGATTTCAGACGGCAGCGTGCGCATCTGGCTACCCTGGAGATAGAACTGCCCGACAAACGTCTCCACCACTTCGCTAAGTTCGGTGCCTGCCGGGACTTTCGGGAAGTAGCTGCGGCTGCCCAATACTTTGCCCTGGCGAATGAACAAGACGTGCACGCAGGCCATACCCGCATCAAAGGAGACACCAATCACGTCCAGATCGTCGCCGGTGTTGGAGACAAACTGTTTTTCGGTAATACGTCGGACCGCCTGAATCTGATCGCGGATCCTCGCGGCCTCTTCAAATTCAAGATTTTTGCTCGCCGCTTCCATGCGGGAAATAAGCTGCGTCAGCACCTGGTCGTCCTTCCCGGCTAAAAACAGGCGAACATAGTCCACCTGCCGGGCATAGTCTTCTTCTGTGACCAGGCCTGAAACACAGGGGCCAAGACAGCGGCCGATTTGATACTGAAGGCAAGGCCGCGAGCGGTTACGGTACACGCTGTTTTCACACTGGCGAACCGGAAAGACTTTTTGCAGCAGCGCCAGCGTTTCCCGCACCGCATAGCCGTTAGGAAACGGGCCAAAGTATTCTCCCTTCGCGTGCTTCGCGCCGCGGTGCATCGCCAGCCGCGGATGGCTGTCGGCGCTCAGGAAGATAAAGGGATAGGATTTATCGTCTCGCAGCAGCACGTTGTAGCGCGGCTGATAGAGCTTGATGTAGTTGTGCTCCAGCAGCAAAGCCTCGGTTTCCGTGTGGGTCACCGTGACATCAATGTGCTGGATCAACGCCACCAGCGCCTCAGTTTTACGGCTGGCAAGATTCGTGCGGAAATAGCTGGAGAGGCGTTTCTTCAGGTCTTTAGCTTTGCCGACATAGATAACCGTGCCGCCGGCATCGTACATGCGGTAGACGCCGGGCTGGCTGGTTACCGTCTTGAGAAAAGCCCGGGAATCAAAAGGTTCACTCACTGCTGATTAACGTCTCCGCATTGAATAACCCGTGGCGAATCGCCAGGTGCGTCAGCTCTACATCTCCGCTGATATTCAGTTTATTAAACATGCGGTAGCGGTAACTGTTCACCGTTTTAGGGCTGAGATTAAGCTGCTCAGAGATCTCATTGACCTTCTGGCCTTTGGTGATCATCAGCATAATCTGTAATTCACGCTCAGACAAACTGGCAAAGGGGGATTCTGCCTCGGGTGCAATCTGGCTTAAGGCCATCTGTTGGGCAATGTCGGAGGCGATGTAACGCTGGCCCGCATTAACGGAACGAATGGCATTTACCACGTCCTGAGGCGCTGCGCCTTTACTTAGATACCCTGCTGCACCGGCCTGCATGACTTTGGCAGGCAGCGGGTTCTCAGTGTGGATAGTCAACATGATAACTTTGATATCTGAAGAGTAGCGGGCAATTTTACGGGTGGCTTCCAGGCCACCTATCCCCGGCATATTCATATCCATTAACACGACATCGACCGGGTTACTGCGGCACCATTTGATGGCATCCTCACCGCAGTTCACTTCACCCGAGACTTTGATGCCTTTAATCTCTTCCAGAATGCGTCGTATCCCTGCGCGCACCAGTTCGTGGTCATCAACAAGAAGAACGTTGATCAAAGGGCTATTCTCCAGAAAGGGATAACGCTGCTGATAGCTAATTGGCCATATATTAACGTTTTTCCGGCAACATTAAAATCCAAATTGCGGTCAGCACATTCTGTTAACACTTAAGAAGAATATATCTTTACTTTCAGATCTGTTTCTGCGGCACACCTCAACATTCTAAACACCGTGTTCAGGCGATTATTCTCTGATTAAAAAACAGCTAATTATCAAAATGCGACCATCATCAAGAATAAAATCCTTCTTCTCTCTCTTTATTTAACGTTAGTTAAACGAGAGCGAAACAATTTTTTTTAATTCTCATCGCTTCCTGCGGGAATAACCCTGAGCAAGGGTTGTTTATTACCATAAACATTCAGATGCATTCTCATTCGTCGAACATGAATAATTCTGATGAATGTTATGGTATACTCCGCCGCCTTATGAATATCACTGTGCATAATGGCAGCGTACAAACTAAGCATTGAGGAAAGTAAATGAGCACTCCAGATTTTTCCACCGCCGAAAACACCCGTGAACTGGCACAAGAAGTCACCTGTCTGAAGACGCTGTTAACCCTGATGCTGCAGGCTATGGGCCAGGCCGATGCGGGCCGCGTTATCCTGAAAATGGAAAAGCAGATCGCTCAACTGGAAGACCCAACTCAGGCTGAAGTATTCAGCAATACCGTTAAGCAAATTAAACAGGCTTACCGTCAATAAGCCGGGGCGGCTGGCAGAATCCGGGTTCGCCAGCCGTCAGCACCTGACGCAACACTTGCCCTCCAGGTTCAGATAATCCCCATCGCCGCCGCATAGCAGGCTATCTGCGTCTTGTTTGGCGCGTTGAATTTCTTCTGCATATTCTTCTGATGGAAGTTCACCGTGTTCTCAGAAATGGACAGGATAATCGCAATTTCTGCCGACGTTTTCCCTTCGCCGGTCCACTGAAGAATCTCTCTTTCGCGCTTGCTGAGCTTCATGTCAATCATCTCGACCGACGGATCGTCCAGCCGATTTAACGTCGCCATACTCAGCTCGGCAAGGTAGCTCAGCCGCAGCCCAAGTTCATCTTCCGACACAAGTTCCTTGCGAACGCCAGAGCGTGAAACAGAGAGAAAACCCGCCGTACGATTAGGGGCCATCACGCAATGTGTGCGCCCGGTCGCCAGACCGTGATCGCGCGCGGCATCCCAAAGCTCACGAGATTCAGCAAACAGGGCATCGCTCCAGATTATTTCACCCCGCATGAAATTAGACTGTTTCAATACCGGGTCAATGGCAAAATAGTTTTCAGTCACGTACCACTCCAGCCATTTTTGCGGATAAGAACTCTGCAATGATAATTTAGGCCGCGTAAAAGGCACCGGGTGCCGAACACACAGCGAAAAATAATCAAACTCGAGGCGCTGAGTTTGTTGTTGAACTAAAGTTTGTAATTCGCTGGCTTCAGTAATTGACAGGAAAAGTTCGAGCGCTTCCCGTCGCCAGCTAAAAAAGTTACGTTCCAGCATTATATCTGGCGTCTCTCCTGGCGCTAAAAAGTATTTCATTAATAGAATGTAATAAGCTAACACATTTATTAAACTAATTAATGTGATTTATGGTTTTTCCGCCATAATTCTTCGGTTTTTACATATGTCAGGAAAAATTTACTGGAGCTCTGTATGGTTAAATCTTCGTTTTCCCTCCTCTTCGGATCAATGGTCCGGGATCTGGGGCTGGAAATCGCTCAGTCGTCAGTGGCCGTGACGGGTAAAGGTGAGCTCAGTTCCCGTTTTCCTGTGACCGAATTCGCCACCGCCAGCCTGGCGACGGCGGGTTGTGCCCTGAGAGCGCTGCTTGCTCGCCCGGATGCGCCGCTTTATATAGACCAGCGGCTGGCCTCATACTGGTTTTCAAGCAGCCATTTCCCCGTGAACCGCGCTCCTGCCGCGCTGTGGGATGAATTTGCCGGGGATTATGCCACTCGGGACGGCTGGATCCGCCTGCATACCAACGCGCCGCATCATCGCCAGGCAATGGAAAGCATCCTGGGTGTGAGCAAGGATAAATCTGCGCTCGCCCAGCGAGTTACCGCGTGGGGAAAAACTGAGCTTGAAGCGGCGATCGTTGCCGCAGGTGGATGCGCGGCAGCGATGTTAAGCCACGACGAATGGCTGAAGCATCCTCATGGGAAAACCGTTGCGGCAGAGCCATTGTTCTGGCAGCAACGCCATGCCGAAGCCCCTCGCCCTGCATTAGCATTGCCACCAGCCCGCCCGCTGGCAGGCCTCCGCGTGCTGGATCTCACTCGTATTATTGCTGGCCCGGTTGCCACCCGATTTTTGGCCGGTCTTGGGGCGCAGGTGCTGCGCCTTGATCCCCCTGAATGGGAAGAGCCGACGCTGGTTGAGGAAGTTACTCTCGGGAAAAAATGCGCGAGGCTCGACCTCAGATCTGCCGAAGGCAGAGAGCGGTTCAAGGCCCTGCTCGCCGATGCCGATGTGCTGGTGCATGGCTACCGGGTGGATGCTCTGGAAGCCCTGGGTTTTGATGCCGAAACCCGACAGCAGCTCTCTCCCGGTCTGATAGACGTGTCGCTCAACGCCTGGGGATGGCACGGGCCGTGGCGTAACCGCCGTGGTTTCGACAGCCTGGTCCAGATGTCCAGCGGTATCGCCGACGCGGGCATGCACTGGAAAAATACCGGGCGGCCTCACCCGCTCCCCGTTCAGGCACTGGATCACGCCACGGGTTACCTGCTTGCCGCTGCAGTGCTAAAAGGCCTCCAGGTCCGACATGAGCAGCGTCAGGGCTACAGCGCACGCCTGTCGCTCGCCCGAACGGCCGCTTTATTAATGTCTTGCCCGGCAGGAGGTCAATCAGCGCTTGCCGCTATCGGCCCGCATGATTACCAGCCGACGATGGAGTGGTCTGCCTTTGGGCTGGGAAACCGGTTGAAGTTCCCGCTGAGGCTGGCAGGCACGCCGGTTATCTGGGGCACACCACCGGCGGCACTCGGCTCCGCGAAAGCCGCCTGGGGGTGAAACCAGGCCTGCCTCGCGGTTACTGGGTCAAAAATTTCTCCAGAAATTGCCGCGTGCGCGGCTGCTGTGGGCTGGCGAAAAGCGCTTTTGCCGGCCCCTGCTCCACAATCTTGCCCTGATCCATGAATATTGCCCGGTCGGCCACATCCCGGGCGAAGCTCATTTCATGGGTCACAATGACCATGGTGCGTTTCTCATTCGCCAGTTGGCGAATAGTATTCAGCACTTCTCCCACCAGCTCAGGATCGAGCGCCGAAGTCGGTTCATCAAACAAAATAACTTCTGGCCGCATGGCCAACGCACGGGCAATCGCCACCCGCTGCTGCTGCCCGCCTGACAGGCGACGTGGGTAGCTGTTCTCTTTCCCGCTTAAGCCCACCTTCTCCAGCAGCTCGCGCGCCCGGACAATGGCTTCTGCTTTCGGCTCGCCCTTAACGATGACCGGGCCTTCAATAATATTTTCCAGCACCGTGCGGTGTGGGAAAAGATTGAAACTCTGGAACACAAACCCCACCTGCTGGCGCAGCGCACGAATTTTCTCTTTCTGCTTTGCCAGAGACTGTCCGGCATCAATCGTGATATTCCCCACCTGAATCGTGCCGCTGTCCGGCTCTTCCAGCAGGTTAATACTGCGCAATAGCGTGGTTTTTCCTGAGCCACTTGGGCCAATGATCGCCACCACTTCGCCAGGTTTAACGTCCAGATCTATGCCGTGCAGCACCGTCTGCCCGTGGAATTTTTTCACCAGTTTTTTAACGTCAATGGCGCTCATTTCGGCTCCCTGTCCTGGCGATTAAGCTGGTTTTCAAAATAGTTTTGCAGCGTGGAGAGCACCGTCGCCATTACCCAGTAGACCAGGGATGCGGCGAGATACATGGTGAACACTTCCAGCGTGCGGGAGGTGATCAGCTGCGCCTGACGGAACAGCTCCGGCACCTGAATGGTGGCCGCCAGCGAGGTGTCCTTCACCAGGCTGATAAAGCTGTTCCCCAGCGGCGGCAGCGCCACGCGGGCCGACTGCGGCAGAATCGCGCGGCGCAGCGTTTGCCAGCGAGTCATCCCGATACTGGCCGCCGCTTCCCACTGGCCTTTATCAATAGAGGCAATGGCCGCCCGAAGGGTTTCAGAGGCGTAAGCCGCCGTGTTTAACGACAGGCCAATCATCGCCGACGGGATAGGATCCAGCTCAATGCCAAACTGCGGCAGCCCGTAATAAATCATAAACAGCTGAGCGATAAGCGGCGTCCCGCGGAAAATGGAAACATAAAAACGCGACAGCAGCGAAAAAGGCCAAAACGCCGACAGGCGCATCAGCGCCAGCATAAACCCGAGGATCAGGCCAAAAAACATCCCGCCGATACTCAGCTGGAGCGTGAAAACCGCCCCTTTTAGCAGATACGGTGCTGAGTCCAGCACCAGTTGCAAACTTTCTTGCATGGTGATTCCTGATGATTAAGACCAGACCGCGTCTTACAGATGCGGATGGTAGGCAAACAGCGCCGGCGCTCCGCCGGTATGAATAAAGGCAATGGGCCCCTGATCCTTAAATCTTTTTTGCGCCACGCCGTCAATAAGCCCGGCCATCGCTTTGCCAGTGTAGACCGGGTCAAGCAGGATGCCTTCAAGTCTGGCCAGCAGCTTCACCGCTTCCATCCCCTCTTCATTCGGCGTGCCGTAGCCTGGCGCGAAATAGTCATCCCACAGAATAATTTCGCTGGTCGCGCTAACCTCAAGCGACTTCGCCACGGCCTGCTGCAGGGCGACAACTTTGGGTTTTTGCTGCGCCACGGTTCTGGACACAGTGACGCCAATCAGCTCCACGTCCGGCATCAACTGCTCAAGGCCGACCGCCAGACCAGCATGCGTCCCCGCGCTGCCGGAGGCAACCACCACGGATGACAGGTTCACGGCGTTCTCACACTGCTGAGCAATTTCCAGCGCGCTTTCAACATACCCTAGCGCACCTAACGCATTAGAGCCGCCGACCGGAATAACATAAGGCCGGAATCCCTGCGCTTCCAGACGCGTAGCCACCGCTTCCAGCTGCTTATCCGGGGCGTTCAGCGCCTCGCACATTTCAACTTCGACATTGAAAAGATCGACCAGCAGACGGTTGCCGTTGGTCAGGTAGTTTTCGGCTTTTGTCCCGATAGGGTTTTCAAGCAGCGCCACGCAATGTAGCCCAAGCTTTGCCGCCACCGCCGCCGTCTGGCGAACGTGGTTAGACTGGATAGCGCCTGCAGTGACCAGCGTATCGGCCCCTTCCCGCAGCGCATCCGCCGCCAAAAACTCAAGCTTGCGCAGCTTGTTGCCGCCCATCGCCATCGGCGTCACGTCATCACGTTTAATATAAATTTCACGGCCAAGATAGTCCGAAAAGCGCGGCAAATATTCCAGCGGCGTCGGTGCGCCAATAAATTCCAGACGAGGAAAACGCGTTAGGTGATGCAGTGACATAGGGCCTCCTGAGCCGATATCGATATCCAGTTTTATTATGCACCAGAGAGACGGTTTCCTTCTCTGGAGTAAATAAAAAAAGGTGCTGAAATCAGCACCTTTTCACTGTGATACCGCGCTACTTAGTGACGTCCGCCCCGAACCATTTATCGGACAGCTTAGCCAGAGATCCGTCTTTCTGCATTTCAGCGATAGCCGCATCGATGGCTTTCAGCAGATCTTCATTGCCTTTACGCACGGCAACGCCCGCTTCCTGACGGGAGAACGCATCGCCCGCTACCGCCAGCGTATTGTTGGTTTTCTTAACCAGATCCAGCGCGGCGAGGCGGTCGACCAGAATCGCGTCAATACGGCCCACGCGCAGATCCTGATATTTGGTCGGGTCATCATCATAGGTACGGATGTCTACGCCCGGTACGTTTTCACGCAGCCACTGCTCGTAGTTAGTCCCAAGGCCAACGCCCACTTTTTTGCCCTTCAGGTCGGCGGCGGTTTTAATCCCACCTTCGTTGCCCTTCTTCACCAGTGCCTGAATACCGGAGATGGTGTAAGGGGTAGAGAAGTCGTATTTTTTCTTACGTTCGTCGGAAATGGTGACCTGATTAATCACCACATCAATGCGTTTAGAATCTAAAGACGCCAGCATGCCGTCCCATTTGGTCGGCTTCAGCGCGGCTTTAACCCCCAGGTGCTGAGCCAGTTGCTCGGCAAATTCGACTTCAAAGCCGGTCAGCTTGCCGTCATCGCCCTGGAAGCTGAACGGCGGATAAGTGCCTTCCAGCCCCACCAGCAGCGTGCCGCGCTCTTTGACTTTATTCAGAAGATTTTCTGCCGCGAAGGTTTTCACGCTTGCGCCGGCCACCAGAGCAACGGCCAGGACGCCCATCAGCGCCTGACGCCCGATCATTTTTAATTTCATATTTACCCCGATTATTTACGTTTTTTGTAGTGTAGCGGGCGGCTTCGGGATATATCAAAACCAGTCCGCTACAACTTATGCAAATTTAGTATATATCGGAGGTTGTGCTAATTTCCTGACTCGGGATCGCATGCCCCTGCACCTGGAATTGCCAATATTTGCGTAACGCAATGCGGTAATTATTGGTGCTGGTGCGGGGCAGCCAGGCGTCCAGCGTCTCGTCCAGCAGGCCTTGCAGCGAGCCGGGAAGCGGGACTTTATGCTCACTCAGATGATTACCCAGGCGGCGCAGACGAACCACGTACTCACGGATCGTGCCGTGGCTCATTTCGGTTTGCTCAAACAGATACTGTTTGAAGCCAATAATATCGAAGTAGTTGTTTTGTTCTTTGCAGTGCAAATCACCGCAAAAACGACATAGCGCCATCCACTCTTTCTGCTCGATAAGCCAGGTGGCCTCATCAATAAGCGTATCAAGTTGAGCAATGGTGGCTTTATTGATAATCACCCCGCTGCGCGTGAGCGTGATGCGGTCGAGCAGCTTACTGCAATGTGCACAATGTGTCTGGGTGTGTTTGAAATCTTTGAGATAGCGGCTTAATGGCCGTCTTTTTGACTGCTGCACCGTCATGATAATTCCCAGGTCGTCAGATAATTGTGCGGCACTCCCTACAACTTACCCAGTTTGGTGCGCAAACGCTTGATCGCCTGGCTATGCAACTGGCTAACCCGTGACTCACCCACATCAAGCACCGCACCAATCTCTTTCAGATTCAGCTCTTCCTGGTAATAAAGCGTCAGCACCAGTTGTTCGCGTTCCGGTAAAGCCTCAATGGCTTCCATTACGCGCTGGCGAAGATTGCTGTCCAGTAATTGCTGTAGCGGGTTTGCCTGCTGGTGTTCCTCGGTGACCAGTTCAATGCTATCGCCATGCTCTTCCCGCCACTCGTCATAAGAGAAGAGCTGGCTGTTATTGGTGTCGAGCAACATCTGGCGATACTCTTCGAGCGGGATGTCCAGCCGCTCCGCGACTTCCGTCTCGGTAGCGTTACGCCCCAGCTCTTGCTCCAGTTGACCAATCGCCTGTGCCACACCGCGAGCGTTACGCCTGACGCTTCGCGGCACCCAATCACGGCTGCGCAACTCATCAAGCATCGCCCCACGGATGCGCTGCACCGCGTAGGTAGTAAATGCCGTTCCCTGCAGGGCATCGTAACGTTCGACTGCGTTCAACAACCCGATGCCGCCTGCCTGTAGCAGATCGTCGAGCTCCACACTCGCCGGCAGACGTACCTGCAGGCGCAATGCTTCGTGACGCACAAGCGGTACATAACGCTGCCACAGCGAGTGTTTATCCATTACACCTTCAGCGGTATACAGTGAATTCACGATAAACAGCCCTGCGTTAGTTGAGTTATCGGCATGATTATCCGTTTCTGCAGGGGTTTTAATCGGATGAATAGTGGGTGAAATGGGGGGTTATTTGGAGGTTATGAAGAAATAACCCCCTGGAATTTTAACCATAATGTAAGGCAAAACATGTTCTGGCTTACTTAAAAGTATCAATTGGTTGTTAAATATTAACGTCACATACTATAGCGAAACCGGAGAAATTAAGCCGGAGAATCTATCCTGCAAAAAAAGGATAAAATCATCTGTTATTCCAGGCCTGATCTCTGGCGGGATTATCATACAGTGATAAATATACGCGTCGTTTCTCTGCGGCAAACTTCCTCCTGCCGTCAGGCGAAGCAGATTACAAGACAGGTCATTTACATGAACATTTTAATTACGGCTATAGGGTCAATGTCTGCGCCAGCCGTGATAAGTGCGCTGAAACGCGCATCCCACACCGTCATCGGGTGTGATATCTACCCCGAGCAATGGGTGTATGCCTCTCGTCTGGTCGACAATTTTGTTCAGGTTCCGCGTGCAACGAATAGCCAGGCCTTTATCGAAAGTATCAATGCGATTTGCGACCAGCATCGCATTGACGCCATCATCCCACTAACCGATGTTGAAGTTGACACGCTTTCTGATGCCCGGGGTGAACTGTGTTCGTCCGCCATGCTGGCGCTAATGGCAGCAGAATCTATCGCGGTTGCCAGGGATAAGCTAACCTGGAGCCAACGATTTTCCCATAACGAGGCGTTTCTCTCGCTGCCTACTGTCGCCCTCTCTGAGTCCCAAACGCTTTCCTTTGGTTTCCCGGTTATCCTTAAACAGAGGAATGGCCGCAGCAGCGAGGGGCTTCGCCGCGTAGAGACCCAGGCCGAACTGATTGAGCTACGTCAGCGGCTGAACGGCAACGACTGGATTGTCCAGCCGTATCTGCCGGGAGATGTTCACGTCATTGATATTGTCCGGCAGCGCGAGACCGGCGAATGGGCGGCCGTTGCACGCAAAGAGCTGTTGCGCACCGTGAACGGTGCCGGATTAACCGTTGAGATTGTCCAGGATGAGGCACTGCTCGCCAAAGCGGCAGAAGTTGCCCGCCTGCTCGACCTGAACGGCTGCATCAATATTGAATTTATGCGCCATTCCACCGGGGATTACCTGATGGACATCAACCCCCGCTTCTCAGCCGGGGTCGAATTTTCGGTCATGGCAGGCTACGACATGATTACCAATCATCTTCACTGTTTCACCCGCCAGCCTATTCAACCCGCAGTTGCCGTACAAAACGCCGTCTTTACGCGCCACTACGTCGCTGAGAAATCATTCACAGGATAGAGATATGAGCCAAATAACAGAGCCTGAAAAGCTCACCACGGCCGAGGACTGGGACCATAAATGGCAGGGTATTTTCGACCATTACCAAAACGATCTTCGCCACGCCTACTATATTGATGCGGTCAGAAAAAGCCGTGAAAAGCGGGTTCTGGAGATTGCTGCCGGTAGCTTTCGCGATATCGTCCAGTTGACGAAGCGTGGCGCAGAGGGCCACGGAATAGACTTTTCGCCGGAATCCGTGAGTCTTGCGAAAAAGCTTTATCCTTCCCTGCAGGATCGTTTTTCCGTGATGAATGCCTTCGAGCTGCAGTACCCGGACAAGCATTTTGACATCAGTTACCACAATGGGTTTTGGGGGCTATTTGCGGATGAGGATATCCAAAAAATGGCGCTTGAGCAGGCTCGTATCACTCGCGGCAGAATGATCGTCACGGTACATAACGCCCATAATCAGTCATTTGCTGATTACTTTAACGTGAAAAAAGGGACCGACTCGCTGTTTAACATCCGCTTCTTTACCGTCGAACAGATGCAGGAAATCCTCGGCAAAGTCGCCCGCAAAGTTACCATTATCCCGGTCGGCAAAGGCAAAAAAACGCACGAAGACTGGCTAATACGCCACGGCCTGCATAATCCACTATTGATTAACGGCATGTTCAAATTGTCCGGCCAGCGCTACCTTGAGCGCAGCGAGCGCTTGATGTGTATCGCCGAGCTATAACGACACCGTCGAAGCAGAAAAAAGGGCCTTGTCGCAAGACAAAGCCCTTTTTTATTCCCGCCAATAACCCAGTCAGGCGGCAACGCTTTGCCCCTGAGCAATCCGCCTGACTGCCGTAATAATACGCTGTTGCTCTTCTCCCTCGAGATCCGGGAATATCGGCAAACACAGCACCTTGTTAGCCAGGTCGTTGGCTACCGGCAGATGCTCCGCGGCGGAGGACGGTAAATGCCGGTACATGGCGAAGGAGCTGATGAGCGGATAGAAATAGCGCCGGGTATAAATCCCCTCTTCTTTTAACGCGTCATAAAGTGCGTCGCGGCTCACCGGGAACCGTTCATCTATCAGCACGGGATAGTAAGCGTGGTTCCACTCGTAATCGCTTCTCTGGGTATAAAACTCAAGGCCAGGAATATCGGCCAGACCTTCACAGTAGCGCTGATAAATGTCGGCCCGGGCGCTTAAGGCGCCGTCAATATGCTGGAGCTGCAGCAGGCCAAACGCCGCCTGCACTTCATTCATTTTCGCGTTAATGCCCGGCGCAATTACCGTGGTTTCGTCGGCAAAACCGAAGTTTTTCAGGTAATCAATGCGTTTTTTGGTTCTGGCATCCGGGCAGATAATCGCCCCGCCTTCGATGGTATTAAACACTTTGGTGGCGTGGAAACTCAGGATAGACAAATCACCGCAGTTCAGGATGCTGCTGCCGTTCTGCTTCACACCAAAGGCGTGGGCCGCGTCGTAAATAACTTTGAGGCCATAGGTGTCGGCGATACGTTGAATTTTATCCACGTCGCAGGGAATACCATAACAGTGCACCGGCATAATGGCCGTAGTTTGTGGGGTGATAAGCGCCTCAATCGCGTCGGCGTTAATATTGAACGTCTGCGGATCAATATCAGCAAAGACCGGCGTCAGGCCATTCCATAAGAGACTGTGCGATGTCGCCACAAATGAGTAAGGCGTGGTTATCACTTCGCCGCTCAGCCGCAGCGTCTGGAAAGCGGTCAGCAACGCCAGCGTACCGTTAGAAAACAGCGAAAGATATTTTACGCCCAGATAATCGGCCAGCGCCTGCTCAAGCTGCTGATGAAATGGCCCGTTGTTGGTCAGGTGCTTGTTCCCCCAGATTTGCTCGAGATAAGGAACAAATTCCTCCAGGGGCGGAAGCAGAGGGCTGGTAACAAAAATATTTTTCATAGTACACCTCGGTGTGAAACCAGTTGGCGCGGCCCGCGCCTTATTCCAATACTGTGAACGTACGGTGCGCTTCACCGGCACAGTAAATTCGCCATGCTTCCCGCAATGCGCGCCCAAATGTACCGGCGACGTTAAAGCCATCCGCGGTTTCCGCCGGCATTCTTTCACGCATTGTCATGCGTATTTCATTCAGTTCAGGGAGTCGGTCGCCCCAGCTCAGCGCCTTCTGGATGTAATCCTCTTCGCTGTAGGCAATAAAGTTTTCCAGTCCATGAATACGCATAATATCGACGCCCTGTCGGGCAGCCATCGTGGCACCGCACAGCGTCAGCGTTGGCACGCCCATCCAGCAGGCGTGGTTACTGGTGGTACCGCCAGAGTAGGGAAATGCATCCAGTAAAATGTCGATTTCATTGTGGTAAGCCAGATAATCAAGCAGCGGCGCTCTTTTCTTGAATATCAGGCGCGACGGTGCAATACCCAGCAGCTCGAGTTTCCTCGTCATCTCGGCCACCATTTTTTCATCGTTCATAAAACCGATAACAAATTTGGCGTCCGGAGACTGTGCCAGAATTGAGGCCCACACTCTGAGGACTTCATCGTTGATCTTTTTAGGGCGATTAAAGCTGCCGAAAGTGAGGTAACCGTTTTTAAGCGCCGGGAGAGTTTCGATATCAGGGCTTTGCGGATCGGGCTCGAAGAACTTACGCATCTCAATAAACATGATGCTTTCGGTCAGCTGCTGTTCAAGACCGGCTGGCTCAGCGAGCGTCGCGGTCACAATGCGGTAATCCATCGTTTTCAAACCGGTTGTGCCAGGGTAGCCAATCCAGGAGATTTGCACCGGTGCGGGGCGAAGCGCAAACGCCGGCAGACGGTTGTCAGAGGTGTGGCCCGAGAGATCAAACAGAATATCAATCCCGTCATGATAAACCTGTTCGGCAAGCTGCTGGTTGCTTAGCTTGTCCACCTGTCGCCATAGCACGGAACCGGCTGCAAAATGTTCAGTGACCTCATCATGAACATAAGAGGTGCTGTACCCCACCAGCTCGAAATGATTTCTGTCCAGCCCATCCCAGAACGGCGCCAGGAAGTGGCTCACGGGATGCTTGCGTAAATCTCCGGAAACAAAGCCCACGCGCAGTTTTTTATCAGGATTCTTTATACCCCGATAAGGCAGTTGCAGATGACAGGCTGCGGCCCATGCTCCTACGGTCTCACCGTATTGCAGATGTTTCTGGTAAAGCTGCTCTGCCGTGACCTTATGGTCGTGGGTCATTGCAAACAGCAGTGCGGTAAAGTAATCAAAATTACTCGGTTCCAGCGCTATCGCTTTGTTAAGAAACCAGGCGGCCTCGTCAAGTTTTTGGCTATCGCTGAGAATCACCCCCATCGTGGCATAGTGAATCGCTTTCACCTCGTCGCAGCGCAACGAAACACGAGAGCATTTTTCCGCCAGGGACATTTCACCCAGCTGATAATATGAGTACGCAAGGCTATGCCAGAAATTGACGTTTTTATCTTCCAGCCTTAACAACCCCTGCAGAAGAAGAATCGCGTAATAATGTTGGTTTGTTTTCTGTAGCCCTGTCGCCAGATCGTAATAAATATCCAGACTGGAGAAATAGTGTCCCATCAGCCGACAAAGCACTTCTTTTGCTTCATCCCAGCGATTGGACAGCACAAGCGTTCGCGAATAACAGCGCAGCGCGGCAATATCCTCCGGGTTCTCTTTCAGCAGCTTCTCAGCACAGGTTTTCGCATCCTGGATCTTTTTCTCACGAATTAAACGGTTAATCCGGTCGTAAGTGTCTTCCGCGTGTTCTGATTCACGCTGGGGTAAGTCATTAACATCTTTGCTAAGCAAGCCACCTCGCGATATGGAAACACTCAGCAGCAGCAAATTGTTTAACAGCGGCAGCAAAAATTGTGTTTTCCCCGTACGTAAAAAAAGCTGGTAGTGCTTTTTCCAGGCAGTCGGAGACCCCGTCAACGCGCCTTTTTTACGTAGCGACATAAAACACTGCCACGCCTCGGCATCCACACCGGCTAAACCGTGTTGCAAATAGCGCCATTCTTCCGGCGTGACAGAAAATTCATCGCCCCAGAGGTTTCTATAAACTTGCGAAGCATTCCCTTCTGGCAAGCCGTTTTTCAGCGATAAAATGGGCTGTAGCGTGTCATTTTCAGCCCGATCATACGCGCCTGGAGTACAGCGCCAGTAGAGTCCCGCCGGCTGAGTGAGATACAGATCTTCCAGCACTTTCAGCACTGCCTCGCGCACGTCGGTATTGTCTTCCGGCTTGCGGCAGTTAATGACCAACTGTTCAACGCTCAGGCTGAATGGCCAGGCAGCCCCAAGCAGATCCAGAATGCGTAAAGTGATCGGATTCTCACTACTGGATTGCTGCCCATCCCCGCCAATATGGCCGTTGTATATCGCCCCATTCTCATTCATTTTGCGGCTAAAGTTTCCCGCCCAATGAAGTGATTCGAGGCGCGAACTGTCAGGCAATGCCGGAAAGTGTTCTTCGGCTCTGGTCGCACTG
This sequence comes from Cedecea sp. AS113, assembly GCF_037152415.1. Taxonomy (NCBI): domain Bacteria; kingdom Pseudomonadati; phylum Pseudomonadota; class Gammaproteobacteria; order Enterobacterales; family Enterobacteriaceae; genus Cedecea; species Cedecea sp. AS113. The sequence continues at coordinate 67,760 of NZ_JBBCMI010000001.1, forward strand.
AGCAGACTAAAGCGTTCGGTACGCGATACCGCAAAATCAAGATATTGTTGGGCGGCAATGCGCTGCTGCCCGGCGACGAGGGCGTGTAGCGTTGCGACCTTTTCACCATAAGCGCGCGGCAGCTCATACTGAGGCACGGCATCGCCAGCGTAGTGCAATCCCAGGTCGCTGACCTGATGGCAAAACTCAGTAAAAGACAAGGCTGCCGTGGTCGGAGAGAGATAACGCAGGGTCAGGGCAAGATCGCTCTCTTTCTCAGCCTCTTCAACCTGGGCTTTAAGTGTCCCTTCCGGTAGCGTCATCGCCAGATAGCTCAGCATGCCTCGCGCAGCATTAACCTGAGACTCAGGATCGGCATTCGCGCCCCGGGCTGCATGGTAGCTAAGCGCCTCGCGAATGGCCGTGGTCTCAGGTTCGCCGGTGGAGGGATACCAGTGCAGGCAGACCACGCCGGAGCCAGAAAGATTTTGGCGGCACCAGAGCAAGAGTGCCTCTCGCTCCTGGCGGCCGAGTAAAGAGAAAACACCGCGAATCACGATGTAGTCAAACTGCCCGCCTTCGGTGGCGAGAATATCCCCAAGTCCGGCGGAGAACAGCTCAATATTGCTGATCCCTAATGCCTGAGTATGGCGCTGCCCTGCGGCAATCAAGCTTTCATCAATATCAATCCCCATCACCTGGCTTTCCGGGTACGCCAGCGCGTGGGCCGTAATGCATCCTCCCTCGCCGCACCCTATTTCCAGCACGCGAGCGTGCGCAGGCTCCACCGTAGAAAGATGGTAGACGCAGGCCGAAGACTGAATAGCAACGGGCGAAATACGATGATCCGGGTAATACTGACTCACGTTATGCTTATCCATTATTTTGAAGAAATAAATGCAGACTCAACCGATTAACGCGCTGTACTTTTCCAACAGCGACGCTTTGTATCGACGGTAATCCTCACTCTCAACCCCGGAGTGAGCCAGTATCCAACTAAACGCGTCCTCGCCGTGTGCCGCATCCACCAGCGTATGCGGCTGAGCCCGGCCTATTGCCATTTTATCCAGTGCACTAAGCTCATTTTCGACAGCGGCCAGTGCCACTTGATTGAGAAACCGTTCAGCATTGTTGCGCTGTAAATTGCGATCGATAAACCGGGCCACGGCGGCCAGATATTTCGTCGACAGCTCGCCCCCTTCACAATAGAGACACGCCGCCAGAATCGACGCCCAGAACGGCGCGGTTTCATCCCAGGTCAGCAGTAAATCTTTCACATCTAACTGCCCTTCCATCCCGGCCCACGACTTCCTGACGAGGCTGTTCGCCTCGAGCAGCAGGACAGGCGTGGTCATTTTTTCCAGCGCATGAGATAAAAAGACCAGCCGGCGACTGGCATATTGCACATTCGCTGCCGTTCCTGGAGTCACTGCCTCGCTGCTTAACGAAATAGCCAGCTCAGGCATCGCGTTGCGAAGCCCTGCAATCTGCTGAGCCAGGACAGCATCACAGTTGTAAATATGGAAATGAACGTTAAGCTCGTCGCGATTGGTGTCGAACAGAGAAAGCAGCAGCGGCAGGCCATGAGCGGTAAAGCCGGCGCCATCGCAAGCGACCAGCACGGTAGTTTTATTGTTATTTACCGGCTCAATTAACCAGCTATAACGGCCAGCGTCAGGCTGCCAGTCAGGCACGTCTAACGGGCTAAAATCGATAAAGGAATCCGGGCGGCCTCCCAGCTTGTAGATAGCCGTGACAACCATCAGCAGCGCCATAGGATCTTCCCCGATAAGCGCCATGTTCTCAGTGAGCTGCTGAATAATGACATAGGCCTGATTAAAATCTTCTTCCATCAGGCAGATGAGCAAGAGAATTTTTAGCGCAACGGGTGACTCACTGAGCTCGGAAAGATTATTGGAAATAAGGAAAACGGCGGAGTTTATTTCATTAATGCGGAACAGGATCTGAACGGCGGCAACCAGATAATTTTTATTCCCGTCAAGCTTAAGCGCTTCAACGATACATTGCGTGATTTTCTCAACATTCTCCGCGTCAACCGCCTGCGACTTTTCTCCAGATGGGCCGCAGAGCGCCACATTTGACAGAATAATCGCCCTCATCATCAGCTTTAACGCTCTGTCTTGCTCGAGATTCAACCCCGTCTGTGCCTGGTTTAATTTATCGTCGAGGGCAGCAAAATCAGGATTGGCAAAATTAAGGACTTCGGTCACCAGCCACGCAGGTAAAGCATCGGCTTCCGGCAGGTGAATCGCCCGGGTAAACAGATCGCGGTAATATTGATGCATTGCCCGAGTGCGGGAGAAACTATTCATAACTGTCCTTTAGGTTGCAATATTTTGCCAGACGGGTGATTGTCTGATGCTAGCACCCGCCCAGTAAGCATAATGCGCTGAACAAAACCGAAATTAACGGCTTAACCTTCATATTAAAAACGCCCTGCGCCTCTCCTTTTGGCAAAAACAAAAAAAGGCTGCTGTTTCCAGCAACCTTTCTTGTAGCGGTCTGCGAAATTAACGCAGCAGGGACAGCATTGCCTGTGGAACCTGGTTCGCCTGAGACAGTACAGAAGTACCAGCCTGCTGCAGGATCTGCGCGCGGCTCATGTTGGATACTTCGGTCGCGTAGTCAGCGTCCTGGATACGGGACTGAGCAGCAGACAGGTTGGTGATGGAGTTGTTCAGGTTGTTGATGGTAGATTCGAAACGGTTCTGAATCGCACCCATGTTAGAACGTGCAGTATCGATTTTCGCGATAGCAGCATCAGCAGCAGAAACAACAGCCTGTGCGGTAGAGTGGTCAGTAATAGCGGTGCTCAGACCACTGCTCAGGCTACCGGAAGATGCGTTGATCAGAGAGTCGCTGCCGATAACGATGGTATCGTTAGAGGTGGTGTTAGCGCCAACCTGAATGTTCAAGCCAGTAGTTACGGAACCGTTCAGCAGGTTTTTGCCGTTGAAAGAAGCGCCGCCTGCGATGCGGTCGATTTCAGACAGACGCTGGGTGATTTCAGTCTGTACGGATGCCAGGTCAGTGGTGCCGTTGGTGTCGTTCGCGGCCTGCAGGGACAGTTCACGGATACGCTGTAAGTTGGTGTTGATCTCGTTCAGGTTACCTTCAGCGGTCTGAACCAGAGAGATACCGTCGTTAGCGTTACGAGCCGCCTGAGTCATACCCTTAACCTGGGAAGTCATACGGTTGGCAATCGCCTGACCAGCAGCATCGTCTTTCGCGCTGTTGATACGCATACCGGAAGACAGACGCTCGATAGCGGTACCCAGGGAAGACTGAGCTTTGCTCAGGTTGTTCTGAGTAGTCAGGGACAGCAGGTTAGTATTGATTACGGACATAGTATTAATTCCTTAAAAATTGGGTTTAGGTTCGGTGCCTAACACTCACGGCGTCTCTCACCGTCAACAAGGTTATCGACGCCCTCTGTGCCAACTTTAGAATTAATGATAAAAAAAAATCAAATGACTGAATTATAAAGAAATTAAATTTACAACCCGCGCTAAACTTAACCTTTCCTGCACTTTTAAACGCGGCTTAGCGCATTCGAGAAAATATATCTTTGCCTCCCTTTACGCCATCGACCACGCTATTAATGTCACCGTCTTTTCCGACAATCGTCATATAAGGCCGATCCACTGCCTGCTATTCGGCTGATTATTTTTTTTCCCCGGCTGTAAACTTTTCATTGAGTCAGCCGATAAGTGAATGAAACTACCAGCGACTTAAAGGAAGACATCAATGGCATCGATTTCAAGCCTCGGGGCAGGTACCAGCCTGAACCTCCAGGATACTTACGATAAGCTTTACACGGCTGAACAAACAAAATTAACCATCTTTGATACACAAACAAAGACTTATCAAGCCCAGTTTAGCGCCTTTGGTCAGTTGAAAACCGCGATTTCCGGACTGGAAACGGCTACCGCTGCGTTAACAGCGAAGGGTTCTCTGGTGTCTACCTCCGTCACCAGTACCAATACCGCTTTTAGCGCGACCACGACCAGTGACGCTATCCTTGCTGACTATACAATTAACGTACAGCAGATGGCGAAGGCTCAGGTGCTCTCAACCGGCAGCATCAGCAGCAACACTGCGCAGCAGGGTGCGACCACCGGCGGTACACGTACGATAACGATTACTCAGCCTGGCACCACTAAGCCACTGAGCGTGACGCTTGCCGACGGCGATACCTCATTAAACGGTATTGCAAAAGCGATTAACGCCGCGGGCGGAAACGTCTCGGCATCCGTGGTTAAAGCTAACGACGGCGACTATCGCCTGATGATTGCTTCCAAGAGCACCGGCACGCAGTCAGATATGACCATCACCGTCACCGGTGATGACCAGCTCCAGGGCGTGATTGGGTACAACTCAACGAGCAAGACCGGGGCTTTAACAGAGCAAACGGCTTCGCAAAATGCTCAGGTGAAAGTGAACGGCGTCATGATTGAGCGTCAGAGCAACACCATCTCTGATGCCATGCCGGGCGTAACGTTGAACCTTAAGGCGAAGAGCACGGCCGATGAAACGCTGAGCGTGGCGCGTACCAGCGATGCCAGCAAGAAAGTGATTAATGACTGGGTTAAAGCCTATAACACCCTTCAGTCAACGATTGCTACCGTGACCAAATATGTAAAAGTTGACCCAGGTTCCGCCCAGGATCCAAACAACGGCGCACTCGTCGGGGACAGTACCGTACGCGGTATCCAGGCTGATATCCGTAGCATGCTGACCCAGGTACAGGGCGGCGATTACAGCATTATGGCGCAGTTGGGCATTACCCAGGATCCCGTACTGGCCCCGGATGGCTCCAGCCAGCTAAAAGTCAATGATACCCAATTAACCAAAGCGTTATCCGACAACCCGCAGGGCGTTATTAACTACTTTGTAGGCGACGGGAAAACGACAGGGTTTGCGACACAGCTGGATACCAAACTGAACAATATGCTGAGCACCAGCTCCATTAACGCTGGCGTGATTAAAAATGCGCAGGATGGCCTGACCTCAACATTGAAAACCGTGGCCGATCGTAAACAGGCGATGAGTGACAGCATCGACGAAACCATGGCGCGTTACAAGGCACAGTTTACTTCTCTGGCAAGTCTTGTTAACTCGATGACAAACATGGGGAACTATCTGGCGCAGCAATTCAACAAAAGCTAAGGATTTTGTATGTACAAGAGTTCTGGTGTACAAGCCTATCAACAGGTCGGTCTGGAAAGCGCCGTTATGAGTGCCAGTCCACACCAGCTCGTGGTGATGTTGTTCGATGGGGCACTCAGTGCCCTGGTTCGTGCTCGCTTGTTTCTTGAACAGGAACAAATACCGCAAAAAGGCGAGGCGCTCTCAAAAGCCATTAACATTATTGATAATGGCCTGAAAGCCGGCCTGAATATGGATGTCGGAGGAGATTTGCCCGCTAACCTCGCGAATCTTTACGATTACATGGTCAGGCGTCTCCTACACGCTAATTTGCGTAATGACGTAGAGGCCATCGCCGAAGTCGAAAGATTACTTGCAAACATCGCGGATGCATGGAAGCAAATCGGCCCTACTTCCCCTACATTTCAGGATGCTATCTGATGAATGATTTCATCTCATCCCTCAATGGATGGCGTGCCCTGCTCGCCCTCAGTCAAACCATGCTTGACCTTGCCCATAGCGGAAGGTGGGATGAGCTGATTGATCATGAGGTTAAATATGTTCAACTGGTAGAGTCGATTGCCAGCAACCCAATTGCGCAGTCAAGCCAAAGAAGTCAGGAAGAAGCTAAGGCGCTGCTTGATCTGATTCTCGCCAATGAAAATGAGATTAAAGGGCTGCTTAACAGCCGTCTGAGTGAGCTTCGCGACCTGATTGACCAGAGCGGCCGTCAGAAATCACTGAACAACACCTACGGTTTTCTCTCCGGCAACGTGTTAACACCGAGCGATCTGAACCAGTAAACCTGCCGTATTTCGATTCTTATTCCATACTCCAGAGGTCAGCTAAATGACTTCTGGAGCACGGACAAGATGACGAACCCCACCCTGTTACAATTTTTTCACTGGTACACCCCCGGCGACGGAACGCTCTGGTCAGAAGTGGCCGACCGTGCGGCCAGCCTCAGCGACATCGGCATCAACATGGTTTGGCTTCCCCCTGCGTATAAAGGCAGCGCGGGCGGTTATTCGGTTGGCTACGACAGTTACGATCTCTTTGACCTCGGTGAGTTTGACCAGAAAGGTAGCATCGCCACCAAGTACGGGGATAAAGCACAGCTGCTGGCGGCCATAAAAGCCCTACGGGACAACGGAGTTTCGGTGCTGCTGGACGTTGTCGTGAACCATAAAATGGGCGCCGACGAAAAAGAGCACATCCGCGTCAACCGGGTAAATGCCGATAATCGCAACGAGATCTCGCCCGAGGTTATCGACTGCGAGGCCTGGACCCGCTACACCTTCCCCGCCCGTGCCGGACAATACTCACAGTTCATCTGGGACTACAAATGCTTCAGCGGCGTCGATCATATTGAAAACCCCGATGAAGACGGCATCTTCAAAATCGTCAATGACTACACCGGCGACGGCTGGAACGACCAGGTGGACGACGAGCTGGGGAATTTCGATTATCTGATGGGCGCCAATATCGACTTCCGCAACCATGCGGTAACCGAAGAGCTTAAATACTGGGCGCGCTGGGTGATGGCCCAGACGCAGTGCAACGGCTTTCGGCTCGATGCCGTCAAACACATTCCCGCCTGGTTTTATAAAGAGTGGATTGAGCACGTCCAGGACGTGACGGAAACGCCGCTGTTTATCGTGGCGGAATACTGGTCCCATGAAGTGGACAAACTGCTGGAATACATCGCCCAGGTAGAGGGCAAAACGATGCTGTTTGATGCCCCTCTACAAATGAAATTCCATGAGGCATCCCGGCTTGGGCGTGACTACGACATGAGCCAGATTTTCACCGGCACGCTGGTTGAGGCCGACCCGTTCCACGCCGTCACGCTGGTGGCTAACCACGACACCCAGCCGCTGCAGGCGCTTGAAGCGCCCGTAGAAGCCTGGTTTAAACCGCTGGCCTATGCGCTAATTCTGCTGCGCGAAAACGGCGTACCGTCGGTGTTCTACCCGGATCTTTTTGGTGCAAGTTACGACGATAAAGGCGGCGACGGGCAGAACTACCACATTGATATGCCGGTCATCGAACAGCTGGATGACCTGATTCACGCCCGGGAGCGCTTTGCCCACGGTGTGCAGACTTTATGGTTCGATCACCCTAACTGCATTGGCTTTAGCCGCAGCGGCACGGCAGAAGCCCCAGGCTGCGTAGTCATCATGTCCAACGGCGATGACGGCGAAAAGCACGTCACCTTGGGGGAAGATTTCGCTGAGAAAAACTGGCGTGATTATCTCGGCAATCGCGAGGAAACGATTCACACCGACGCGGGCGGCAGCGCAACCTTTACCTGTCACGGCGGCAGCGTTAGCGTTTGGGTGCTGGAGGATGTGCTGTGAATTTGACATCTTTTGGGAGATCTCTTTAATCCGGGAGCTGTTCCGTTCACCCGTAGACCTGTTTTCCCGACACGTTTACTGCACGGTGAACGTGTCCGGCTTAAATCGCCTCCGTTTTCTCTCCGACTGGCCAGGGGCCGGGCGTCGGGAACGGCCGGAGGCTGAGAGCGTCGGGAACGCATCTCAGCCGACCCAGGACTGGGAGATAAAACGGAGGTTTGCCGCTCACGCGGTCGATTTATTTCGCCGGGACTCCGGGTTCTCAGGGGAGTAACGGTGACTCCCCTGAGACGTTCACAAGCTCAGAAGCTACATAGGAATGAGGATTAAAGTGAACGGAAGCTTAGCCGTTCCTCCATAGAACTTATTGGTCACTACAAGACAGCCCCAAAAAAGTAAGAGAATGAAATCGCAGCCACAGCGTTGAGCACCAGCCCTCTCACCTCTCTGGAGTGAGAGGCATTCTCCCTTAGCCTTTCGACAGTTGGCTATCTAAAGGATTTTTAGCCAGGAAATCAGCGCATTCCGGCGTCAAACGATCCACACGCTTCAACGTCATCCCGGCGTACTCCAGCGTGTCGCCGTTTAGGCCGATGTCGTAAATCTCACGCTTGACGGTGACATTACGCAGATCGCCAGACAAATGCGTCAGCTTACCCGGAACCCCAATCACCCGCTGCCACTGGCGGCAATCCAGCGTATCGCCCTGGGGCGTGACCACCAGCGAAGCAATCGCCTCCGGGCTAACCAGCTCGCTCTGCGGCCCGCTGGACTGCCAGTAGCCCGCCATACCCGCCGGTGCTTCGGTACGAACGACCTGCTTATAATCTCTGATCTCGGTGCAGCCGCCCAGTGCTACCAGCGCCGCCAATACTAAAAGCTTCTTCATCGTCTATCCTGACTGCGGAGAAAAAATAATTCTGGCATTAAAGCCCGATGCCTGCCAGCAATTCCGCCTGGGGCACAAAAATTGATCCAGATTGTTTTTTCGTCTTTTCAGCCTGTTAAGCCCAAACGATGGGCGTATGATGGCGCCTTCTTTTGCCCATAGCGGCACGTTCTTCTGAGTTCAGAGGCGAAAACAATGACCTGGCACTCCTTTAAACACCAATACCTGGTAACCTTCTGGAAACCGATGCCCGCGGTGATCGCGGCCGGGATCCTCTCCACTTATTACTTCGGCATCACCGGCACTTTCTGGGCCGTGACCGGCGAATTCACCCGCTGGGGCGGCCAGCTCCTGCAGCTGATGGGCGTTCACGCCGAAGAATGGGGCTACTACAAGCTAATTCACCTCGACGGCAGCCCGCTGACCCGCATTGACGGCATGATGATCATCGGCATGTTTGGCGGCTGTTTCGCCGCCGCACTGTGGGCGAATAACGTTAAACTTCGCCTGCCCCAGCACCGCATTCGCATCATTCAGGCCGTGCTCGGCGGGATCATTGCTGGCTTCGGCGCACGACTGGCAATGGGCTGCAACCTCGCGGCGTTCTTTACCGGGATCCCACAGTTTTCGCTGCACGCCTGGTTCTTCGCCCTTGCCACCGCCATCGGCTGCTGGTTTGGCGCGCGCTTCACGCTGCTGCCGATGTTCCGCATTCCGGTCAAACTGCAAAAAGTCTCCGCTGCCTCCCCGCTCACCCAGCAGACGGATCGCGCTAAGCGCCGTTTCCGTATGGGAATGCTGGTGTTTATCGGCATGCTCGGCTGGGCGGGTTTCACCGCCATAAACCAGCCAAAACTCGGCCTCGCCATGCTGTTTGGCGTCGGCTTTGGCCTGCTTATCGAACGCGCACAGATTTGCTTCACCTCCGCCTTCCGCGACATGTGGATCACCGGCCGAACCCAGATGGCCAAAGCAATTATTCTGGGGATGGCGGTCAGCGCCATTGGCATCTTTAGCTATGTTCAGCTTGGCGTAGAAGCCAAAATCATGTGGGCAGGGCCAAACGCCATCATCGGCGGGCTGTTGTTTGGCTTTGGTATCGTGCTGGCCGGAGGCTGCGAAACGGGCTGGATGTATCGCGCGGTCGAAGGTCAGGTTCACTACTGGTGGGTCGGTCTCGGCAACGTGATTGGCTCTACGCTGCTGGCCTGGTTCTGGGATGATATTTCTCCGGCGCTGGCCACCAGCTGGGATAAAGTCAACCTGCTGAATACCTTTGGGCCACTGGGCGGGCTGCTGGTGACTTACCTGATGCTGCTCGTCGCTTATCTGCTGATTGTCGGCTGGGAAAAACGCTTCTTTCGCCGTAAAAACCAGGCTATCGGCACCACAACAGGAGAAACCGCATGAGTCAGAACATTATCCCGGATTACCGCCTGGACATGGTAGGTGAGCCTTGCCCTTACCCGGCTGTTGCCACGCTGGAGGCGATGCCGCAGCTGAAAAAAGGCGAGATTCTGGAAGTGATCAGCGACTGCCCGCAGTCCATCAATAACATCCCGCTGGACGCCAAAAACCACGGCTACACGGTGTTGGATATTCAGCAGGACGGCCCCACCATTCGCTATCTTATTCAGCGTTAATCATGCAAGGGGCAAAGCTGCCCCTTATTTCAACGAACCGGCTTCACCCACGCCCCGGAATCCAGCAGGAAACGCTCTGCGCTGGCAATTTTCTGTACCGCGCTGTCTCCGTGTTTAGCCACCAGCATCGCCAGCAAGCACTCGGCAATGCCCATGGCCGACACTACGGAAGGAAAGAACGACGGGCTGTGCGCGGAGAAATAAAGCGTGCTGGCGGCGTGTTTCGCGAGTGGGGAGAGTGGAGAGTCTGTCAGCGCAACAATTTTGCTTCCGGCCTGCCGCGCCGCGCCCAGCACGTCCAGCGACTCACGCGAGTAAGGGGCAAATCCTATCATCAACACCACATCTTTGGGCGTCAGCTCGCGGGTGAAAATTTCGTAATTGCTCGCCTGGCCGTCGATAAGCGACACGTTCTTATTAAACAGGCGATAGATATAGAACAGCGTGTAGGCCACCGAATAGCTGGCCCGAAAGCCGCACACATAAACATGTTCGGCCGCATCCAGGACATCAACCGCCTGTTCCATTGCCTGCGGATTTTCAGCCTCGGTATGGGATAGATTTGCCGCATGGGCGTCAAACACTTCCTGATAGAGCGACGCCGTGCTGCCCTTATCGACCAGCTTTTCGGCCCTTGCCTGATGGGTTTCAATATTGAGGCCAAGCTCCTGAATAACGGCGGCTTTGAACTCTCCCCAGCCGACATAGCCCAGACGCTGAGCCAGGCGCAGCAGCGTGGCGGGCTTGACGCCAATGCGTGTGGCAAATGCCCGCATCGAAAGCGCAATTAAGTCCTTCATGTTATGCAGGCTCAACTCTGCGGCCCGCTGCAGCTCGGGGGTTAATGTCTCGTAATGTTCTTCTAGCTTTTGTTGCGGGGTCATAGGCTGACAGGACGCTCCCATTTAGACCGGAAATCCCTTCCGGTGTCTTGAAGGTATCGTCCTGATAGTGCAGTGAAATTACTTTTGACGTCAAATAAATAAGGGTATCAGGCAGGGATTAGCGTTAAAACGCTATTTTACTTAACATACTAACGTTGTGAAAACGCGGATGTGCGTCGCTTAACGTGCAGGTAAGACACAAGCTGGATGAATGAAAGAGTCAAAGGCGGGGCAAAAATACAACGCACGGTCAAATACCAGACAAGAGCAAACAAGGCTTGCTCCCGTCTGAAATCAATCAGCCCATGCACTAAACCTGCATGTTCATCACTTCCTGGTAAGCTGCAACCAGCTTGTTGCGCACCTGAATGCCCATCGCCAGTGAAACGGAAGATTTCTGCAAATCCACCATGACATCGTTCAGCGCCACGCCTGGCGTGCCGAGAGCAAATTTTTCCGCCTGGGCACGCGCGGTGTTGGAGGTTTCGCTTATCCGTCCCAAAGCGGCCTGCAGCTCGCCGGCAAAACTTACCGTTGGCGCGGAGGCAGCCGAAGCTGCGGGATTGGTCGCCGACAGCGCGGTCGCCTGAAGTTGTTGCAGTACGCCTTCGATACCCTGAATAGCCATTTTTACGCCCCATGTGTATTAAGCCGAGGAAGATTACCACCTTGTCAATAGGATAAAGGCGTTAAATAGACGTAAAAAATAGAGCTAATTCAGCCATCGAAAATTCCTGAAACGAAAATAATGACACTGCCATCCATATGGAACTTTTGTCGTGTTTGTCGACCCGGGAGTCAGTCTTGTTCACTCATTACTCTAAAAATTCTGTCAACGCTAAGCCGCGAGGTGTGGAATGACCACTGCTGCTCAGGCGCAAACGCCGCAAAACAAGACTCTTGAGTGGTTGAATCGCCTTCGTGCTAATCCCAGAATCCCGCTGATAGTGGGCGGTGCCGCCGCCGTTGCCGTGCTGGTGGCCCTGGTGCTTTGGGCAAAATCTCCCGATTACCGCGTGCTGTACAGCAACCTCGCCGATCAGGACGGGGGCGCGATTGTTACCCAGCTTCAACAAATGAATATTCCCTACCGCTTCTCAGACAACGGTAGCGCCATCATGGTCCCGGCAGACAACGTCTACGATCTGCGTCTGCGCCTGGCTCAGCAGGGCCTGCCTAAGGGCGGTGCCGTCGGCTTCGAGCTTCTGGATCAGGAAAAGTTTGGTATCAGTCAGTTTAGCGAGCAGGTGAACTACCAGCGGGCGCTGGAAGGCGAACTGGCCCGCACCATTGAAACGCTTGGCCCGGTGAAGAATGCCCGCGTGCATCTCGCCATGCCAAAACCATCCCTGTTTGTTCGTGAACAAAAGTCCCCTTCTGCTTCCGTTACCCTTAGCCTCGAACCTGGCCGCGCGCTGGATGAAGGGCAAATTAATGCCGTGGTGCATATGGTTTCCAGCGCCGTGGCTGGTTTACCGCCGGGTAACGTCACGCTGGTCGATCAGGGTGGCCATTTGCTGACGCAGTCTAACAACGCTGGCCGTGACCTTAACGACGCCCAGCTCAAGTACGCGACTGACGTAGAGAGCCGCTACCAGCGCCGCATTGAATCTATCCTTGGCCCGATTGTCGGCAACGGCAACGTGCATGCTCAGGTCACCGCGCAGATCGATTTTGCCAACAAAGAACAAACCGAAGAGCAGTATCACCCTAATAGCGATCCGGCCCAGACCGCGGTCCGCTCTCGCCAGTTGAACCAGACCTCTCAGGTTAACGGTCAGTTCCCGGGCGGCGTGCCGGGCGCGCTTTCCAACCAGCCGGCGCCAGCGAACACGGCACCGATTTCGACGCCGCCGCAGAACAACCAGGCTAACCAGCAGGCCAACAACGGCCAGCAGAACCAGGCCAGCACCACCGGTCAGAACGGCAGCAGCAACACTTCGCGTGACGAAACCACCAACTATGAAGTGGACCGCACCATCCGTCACACCAAACTGAACGTGGGGGATATTCAGCGTCTTTCCGTGGCCGTGGTAGTGAACTACCGCCAGCTTGCCGACGGGAAACCTTTACCGCTCACCGCCGACCAGATGAAGCAGATCGAGAACCTGACCCGTGAAGCGATGGGCTATTCCGAATCCCGCGGCGATACCCTGAACGTGGTCAACTCTCAGTTCACCGCCACCGAAGACGACAGCGGCAGCAGCCTGCCATTCTGGAAGTCTCCGGCCTTCTTCGACATGCTGCTCTCAGCGGGTCGCTGGCTGATTGTGCTGATTGTCGCCTGGCTGATATGGCGGAAAGCGATTCGTCCTCAGCTCACCCGCCGCGCGGAAATTCTGAAAGCCACTAACGAAGCGAAGCAGAGCGCTAAAGCCGAAGAAGAAGCCGTGGCCGTTACGCTAAGCCGCGACGAGCAACAGCAGCAGCGTAAAGCTAACCAGCGCCTGAGCGCCGAAGTCATGAGTCAGCGTATTCGTGATATGTCCGACAACGATCCTCGCGTAGTTGCGCTGGTGATCCGCCAATGGATGAGTACTGAAATATGAGTATTACCGGAACAGAAAAGAGCGCCATCCTGCTGATGACCATTGGCGAAGACCGTGCCGCTGAGGTGTTCAAGCACCTCAGCCCGCGTGAAGTACAGCATTTAAGTGCGGCGATGGCTAACACCCATCAAATTTCAAACAAACTGCTGACCGAAGTGTTGGCCGAGTTTGAACAAGAAGCCGAACAGTTCGCCGCACTGAGCATCAATGCCAACGACTATCTGCGTACCGTATTGATCAAAGCGCTGGGCGAAGAGCGTGCCTCCAGCCTGCTGGAAGATATTCTCGAAACCCGCGATACCACCAGCGGCATCGAAACGCTCAACTTTATGGAGCCGCAGAGCGCCGCCGATCTTATTCGCGACGAACACCCGCAGATCATCGCCACCATCCTGGTTCACCTCAAGCGTGGCCAGGCGGCGGACATTCTGGCGCTGTTCGACGAACGCCTGCGCAACGACGTGATGCTGCGTATCGCCACCTTTGGCGGCGTTCAGCCGGCCGCGCTGGCAGAACTGACCGAAGTGCTGAACAACCTGCTCGACGGCCAGAACCTCAAGCGCAGCAAAATGGGCGGCGTGAGAACGGCAGCGGAAATTATCAACCTGATGAAAACCCAGCAGGAAGAAGCCGTTATTACCGCCGTGCGCGACTTCGACGGCGAACTGGCGCAGAAAATCATCGACGAGATGTTCCTGTTCGAAAACCTTGTGGCCGTGGACGACCGCAGCATTCAGCGTCTTCTGCAGGAAGTGGAGTCCGAATCTCTGCTTATCGCCCTCAAAGGTGCAGAACAGGCGCTGCGCGAGAAGTTCCTGCGCAACATGTCCCAGCGTGCTGCCGACATCCTGCGCGACGACCTCGCCAACCGTGGCCCGGTACGTCTGTCGCAGGTGGAAAACGAACAGAAAGCTATCCTGCTTATCGTGCGTCGCCTGGCGGAGACCGGCGAGATGGTGATCGGCACCAGCGAGGATACCTATGTCTAATACGCTGCCATGGAAACTCTGGACGCCTGAAAACCTCGCCTTCCCTACGCCGGTGTTCGAAGAGATTGTGATGCCGGAAGCGACGGCCGAGCAGGAAGAGCCGGAAAGTGAGCCGGACCTCCAGCAAACGCTGGCGATGATGCAGGCTCAGGCCCGAGAACAGGGACACAGCGCGGGCTTTGCCGCCGGGCACGATCAGGGCGTGGAAGAAGGCCGTAAAGCGGGCTTCCAGCAAGGCCTTGAGCAAGGCATCAATGAAGCCCGTCAGCAGCAGGCACCGGTTCACGCCCGGATGCAGCAGCTGGTGAGCGAATTCCAGTACACGCTGGATGCGCTGGACAGCGTGATTGCTTCCCGCCTGATGCAAATGGCGCTGGAAGCCGCGCGGCAGGTCATTGGCCAGACGCCTGCCGTAGATAACAACGCGCTGATCAAACAGATTCAGGGCCTGCTGATGCAGGAACCGCTGTTCAGCGGTAAGCCGCAGCTGCGCGTACACCCGGATGACTTACAGCGGGTGGAAGAGATGCTGGGTGCCACGCTAAGCCTGCACGGCTGGCGTTTGCGCGGCGACCCAAGCCTGCACCAGGGCGGCTGCAAAGTCTCCGCCGATGAAGGCGACCTTGACGCCAGCGTGGCCACTCGCTGGCAAGAGCTGTGCCGTCTGGCCGCGCCAGGAGTGCTCTGATGACCGCGCGCCTGACCCGCTGGCTGAACACGCTCGACAATTTTGAAGCGCGGATGGTCGAACTGCCGACCGTTCGCCGCTACGGCCGCCTGACCCGCGCCACCGGCCTGGTCCTGGAGGCAACTGGCCTGCAGCTGGCGCTGGGCGCGACCTGCATCATTGAACAGCACGATCGCGAAGTCGAATGTGAAGTCGTGGGCTTCAACGGTCACAAACTGTTTCTGATGCCGCTGGAAGAAGTGGAAGGCATTTTGCCTGGCGCCCGGGTTTATGCCCGCTCGGCGACGGCGGAAGGCCTGCACAGCGGTAAAAAACTGCCGCTCGGCCCCGCCCTGCTCGGCCGCGTGCTCGACGGCAGCGGCCGCCCGCTCGACGGACTGCCTTCGCCGGATTCCGACCTGATGGGCGCGCTGGGTGCAGCCCCGTTTAACCCGCTCCAGCGTACCGCGATTGAACATGTTCTTGACGTTGGCGTTCGCCCGATTAATGCCCTGCTGACGGTAGGTCGCGGGCAGCGTATGGGCCTGTTTGCCGGTTCAGGCGTGGGGAAAAGCGTCCTGCTCGGCATGATGGCGCGTTATACCCAGGCTGACGTGATCGTCGTGGGCCTGATTGGCGAGCGTGGCCGCGAAGTAAAAGACTTTATCGAGAACATTCTCGGTGCCGAAGGCCGGGCGCGTTCCGTTGTGATTGCCGCCCCGGCGGACGTTTCTCCGCTGCTGCGTATGCAGGGTGCCGCCTATGCGACAAGAATCGCCGAAGACTTCCGCGATCGCGGCCAGCACGTCCTGCTGATCATGGATTCACTGACACGTTACGCCATGGCCCAGCGTGAAATCGCCCTCGCCATTGGCGAACCTCCGGCGACCAAAGGCTATCCGCCTTCGGTCTTTGCCAAGCTCCCGGCGCTGGTTGAACGTGCGGGGAACGGCATACACGGCGGCGGCTCGATTACCGCGTTTTATACCGTACTCACCGAAGGCGACGATCAGCAGGACCCGATCGCCGACTCCGCGCGAGCCATTCTTGACGGCCACATTGTGCTGTCGCGCCGCCTGGCAGAAGCGGGCCACTACCCGGCCATCGACATCGAAGCTTCTATCAGCCGTGCCATGACATCGTTGATTACCGAGCAGCATTACGCCCGGGTACGTCGTTTCAAACAGTTGTTATCCAGCTTCCAGCGCAACCGTGATTTGGTGAGCGTGGGGGCTTACGCCAAAGGCAGCGATCCGATGCTCGATAAGGCCATTGAACTGTGGCCGCATCTTGAAGCCTTCCTGCAACAAGGCATTTTTGAACGCGCAAACTGGGAAGAAGCCAGCCTCGCACTGGAGACGCTTTTCCCCACGGTTTGATGAGAGGTGACCATGAACCAAAACAGCGCACTGGATACTTTGCGTGAACTCGCCGCCCAGGAAGTGGAAAAAGCGGCGATTCGTTTAGGGGAGATGCGCCGGGGTTGCCAGCAGGCGGAAGAGCAACTCAACATGCTGATTAACTATCAGTTTGAGTACAGCAACAGCCTGAATGACAACATGAGCCAGGGGATTGCCAGCACCCGCTGGCAGAACTACCAGCAGTTTATACGCACGCTGGAAAAAGCCATCGAACAGCACCGCCAGCAGCTGATGCAGTGGTCCAATAAAGTTGATCAGGCATTGGGCGCATGGCAGGAAAAACAAAAGCGCCTGCAGGCATGGCAAACCCTGCAGGACAGAAAGGCAGCGGAGCTGTTGCTCGCAGAGAACAGACTCGATCAGAAGCAGATGGACGAATACGCCCAGCGGGCCACATTGAGGAAAGGTGAATGATCACATTGCCAAAAATTCTGTTAAACACCGGGGCCGATACCGCTGCAGCCGGGGATGCAAAAGTCGCGGACGGCAAAGGCTTCGGTGAAGACTTCCTGACGCTGCTGGGCAAAGCTTTGCCGGCAAACGTCGCTTTGGAGGACGGCAAATCGCTGCCTCTGGGCGCGGCGTTAAGCAAAGTTGCCGCGGCCAATGCCGCTAAAGGTGAGACCCAGGACGGCCAGGCAGCTCTCGCTGAACTGCTGAACTCACCGGAGCAACCTGAAGCGCTTTCCACCCTGCTCACTTCCCTCGGCAAAACAGAAACGGGTGATAAGCCAGAGGCGGAGCTGAAAGACGCCAAAACCGATAAGCCTCTGAGCGACGCGGAGCTGCAAACGCTCAGCGCGCTGTTTGCGATGCTGCCGCAGCCCGTGACCGCTGCACAGCCTGCGGCGCTAGCTAAAACAGCTACCGACACGGCATCGCTGTCCGCCCTGACCTCTGCGGCAGGGAATACCGCAGGCAAAAATACCGCGGACAGCCTGCTGCCTGCTGGCGGCAGCGGGAAGAAAAGCGCCCCGGTGGGCGCAACGCTTGCGGACAGTAAATCCGCTGCTGCCAACGCGCCGGCAGTAGCCCAACCGCAGGGGGATGACAAAGCCCAACTGGTCGCTACCAACACCCCTGACAGTCGTGACAACGCGTCGCCGCAGGCAAATAACACCGCCCCTGTCACCGCGCAGATAACCCCAGCCATCAGCAGCGCCACCGTTGCGGCTCCAACCACAACGCACATCGCTACCCCTACGGCACCGATGATCAGCGCCCAGTTAGGAAGCCATGAGTGGCAACAGCAGATTTCTCAGCACGTTACGCTGTTTACCCGTCAGGGCCAGCACAGCGCCGAGCTGAGATTGCACCCGGAAGATCTCGGTCAGGTGCAAATTAGTCTAAAACTAGAAGATAACCAGGCGCAGCTGCAGATGATGTCGCCGCACAGTCACGTGCGCGCCGCGCTTGAAGCCGCGCTGCCGTCACTGCGTACTGCGCTGGCGGAAAGCGGTATCCAGCTTGGCCAGAGCAACATCAGCAGCGAAAGCTTCGCTCAGCAGCAGTCCGGCCAGCAGCAACAGCAGCAAAGCACCCGCGGCGGGGAACGTTTTTCCCTTAATGGCAATGACGTCGAACCGCTCCCGGTGGCCGATAGCCTGCAGCGTCTGGCCAGCAGCAACGGTGCGGTGGATATCTTCGCCTGAGCCCCGTTAAAGGGTAAACGCCAGAGCTAGCGACAATAAACGTGTGTTTTCCGGGCTTTGACCGCCCGGAGACACGGGATAATTGCTATTCAGCAGTACCGATACAGGAATAAAGCGTTCAATGACTGATACCGCTATCACGAAAGGCCGTAAACGCGCCATCTGGGTGCCGATACTGGTTCTTATTACACTCGCCGCGTGCGCCACCGCAGGCTACAGCTACTGGCGCATGCAGCAAACGCCAGCCACAGCCCAGGCTAAAACGCCTGAGCCGCCGCCTGCGCCAGTGTTCTTCGCTCTGGATACGTTTACCGTCAATCTGGGTGATGCGGATCGCGTGTTGTACATCGGCGTCACGCTGCGTTTGAAAGATGAAGCGACCCGCCAGCGCCTGAGCGAATTCCTGCCGGAAGTCCGCAGCCGTCTGTTGCTGCTGTTCTCTCGCCAGGACGCCAATCAGCTTGCTACCGATGCCGGTAAGCAGAAGCTGGTGGAAGCGATTAAAACTACTCTGGCGCCGCCTCTGGTCGCCGGGCAACCTCAACAGGTAGTCAGCGACGTGCTGTATACCGCCTTTATCTTGCGGTAAGTCCATGGGCGACAGTATTCTTTCTCAGGCCGAAATCGATGCGCTGTTAAACGGCGACAGTGAGAATAACGACGAGCCGAAGGCCGGGGCGCCGGGCGAATCCGATATTCGTCCCTATGACCCGAATACCCAGCGTCGCGTGGTGCGTGAGCGCCTGCAGGCGCTGGAAATTATTAACGAGCGTTTTTCTCGTCAGTTCCGTATGGGGCTGTTTAACCTGTTGCGTCGTAGCCCGGACATCACCGTCGGGGCCATCCGTATCCAGCCGTATCATGAGTTTGCCCGCAACCTGCCGGTACCAACTAACCTGAACCTGATTCACCTGAAACCGCTGCGCGGCACCGGGCTGTTCGTCTTTTCACCCAGCCTGGTGTTTATTGCGGTAGACAACCTGTTTGGCGGGGATGGCCGCTTCCCAACGAAAGTGGAAGGCCGGGAGTTTACCCACACCGAACAGCGCGTGATCAACCGTATGCTGAAGCTGGCGCTGGAATCCTACAGCGACGCGTGGAAGGCGATTTACCCGCTGGACGTGGAATACGTTCGTTCGGAGATGCAGGTTAAATTTACCAACATCACCACGTCGCCTAACGACATCGTGGTTAACACCCCGTTCCACGTCGAAATTGGCAACCTGACCGGGGAGTTCAACATCTGCCTGCCGTTCAGCATGATTGAACCGCTGCGCGAGCTGCTGGTGAACCCTCCGCTGGAGAACTCCCGTCAGGAAGATCAAAGCTGGCGCGACACCCTGGTGCGTCAGGTGCAGCATTCCGAGCTGGAATTGGTGGCGAACTTCGCCGATATCCCGCTGCGGTTATCCCAAATCCTAAAACTGAAACCTGGCGATGTGCTGCCCATCGAAAAGCCAGATCGTATTATCGCGCACGTGGATGGCGTACCGGTCCTGACCAGCCAGTACGGCACCATTAACGGCCAGTATGCCCTGCGCGTCGAACATTTGATCAACCCGATATTGAATTCGCTGAATGAGGAACAGCCCAAATGAGTGATATTAATCAACCGTCCGATGACAATGCAGGCTCAGTGGACGATCTGTGGGCTGATGCGTTAAACGAGCAGAAAAGTTCCGGGAAAAGTACCGCGGATAACGTATTCCGCGCGCTGGAAGGCAATGACATTGCCGGCAACGTGCAGGATATCGACCTGATCATGGACATTCCGGTCAAGCTGACCGTCGAACTGGGCCGTACCCGCATGACCATCAAAGAGCTGCTGCGCCTGACGCAGGGTTCCGTGGTCGCGCTTGACGGACTGGCCGGCGAGCCGCTGGATATTCTGATCAACGGTTACCTGATTGCCCAGGGGGAAGTGGTTGTCGTCGCCGACAAATACGGCGTGCGAATTACCGACATCATCACCCCATCAGAACGTATGCGTCGCCTGAGCCGCTAAATGACAACCCAGGCCACCGTCACTCAGCCCAGCGTCAACGCCAGCTCGCCGCTTGTTCAGGTCAGCGGGGCGTTGGCCGGCATTGTTATTTTTATTCTGGTGGCCGCATGGCTGGCAAAGCGCTTTGGTTTTCACGGGTCGGGCGTCGGCGTAAAGAAGTCGCTAAACATTAGCGCCAGCGTGAGCGTAGGCCCGCGCGAGCGCGTTGTGGTGGTGGACGTCGAAGACGCTCGTCTGGTCCTCGGCGTCACCGCCAGCCAAATCACTCACCTGCACACTCTGCCTCCTGCGCCGGTCACAGATATGGTTGAAAAAGCCCCCGCGCCTGCCGATTTCCAGAAACTGATGAAGAACCTGCTTAAACGTAACGGGAAAGATTGATGAAACGTTTGCTGACGCTCTCGTTACCGGGCCTATTTTTGCTTCTCCCTGCGGCCGCCTTCGCACAATTACCGGGCCTGATAAGCCAGCCCCTCGCCAACGGCGGGCAGAGCTGGTCCTTGCCGGTGCAGACGCTGGTCTTTATTACCTCCCTGACCTTCCTGCCGGCCATTTTGCTGATGATGACCAGCTTTACGCGCATCATCATCGTTTTTGGCCTGCTGCGTAACGCCCTGGGCACACCGTCCGCCCCGCCTAACCAGGTGCTGGTTGGCCTGGCGCTGTTTTTGACCTTTTTTATTATGTCACCGGTGTTCGACAAAATTTATACCGACGCCTACCAGCCCTTCAGCGAAGACAAGATCTCGATGGAAGTGGCGATGGATAAAGGCGCTCAGCCGCTGCGCGAATTTATGCTGCGCCAGACCCGTGAAGCCGATCTGGCGCTGTTTGCACGTCTGGCGAACACTCAGCCGCTGCAGGGACCGGAAGCCGTGCCAATGCGTATTCTGCTGCCTGCCTATGTCACCAGCGAGCTGAAAACCGCGTTCCAGATTGGTTTTACCGTATTTATCCCGTTCCTGATTATCGACCTCGTGATCGCCAGCGTCCTGATGGCGCTCGGGATGATGATGGTTCCCCCCGCGACAATTGCCCTGCCCTTTAAGCTGATGCTTTTCGTGCTGGTCGACGGCTGGCAGCTGTTGGTGGGTTCCTTGGCGCAAAGTTTTTACAGCTAGCGGAGAAAGAAAATGACGCCAGAATCGGTCATGATGATGGGCACCGAAGCGATGAAGGTGGCCCTTGCCCTTGCGGCCCCGCTGCTGCTGGTTGCGCTGATAAGCGGCCTGGTTATCAGCCTGCTGCAGGCGGCCACGCAGATCAACGAAATGACGCTGTCGTTTATTCCAAAAATTCTGGCCGTGTTCGTGACCATCGTCATTGCCGGGCCGTGGATGCTTAACCTGCTGCTGGATTACATGCGTTCCCTGCTGACCAATCTGCCGAACACCATTGGATGATCCACGTTGACAGCACCCAGTGGCTAAACTGGCTAAGCCTCTATTTCTGGCCGCTGCTGCGCGTACTGGCGCTGATCATGACCGCCCCCATCCTGAGCGAGCGATCGATCCCCAAGCGGGTTAAGCTTGGGCTCGGGCTGATGATCACCTTTATCATCGCGCCTTCCCTGCCCGCAACAGGGGTGACGATCTTTTCTGCCGCGGGTTTCTGGCTGGCAATACAACAAATTCTTATCGGTGTGGCGCTGGGTTTTACTATGCAGTTCGCTTTTGCTGCCGTGCGTACCGCCGGGGAACTTGTGGGCCTGCAAATGGGACTCTCTTTCGCCACCTTCTTCGATCCGGGCAGCCGCCTCAATATGCCGGTTCTGGCCCGCTTTCTTGATATTCTGGCGATGCTGCTGTTCCTGACCTTTAACGGCCATTTATGGCTGATTTCGATGCTGGTCGATACTTTTCATACCCTGCCGATCGGCGGCGAACCGATCAACAGCAACGCGTTTATGGCGCTGACCCGAGCGGGCGGTCTGATCTTTCTCAATGGCCTGATGCTGGCCCTGCCGTTAATCACTTTGTTACTAACGCTTAACATCGCCCTGGGACTGTTAAACCGTATGGCTCCCCAGCTATCGGTATTTGTTATCGGTTTCCCCGTCACCTTATCTATCGGCATGCTTATTTTTATGGTAATGATGCCGCTTATCGCCCCCTTTACCGAACATTTATTCGGCGAGATTTTTGATCTGCTCGCGGATATTGTCAGTGAAATCCCCGCAAATTAATAACCCTGATTTTCATACTGCCTCTATGAGGATATTCCTAAAAAAATATGTTAATAACATCCGCCAAGATATATCTGGCGCGGAATATAAGTTTTTACCTTGCTCACAATACACAACATTCACTTTACTTTAAGAACATTCCTGGCAAATTATAGGCAACTTTCCGGGATAGTGATTTCGCCTTTTAAATTATTAATAATGGTTACCCATAAATAATTAGAACTGCGGAAAATGCGGCGGATTGGCTTTGCCCTGGGACTGACATTGTCACTCGCGGTACAAAACCAGTACAGCTTTCAATCTGCGCTCCTGATTATTACGGGTATAACGCGCTTAGTGAGGGTTTGCTATGTCAACGATTATTATGGACTTATGCAGCTATACCCGGCTGGGGCTTGTCGGCTACTTAGCCAGCCGCGGGGTTAGAAAACGGCATATTGCAGATGTAGAAACGGTAGAACAGCTGGCACAGGCATGCCAGTCGCAGGCACCCAGCGTGGTGTTTATTAATGAAGACTGTTTTATTCATGACCCGGAAAGCAGTCAGAGAATTAAGCAGATCATAAATCAACATCCAGGGACGCTATTTTTAGTCTTTATGGCGATTGCTAATATTCACTTTGATGAATATCTTCTGGTCAGAGAAAATCTGCTGATCAGCTCGAAATCCATCAAGCCAGAATCTTTAGACGATATTTTAGCGGAATACTTAGCAAAAAATGCACAATGTATTGGACATATTAATTTGCCGACACTTTCTCTTAGTCGCACAGAGTCCAGCATGCTAAAAATGTGGATGTCAGGACAGGGAACGATTCAAATCTCTGATCAAATGAACATCAAGGCAAAAACCGTTTCGTCTCATAAAGGAAATATTAAACGCAAAATCAAGACCCATAACAAGCAAGTGATATATCATGTAGTTCGTCTCACCGACAACGTCACCAACGGTATTTTTGTTAACCTCCGGTAGCTGACTTACTCTGCATCCCTACGCCACTTTGGCCGCAGTATTTAATCTCTGACGCCCGTCAGAGATTAAATACAAGTTAAACGACACTCTTTCCTGTAACAAAACCGCAACCTTTGCTAAAAAAAGCAGAAAAATCTCACTAGACTTACGCCATACAAGTATACATGGAGAGATTTGTTGCTATGGTAGCCGTTATTGTTCTTGGCATTTTTATTATCAGCGTCTTTTACGCCCACTCCCGCGGTGTCGAAAAACAGAAGTTTTCCCGCCAGCTTTTTGACCACTCGACCTTTATGGCCCCGGTCAATATGTTCATGACGCGTTTCTCGCGTCTACCGCCTGAACAGCCGTATTTCCCGACCAGTGACTTTCCGGAACTGCAAAAGCTGACGGACAACTGGGAAATCATTCGAGAGGAAGCGCTGCGCCTGCAGGGCCACATTAAAGCGGCAGAAAGCCACAACGATGCCGGGTTTAATACGTTCTTCAAGCGGGGCTGGAAGCGTTTTTACCTGAAGTGGTACAGCGATGCACACCCGTCTGCGCATGAGCTTTGCCCGATCACCACAAAGCTGGTCAGCGAAATTCCGTCTGTTAAAGCGGCGATGTTCGCCGAACTCCCTGCAGGTTCTTACCTGGGCAAGCACCGGGATCCGTATGCCGGATCGGTGCGTTACCACCTTGGGCTTGCCACGCCCAACGACGACCGCTGCTTTATTGAGGTCGACCGGCAACGCCACAGCTGGCGCGATGGCGAAGCGGTAATTTTTGATGAAACCTACGTACACTGGGCGGAAAATAAGAGCGAACAGACCCGTATTATTCTGTTCTGCGATATTGAGCGCCCGATGAAATGGCGCTGGGCGCAGGCCGTTAACCACTGGGTAGGCACCACACTGATGTCAGCCGCCAGCTCGCCAAATAGCGACAGCGACCGCACAGGCGGGCTGAACCGCATCTTCAAGTATGTTCACGCGCTGCGCGACAGCGGGCAAAACCTGAAGAAGAGAAACCGGAAAGTATATTACGCGATGAAATATTCGGTGATTACGGTGATTTTTGCGGCGATTATTGTGCCTAGCGTGGTGTAAAGATTGCCGCTCCCCGAAAGCGAGGAGACTGTCCAGCGTTCACCTGATAGATTTCCCCCTCTCCCTTCCAGGGAGAGGGCCGGGGTGAGGGTCATACATCCTTTACCCTACTCTTCGCGCTCCACAAAAATGCCGTCCGGGTGGCCTGACTCATTAAAGAACCAGATCCCCAGCGGATAATCCTCCAGCGACACAAGATACATCGTTCCTTCGTTAAATGGCTCCACCGCCAGAACGATCCCCGAACGCCGCGGGCCGCCATCGGTCTTTACGGTCACCCGATCATTGATTTTCATGGTTATTTCCTCCAGAGACATTGCCTGCCATTGTAGATCAAAAACACCTTGAGCGCCCTTACTCCGGGCCACCTGGCGCATTATCTGAAACGGCTATACTTAAGGGTGGTAGTCAGCGAGGGTAAAGTGATGAAGAGCGTGAAAATCAGCGGCAGCGCGGCGCATCAGACAACGGAAGTGGATGTTGACGCACTGCTTGCCGCCATCAACGAAATTAGCGAAAGCGATATCCGGCACGCCAGCAGCGAGGAACACCCGCAGCGAGTGAGCGTGGATGGGCGAGACTGGCATAGCTATAAGGAGCTGGCGGATGCTTTTGAGCTGGATATTCGGGATTTTAGCGTGAATGAAATTAATCGCTAAGAAAAGCATCCCGGCCGGGGAGCCGGGATGAAAACTTGCTGAAGCAAGAAGCACTTGAAATTCGTTACATCAGGAAATCTGATGTGTTGACCACATTACCTTAAATTTTATTGAATACAAGGATATATTCTTTTCAGGAATGTCTATAACTGCACTCATTGACGCAATCAATTTGAGTCCAATACCTTGTTAAATCGTTTTTTTAAACCTGAAGCCCGCATCAAAGGGCCATTTGAGCGCTGAATAAATTAAGATTTATCCTAAACTGAACGTTCTGATTTCGCCTGCCGTACTGGGGCGAATAAAAAATAAACGCGCGTCAGCCTCGCCCACTACGTGACAAAAACATTACGCTTGCTTTAGCGAGCCGCCCCTTCGGTAACCGAATAAAACATCAGCAGGGCTTATATGATATAGCGGCTACGCCCGACGGGAAATCAGTCCTGGGTGCAAACCTGGTTGCGTCCGTTCTGCTTCGCCTTGTACAGTCGCCGGTCGGCAATGGACTGCAAATGCTCAAAATCATAATCGTGGCGCTCATGGGCGCAGCTCACGCCAAACGAGGCGCTGATTTTGAGGGTCTGTCCGGCCTGCAAAAGCAGCTCTTTGGTATTGATGCGGTGCCGAATCCGCTCGGCGACGGCTGCCGCCTCCGGAAGCTTCGTGCCTGGAAGCAGCACGCAGAACTCTTCCCCGCCCACGCGCCCGGCAACATCCTCTTCCCGAAGGGAGGAAGCAAGCAGCGCGGCGGCATGAGACAACACCTTGTCGCCGGCGTGATGCCCGTAGCGATCGTTAATGCCTTTAAAGAAATCGAGGTCCATCTGGATCACAGAGAACGGTTTTTCCTCGCGTTGGCAGTCCAGCGCCATTCCGTGAGCAATATCGAAGAAGGCGCCGCGGTTGTAGAGCCGGGTCAGGGTATCGTAATTTGCGCGCCAGCTCAGCGTTTGCTGCAGCGTCAACATATTGCTCACCAGCCGCCGAATCACCCGCCATGAGATGAACAACATCAGCGTAAAGAGCAGCCAGAGCAGCGTTAGCACAATGCTGATTCGACCAAATTCTCCCTGCACGCCCTCGCCGAGGGTATGCACTTTAATCAGCACGCCGTCAAAGTTCATCAGCTTTGCCCACGTCACGAAACGGCTGTCCATCCGCAGCTCGCCTTCTTCTCCGCTTTCCATGGAGCGGGTAATCTCAGCCTGCTGTTTGGCGCTAAACACCGGCGTCTGCGGCGCGCTGTTCGCCGCGGTGGCAATGAGCGAGAAATGCCTGTCAAACAGCATCACGGTGCCTTCATAGCGATCGTGAGACAGTTCCTGAAGGAATGCATGCATCCCGCTGACGGGAAAATCCATCGCCAGCACGCCATACCAGCGCTGATTCAGATCCAGCGGTACAGCCGCGGTAATAATCTGCCCATTTGGACTGACTGGGTTATAGGTATGCGTCCACTGCAGGCCACGGCCTGGGTTATTTTGCGGCGACTGAGCGCCAAAATAGGGCTGAGCAATGAGCCGATAATAGAGTGACACAAGGCCCGGATCGTTTTCCGGGGGCGTACTTGAGAGGAAAAAGCCCGCCCGCGAAGCGTAGAACACGCGCCTTTGCAGGTCTCGCTTGTCGTCAGCTAGCTGCATGATATAGCTGAACTCCAGCGCCGCCTCCAGCTCAGGATAAAGCCAGCGCTCATCGCGGTCGAGCACGTGGCTGTGGCTGACAAACTCGTCGGAAACGCCGTTAATCGGCATCCCGCGATTAAGATCCAGCTTTAATTGCCAGTAAGGCTGCGTTCGCTGGACGGCAAAATCCGCCAACGCCTGACGTGAAATATCGGTGGAAATAGGAGACTGCAGCGCATAATGCATGGTGTTGCGGTAAAACAGCAGGCTATCAATGCTGTGCTGCAGCTGCCGGTCCAGCGCGGTGGCAATATTATCGAGGCTGTTACGCTGGTTAGAAATATAGGCGGACTCCAGCACCGCCACTTCACGCCAGGTCAGCAGCGTTGAGCATAGAAACACAACAATAAAACAGAGGTTTACCACCCGCTGCGGTCTTTTATAGCGGCTGATAAACCGCTCAAATGTAGTACCGATCAAGGGGGATCCTCCCTGGCGGACGACCCGGCCGCGGTTATCAGTTCCTTCCGAAAACCCCGGAAGAATGAAGTCTTTACAGATTTTGCCACCGCGACAGCGCTTTGTCGAAGCTGGCCTGCCGAAAAGCGCCTTAGCCGAGGATAAAAAAACCCGGCATAGCCGGGTTCCGTTAAAAAACCAGACACATCACGCCTGCTGATGCTCTCTGGTTTCCGCTGGCGCAAGGTCATCCTCACGAAACGCCTCGCGCTTTACGCCGTATCCGTCGTACCAACGGCACTCCACCATGCCACTGGAATAACCCGTGACAATCATGCGTGGACCGCCATTCTTACGCCGGACTTCATCGCTGACCACATAAACCATAGCCGCCTCCGGCGTTAGGGGTGAAAACCTCTAAAGGTATAGTCAATGGTCAGCGTTTTTTCCTGACTAAAGCGTTATTTTTCATCTCGAACTTAGTGTGAAGCGCTCCCGCGAAGGTGATTTATGCCGTTCACCACCAGCAGCACAACACCGCCCGCAATAAAGCCGAGCACCAGGTTGGCAAGCGTCGGACCGGCAAGCTCAACCACGCCGCCAAACTGCCCCATCCATTGCTCAATGCCGTGATGAAGCACGGGCACGCCGTGCACCAGGATACCGCCGCCGACGAGGAACATCGCCAGCGTCCCGACAAACGTGAGGGTTTTCATTAGCCAGGGAGCAAGAATAAGCAGCCCTTTCCCCACCGCCTGTGCCAGCGCCGCACGCTTATCCGCCAGCCAGTATCCGAGATCGTCAATTTTCACAATCATCCCGACCAGGCCGTACACGCCGATAGTCACCAGAATGGCTATTCCTGCCAGGATTAACACCTGATTTAGCAGCGGCGCTTCCGCCACAATGCCAAGCGTGATGGCAACGATTTCCGCCGAAAGAATAAAGTCCGTGCGCACCGCGCCTTTCACCTTATCTTTTTCAAAGGCCAGCGGGTCCTGGGCGGCAACGGCCTCCAGCCTCGCCTGCTTTTCCTCCGCGCTTTCTTTGCGTTTTCTCGCCTGCAGGCTGTGCAGCACTTTTTCCACGCCTTCAAAACATAAAAACGCGCCGCCCACCATCAGCAGCGGCGTAATTGCCCAGGGCGCAAAGGCGCTAATAACCAGTGCCAGAGGCACCAGGATAAGCTTATTTAGAAACGATCCTTTTGCCACGCTCCAGACGACAGGCAGTTCCCGATTCGCGCGCAGGCCAGAAACCTGCTGAGCATTCAGCGAGAGGTCATCGCCCAGGACGCCTGCCGTTTTTTTTGCCGCGAGTTTGCCCATAACTGAAATGTCGTCCAGCAGCGTGGCGATGTCGTCGAGCAAAGTGAGTAAGCTACTTCCAGCCAAAATATCTGTCCTTATTGATGTCGATACCCAAGAGTATGAAGCAAAAAGCGCGCCGCGAAAAATCGCCGCGCTTGTCAATAAAAATTAACATTACATCAACAAGTATAAAGCTCGCTATCCGCCCACTTTTGGCGTTAACTGTCGGCCTGAAATTGGTGTCTGGTGAGGGATTATGCGAGCTCGTTCTGGTCAATTAGTGCCGCTGATAGCGGCGCTGTTTGCGTTGTACATCATCTGGGGTTCAACCTATTTGGCGCTGGCTATCGGGGTAAAAACCTGGCCGCCGTTTATCCTCGCTGGTACGCGCTTTATGCTTGCGGGTTCGCTGCTGATGGGCATTCTCCTGCTTCGCGGCCACAAGCTGCCCAAGCTGCGCCCGACGCTTAACGCCGCCCTTATCGGCGTGCTTCTGTTGGCCATCGGCAACGGCTGCGTCACGGTGGCCGAGCACCAGCACGTCCCTTCCGGCATTGCCGCCGTCATGGTCGCCACCGTGCCGCTGTTTACCCTCTGCTTCAGCCGCCTGTTCGGCATTAAAACGCGCAAGCTGGAGTGGCTCGGCATTGCCATTGGCCTCGCGGGTATTGTGCTGCTGAACAGCGGCGGCAATCTCAGCGGTAACCCATTCGGCGCTGTTTTAATTCTTATTGGCTCCCTGAGCTGGGCGTTTGGATCGGTTTACGGGTCGCGCATCGAACTGCCCGAAGGCATGATGGCGGGCGCGGTGGAAATGCTGGCAGCCGGGATTGTGGCGCTCAGCCTTGCGGCGCTCACCGGCGAACGGCTGACAACGATGCCGGACACCTCCGGCTGGCTGGCGCTGGGCTATCTCGCGCTGTTTGGCTCGATGATCTCCATCAGCGCCTATATGTACCTGATTCGAAATGTCTCCCCGGCGGTGGCGACCAGCTATGCCTACGTCAACCCGGTTGTGGCCGTGCTGCTGGGCACCACCTTTGCGGGGGAAAGCCTGTCGGCAATTGAATGGCTGGCGCTGGGGATCATTATTTTTGCCGTGGTGCTGGTCACGCTGGGTAAATACCTGTTCCCGGCCAAACCGGTGATTGAGACGTGTGAAGTCGAAAAATAGTTAGTCAGTGGCCAGCCTCTGCTGGCCACTGTCGTGTCGCTGATGAATCCCGGTCACGTTAATTTCCGCGCTACGCCCGCCGCTGCAAATCCACTCTTCTAACCGTTCACACAGCGCCCGATCCTGCATTTTCTCACGGCCACGCAGCGCGCATTCCCAGACAATTAAAACTCGCCAGCCCTGCGCCAGCAAAAGCGCCGTGTCTCGCTTATCCCGCACAACGTTGCGGCCTATTTTTTCCAGCCAGAACTCGGTGCGCGTGGCCGGGACTTTAAACAAATAGCAGTCGTGATGATGCCAGAAACAGCCGTGGGTAAAGATAACGCAGCGGTATTCATCCACCACAAAATCAGGTTTGCCGGGCAATGCGGCATCCTGCACGCGAAAGCTAAACCCGCACTCTGCCAGCAGTCCAGCCAGACGTTTTTCAATGGCGGTGTCACGCGTGGCAATCGCCCGCATGTTTTTACTGCGTATCGCCTTGCTGTGTACATCCGCCATTTCTTTCTCCGCTTAGCGCTTTTTCACCGCTTGCTTGATCACCGGCTCCAGCAGTTTAGCCACCGCGGCAAACGCGGGAACGACGACGGAGTTACCAAACTGGCGATAAGCCTGAGTGTCAGACACCGGGATGCGGAACGCTTTCCCTTTCGGCGCTTCAAACCCCATCAGCCTGGCGCACTCGCGCGGCGTCAGGCGACGCGGCCTGTTCACCTGGTTATCAGGATGGTTAAAATCTGCCTCGCCCAGCGCCATGTCCCAGCCGCGATCGACCAGGATCTCCGCGCCATCTTTGAAATAACGAGCCGACAGCGTTCTTGCTACGCTTGCCGGGTTTTTCGGGTCAACCAGGCCGTAACCAAAGCCGTTGCCCTTGGCCTGATGCTTCTTCGCGTAGTTATAGAGGTATTTCCACAGCGTTGGGGTCAGCACATATTTCGCGTCAACCTCATCGTCCAGCAGCTCGCCAAAGGTCGGGCGACGAGCCGGATAGAATTCGCTCAGTTTCGCCAACGTCACCGCCGTATCCAGTTTCAAATCGCGGCGCGTGCCGACCAGCACAATGCGTTCCCGGTGCTGCGGCAGGAAATTTTTACCGTCGACAATTTTCGGATCGTCACGCCCGGAAACCGCGGCATCAGCCACGTCGTAACCCAGCTCGTCCAGGGTCTGCATGATAATGCGGAACGTATTGCCTTTATCATGGCTCTTCAGGTTCTTAACGTTCTCCAGCACAAAAACCGGGGGACGTTTGGCGGCAATGATCCGCGCCACGTCGAAGAACAGCGTGCCCTGCGTTTCACAGGCAAAACCGTGCGCGCGCCCAAGGGCATTTTTCTTCGACACGCCAGCCAGAGAAAACGGCTGGCAGGGGAAACCGGCCAGCAGCACATCATGGTCGGGCAGCGTGGCCTGGATGTGGGCCGTCGCCTGCTCGTCCGTGACGTCGCCACGGTTGCTGAGCGTCACGTCGCGGATGTCTTCATTAAACTGGTGCTGCGTCGGGTCGCAGTACCAGTTTGCCTTGTAGGTCCTCACCGCGTATTTATTCCATTCGCTGGTAAACACGCACTGGCCGCCGATGGCCTCAAAGCCGCTGCGGATCCCGCCTATCCCGGCAAACAGGTCGATAAAACGAAAAGCATAGCGCCCGTGATGCGCCGGCGGCGACGGCAGCATACTTTGCAGCATCTGCACTTCCACTTCGGTTAAACCACGAGGCGCAGACTTGCCGTTATACCAGCGGTTCAGGGACTCACGCGTCCAGTCGCCTCCCACCTGACGCAGGCGGAGCGCAACGGTTTTTTGATCGTAGATTTCAAGTAAACGGCTGACCAGCGCATTGTCTTCTTCTTGTTGAGTTTGTTTGTGGCGCTGTGCCTGAAGGGAGAGGTGTTCTGCTATCGCGTCAAGATCGTTCATCGTGAACCAAAAATGGGAAAAGGGAGTGAAACTGTATCACCGATTTGACCCAGAAAAAATGAAAACAGCCCGCAGAATGGACTGCGGGCCGGAAGGATTAAGCCTGTGATTTAAAACGCTGCAGGACCTGCTCGTCCACCTGCAGGTAGTCGCCTTTCAGCTCGGCGCACAGCTTTGCCATATAGCCGACGAGGAAATCTGCATTGTGCCGCGCCAGCGCGCGTCCGGCTTCGGTTTGCATTGACTCCGGCAGGCGCAGAAGCTTTTTCTGGAAATGGTCCACCGAATACTGCGTATCGTCCAGTTCACGGCGATCGGCCAGCGGATCGTCGCTGTCAAACAGCGAACGCCCCAGCGCGCCGGAAACATAAAACACCCGCGCCAGGCCTATCGCGCCCAACGATTCCAGCCTGTCCGCATCCTGCACTACTTTCGCTTCCAGCGTCTGCGGCGCAATAGCCGCGCTGAAACTGTGGGCCCGCACCGCATGGGCTACATCGTCATACAGCTCGCGGGGGAAGTCCGGGAAATGCGTTTCCAGAATACGCAGCGTCTCCTGCGCCGCCTGCGTTGAGGCCAGATGCCGCTCCGGGTGGTTCTTGGGCAGGTTAACGATGTCGTGGAAGTAGCAGGCGGTCAGCACCACCAGCCTGTCCGCCTCCGTCCCTTCCATAATATGCTGGGCGGTTTTCCATACGCGCCGAAAATGCGCCACGTCATGGGCTTTGTCATCCTGCGCCCAGTTCTCAATCAAATAGTTCTCAAACTGCTGCTGCCAGCGGGCAATCGGCATACACGTACTCCCCTTCTCGTGAAAAGCGCCAGTCTGAGTATAACCAGATTTATGACAAGATTATGACTTCCTCGCGGAACACATCCACTACGGCCTGCGCCGTTGCCGCGGCCAGCAGCCTCTCTCGGAAGGATTCATGCATCAGCCGTCGGGCTAAAACTGAGAATATCCGCATATGCTGCGCCTGCTCCTGCTCGCTGAGCGTCAGCATAATCACCAGCCGCACCGCCACGCCGTCTCCCCAATCCAGCGGTTCTGCCAGCCGCAGGACGGAAATACTGCTGCGGGAGATCGCGGCAGACTTACAGTGCGGAATGGCGATGGAAAAGCCCAGCGCGGTGGTAAAGACCGCTTCACGCTGCCAGATGGCCTGCTCGGCGAGCGTCGCAGAAAGCGCCCGCCCCTGAACGTCAAGGTTATCCGTCAGCCGTTTAATCACCTCATGCTTGTCATGAAGCTTTTCATCCAGAAACACCAGCGCCGGGCTGAACATGTCCGCTTCCTCGCTTACGGGTTCAGCAGCATACTTTTTGCATTCCAGCGCGTACCAGCGCTGCGCCACCTCATCGGGTGCCGCCAGCACAAACCCGTGTCCGGCGCTCAGCAAGTATGCCCCTGCTCCTGCGGCAAAGAGCGGCTTCGTCGAGGCCAGGCACAATAGCGGCGTCACAAACGCTCGGGCGAGTATTGCGGTATGGGACGTTTCGCCGCCTGTCGGCATCACAATCCCCCGCAGAAATGGCCCTTGCAGCATGAGCAACTGGCCCGGCGTCAGCACGCCATCACCAATCACCAGCGCGTCTTCATCCAGTTGCGGCAGCCCCAGCCACGGATTGCCGGTCAGTTCGGCCGCAATCCTCAGCCCCAGGTCAAAAACATCCAACTCCCGCTGGCGGAGATATTCGCTGTCGCTTTGCCGGAAAGGCTCCCGCAGTACGTCCAGCGCTTTTGCCAACGCGGCCAGCGTATTGCGGGCGTCATGCTCGTCCAGCAGGCACTCTTCAACGGTTTCATCCTCCAGCAGCTGACTTTGCGCATCCAGAATCTGCGCCGCTTCATCCGCCTGCTGGCTGATATCGTCCCGTAAACGCATCCGCGCAGCCTGCAGGGCGACAATCAGTCGCTGTTGCTGCAGAGGAAAAGGTTCTTCATCGTGCCGCAGCGCCAGCGCGTGGAGATCGATCTGCTCAACAAAAACGGCCTTTGCCAGCGCCGCCCCCGGACTAACGCCCTTCCCTTGCCAAACAGGGGATGCACTTCGGGAAAGGAACACCGGCAGCGGTTGCTCTTCGTCAACGGCAGCGGCCAGCGGCGAATCACACTGCGCGAACTCATGCCCAATAAAATGGCCGAGCGCCTGCCAGGCCGCCTGCTCGTCCGGGCCTTCAATCAGCAGCTGGCATTCATCGCCAGCGGCAACATCTGCCCCCACCAGCGCCAGGACGCTCTTGGCATCCCCCTGGCGCGACTTAGTCTGGTTCACTAGCGTCACCGAGGAAACAAAGCGTGAAGCCTGCCGCTCAAGCGCGCTTGCGGGCCTGGCGTGAAGTCCATTCACCAGCGGGCAACGAAATAACAATGTCTGCATAGGGATTGCGCCTTATTCAAATGAGCGAATGAGCCAGGAAACCGGCGTACTTGCTTCGACAGCGCCCGTTGGCGTGGCCGGAATTTCCGCTAGCGTGACCTGCTCCAGCGTGCAGTTTGCTGTCGGAGGAACGTTTTTGAGCGGCGTCAGGCCTGGGTTCCAGCCCCTGAGCACTAACGCCTCTTCGTTTTGCGCTTTTTTCAGGGTGCTGAAATGCAGGGGGCTTTCCCAGCTCAAGACGCTGAAGTGCGGCGGGAAGGATTTCCCGTGGGGGTTGGTGCGAAAACGCGACCAGCCAGAATCCAGGTAGCCCGAAGCCGGGGTACGCCACTGCTCGACGGCCTGCCAGAACGCAGGGCTTTGCCCGTTATCCATCGGCATGACGGCCAGGTGAAACGCGTGATGACCGGGTATTTGCGAGTCAGGAGCAGGCAGCACCATGCCAGATGCCCGTCCAGGCCGCCATTCCAGCGCGGGCCGTCCGAGCCAGCCCACGCTGCGGAACAAGGTAATCGCCAGCGTATCAGGCTGCCCGACAGGAATTTCGTACTCCCGCAGCCCGGCGGTCACCACGCAGACGCCGCGCCGCGCGTGGTGCATCATCACCAGGCTCTGCATCGGCCACAGTGAGGCAGGCGCTTCCGCCCAGTTTTCCTGCTGCCAGATCTCAAGCGCACGAGGGACATTATCACGTTCTATCAGGCCAAAAGGCTGATCGGCAAAATGGGTCGACTGATATAAACCGGTGGGCAGTTCAATCTGCAAACGGTGGTCACGCAGCGTGTTGTTAACGTCAACGACAACATCCAGCCAGGCGCTTTCATGCGGCAGGGAGATGGTCATTACCGCGTCCAGCCTGGCATCAAACCGCCTGGCCTCGCGTGCATCGGCATCAGCCGGGGCAGGAATGTGCAGCGTTAGCTGCAGGGTGTCTTTGAGCACGCCGCGCATCAGCTTGGCCTGCTGCAGGCAGCCTTCGCTGTTAATCTTCCAGTCAACCGTCGGCGGCGAATAGTTATAGTTGTCCCCCGCGTCTTCGCCATCGACCAGCCGAAGGATGTGCGGGTAGACTTCGCCCGTGCGTTTATCAGTCAGCGTAAGCTCTCCGGCTTTATGCTCCAGCCGCAGCCAGGCGTTTTCCAGGCAGTCAATCTCCCCGGCCGATTTATCAAACCCGGCGGCTTCCCCTTCCTGCAGGTAAAAGGTCGTGTAGCCACAGGCCGGCAGCGCCTTCGCCTCCAGCAAAATATGGCATTTACGATACCTGGTGGTTGTGGTGCTGTTGGAAAGCTCCTGCACCACCAGCGACATGTCCTGAAGCTCTTCGTGCAGCAGTTGCCAGCGGCACGGATCGCCCTCGCTATCCACGATGCGGAAGTCCTCTTCCGGGGTATAAAGCGTGAGGCTCACCTGCGTATCGCGCCGCGCGGGTAGCGGGTTAAAGACCACGATTTTTTTACCCTGCTGGCTCGCGGTAATCCCTTCCACAAGCATTTTCATGTTCAGCTCAAACAGCTGCCCGGCACTCTCTTTGCCGGACTGCAAACGCCCCTTAACCATCTGGTTAACGCGGTCTGAATTACAGCCGCCGATGCTGTCGTGGGCGTGAGATTGCATCGCTTCCCGCCAGATGTGCTCCACCGCCTGCTGCGGATAAGGCAGCCCGAGCCGCCAGTTGAGCGCCAGCAAGGGCTCCAGCGTCTGGCTGACAAACTGTTCCAGCGAGGCATTAAGCTGCTTAATGTCCATTCGGGTAGAGAAAATACCGCGATGAATACGCATGTATTTGGGGCTGAGAAGCTCGCCGCGCAAAACAGGCAGGGTGTGCTCGTCGTCCCGCAGCGCGGCGAAGAAATCGCTGAAGCTACTGCGCCTGAAATGGTATTCGCTCTGGCTGGCATTCAGTTTTTCCAGCGCCCCAGGCACCGCATATTCGAACGGCGACTGATCGTTGCCGTTGGGGAGCAGAAGGTGATTCGTGGCGGAAAAACGCCCCTGTTTTTCCAGGATCGGCGGTAATTTTTCAGCCAGTTCCTGCGATGCCGTAGGCAGCCACTTCGCGCAGCCGTAACCCCAGGGAAGCACGGCGGTGAGCACCTGCTGCCCGCCCTGCGCCTGCCAGCAAAATTCGCTGGTCGGCACATCATGCTCGCACCACCCGCGCCAGAGCACTGCGCTGTCAATGGCGAACTCGCTTAGAAACATCGGCAACTGTGCGCTTTGCCCGAAAGAGTCTGGCACATAGCCCACCGGCATGTAGCTCCCCCAGGTTTTACAGTCCGCCAGCCCAAGCAGCAAATTGCGGGTTATCGACTCCGCGCCCACCACCAGGAAGTCACTTTGGGTGTACCACGGGCCAATCAGTATCCGCCCGTCGGCAATCAATTTTTTCAGACGAGCCAGGTGCTCTGGCGCCACCTGTAAAAAATCCTCCAGCATCACCGTTTGGCCATCCAGAATAAACGGCCCCAGCGCTTCGTCCTGTTCCAGCCGGGTGATTAAATCCCGCATAAAATAATAGAGCACGATTTTTGAGTCGTTCTCGGTGAAATACCACTCTCTGTCCCAGTGCGTGTGCTGAATTAAATGCACAGTCTTCATAATGTCACCTTATTAGCGGCTGATGAGGCACATTTAAGGCGTAGTCATCCCCGGCATGAAATACCGTAAAAACGCAGCCCATACGGCCTGAAATAAATGAACCGGGCGGCTAGCGCCCTACTTTAAATTTAGGCACGGCAGCCGAAGGTTTATTTTCAACGACGGTTTCACCCCGAAACACTAATAACGATCCCACGGCAATAATCCCCGCACCGACAGCAATAGACAGCACATAAATGGGCCATTTATCTACCGCCAGCCAGCCGTAAAAACCCGAAATCGGCGCATGGTTTACCGCACCCAGCCCGACGGCCAGCGCGGCCCCGGTGGCTGAGCCAACCACATTGATGACGATAATTTTGGGGTTTGCCAGCGCGAAAGGAATCGCCCCTTCAGATACGCCAATCAGGCCCATCAGCGTCGAAGCCTTGCCCGCCTCGCGCAGCGAAGCCGGGAAGCGCTTAGCCCAGATGAGCGTTGCAACCCCGAGGCCAATCGGCGGGACGATAATCGCTACCTGCGCGGCGGTGTTGGGGTCGTAAATCCCGGAAGCCAGCAGCGCCATGGCGGTGGTTACCGCCGCCTTATTCACCGGACCACCCAGGTCAAAGCCCACCATCCCGCCCACGACGGCTGCCAGAATGATTTTGTTCGTCCCGGACATCGCCAGCAGCCAGGTTTCCATCCCGTGATTCAGCGCCGCCAGCGGGCCACCGATAATAAAAGCCATCACCATGCAGGTCAGCAGCGTGCCGCCTACGGGCAGGATAAAAATAGGGCCAGCCGAGGCCAGCGCAGCAGGCAGTTTGACCCAGGTTGCCAGCGCCCGCACGATGTATCCCGCAACAAAACCGGCGGCGAGCGCCCCAAGAAACCCGGTTCCCAGGCTGCTGGCCAGTAAGCCGCCCACCATCCCCGGCGCCAGCCCCGGCTTATTGGCGATGGCAAAGCTGATATACCCGGCGACCACCGGCAGCATCAGCGACAGCGCCAGGCCACCAAATCCGTCGAATTTATGCAGCATCTGCACAATGATGCTCGCCGCCTGAGCGTGGCTGGCATCCCAGATATTTTCGATGCCGTAGAGCGAAGCACCGATGCGCGCGATGCCCATGATCACCGCCCCGGCAATGACAAACGGCAGCATCCATGACACCCCGGTCATGATGGCATTTTTGACCTCTTTGCCGGTCGACATCCCCGCCTCAGCCCTGAATTTAGCCATGTGCTATCTCCGCCTCTATCGCCTCAAACACGGCCTCGCCAAACTTGATAGGATCGGCCACGCTGCACTCCAGTTTCATCATGCCGTCAAAACGTTCTTTGCCGGTAATCGCCACATCCGCCGCGAGAATCACCGCATTGGCCCGGGCAAGATCGTCGGCGGTAATTTCGTTTTCAACGCCCATGCTGCCCTGCGTTTCGACTTTCACTTCATGCCCACGCTGCTGACCCACCAGGGCCAGGGCCTCCGCAGCCATGTAGGTATGGGCGATGCCCGTAGGGCAAGCTGCAACACAAACGATATACATAACAACTCCTTATCTGGCTGAAGAAAGGCAATAAAAAAAGCACAATGGCTGAAAAGCGCATTGTGCTTTGGGGGCGAACATGGGCCAGCATCGCGGCGTCTCCGGCATCACCGCCGGCGTGAAGACACATCATCAGCTGATGCAGGCTGGAAATACGGCACAGGAACGAAAGTTCATAGCGTTTGCGAACGGCCAGACGGCGCGGACGCACAGCGGTATGTTCCTTTTTTAAGGACGGAGAATGCGAATAGCGAAGTGAATGATATAGAACGCCGGCGCTGCACCAGAGCCGGAACCAATTTACGGCACAAACATTATCCAGCGAATCAGAATAAACGGCGTCGTCTTTTTCCAGTTCGCTCACGCTATTAAACCAGCAGCTATTATTCAACCAAACGCGCGCCCTGCTGCCGAACATCGGCAACATAGTGCGAACAAACGTTATGATTCGAACAATATGAATGTGCATAGTTTTCCCCATAAATCTTCCCGCAGTGTAGACAGTTCGAAAAATAACAAACGTGACTTTACGCACAGTTATATAAATACGATAAACCCTCTTTTTAATGAGGAATAAATAGTATTGCAGCGCAGAGAAAAATTAAATGATGCCGGGAAAGAGCATGAAATAAATAGGCTGGCTTCAGCGGAAGTTTTACAGCGGGAAGGTATACAGCCTGAGCCACGCAAAAGCAGGTGGCTCATCGGGCAATCTGGTTTCAACGCAGCCGGTTTTCTCTGGCGCGAACAGGATAAGCACGCGGCCTTGTGTACCATGCTATCCAGCCCAGCACCGCCGCGACGGAACCTAACACCAGCAACCCCATCAGCGCCCCGAGGAGTTTACCGCTAAAGGTGCCTAAATCGCCGCTGGTTACCCCACTGACGACCCAAAAATAACGCACCATCGCCCAAACGATGTACAAACAAAAAGCATAGAACAGCCACAGCGCAATTTTGCCGCCGGGGCTGCGAGTTGGTTTCGCATCCATAACGTTCGACCTAACTATTCAACTGAAACAAAAACGGGTTGTCGACGGCAGTTCCCCCGCTGTCTTAATGTGATTTTTATCACACTAACGAAGCAGATGAACCGCTATAAGCGTTAAATTTTGTTTCAAATCAAAGCGCGAGGGGCAAAAACCGGCTTTGCCCGCAAGTTTTGATTTAGTTTAAGGAAAATATTAATGGTGACGATATCTCTCGTCTAAACAAGAATCGGGCACAAATCCTCCCCTCACCTCAGCCCTCTCCCCAAAGGGGCGAGGGAGAAAACTGCAGGTCAGAACAATACGTAATCTGTTCCCTCTCCCTTTCTGGAGTGTTCAATTTGTTCCCTCTCCCTTCCAGGGAGAGGGTTAGGGTCAGTAACGAGAACACCGGGTATCAGGGAATGACGGCGATCCCCAGGCCGTTTACAAGTTAGAAAAAAACACAACTAGGGAGTGAGATAAAAAATACCCTTTATTCTCCTCCCTCAATATTCCCTCACTGAAATATAAACGAACACATTTAATTTCCACTCGCGGGTTGACAATAGTACTGCCCATGGGTAGATTTCACGGGCCGAAGTTGCGGCCTTTCCTAACCTGACATAAGAGACTAATGGATACTGAATTTAGTAGCTGCCCGAACATGGCCTTAATGGCGGTTCGGGAAAGTAAACATGAAATCGATTGTGATCACTTCTTCGTTTTGGTGTGTCTCGCCGGAGCCTGATGCTCTCGTGTTGTCCCACCTCGACCAGGGTTTTCACGGTCCCGAGGTGTGTTATGAACTTCAAATCTACCCTTTTTCCTGGTGTCAAAACAGTGACATCAACGCTGCGTGTCCGGCCGCCCCGCGATCGGGTGTTGTCCGCACGCAAAAAACAGTCAAACTCAATTTTCTCTTCGAAAATCAGCGAGTTGAATCAACGCATCACTAACTGGCGTGTCAGTCCTGTCACCGGCCAGCTGGAGCGTCGTTGCAGCTTCTCTGATGGCGAAGACCCTCAAAGTCGACCCTTCGTAGCCTGATTCAGCCGTTACGCCGTAGGTTCGTCTGCGCGCTATGCCGCAGCCCGCTTCCGTGCGCCTCGCTGAGTTACGTCACTGCTGGTACCTGTTTATTCGCTGATGCCTTCTGGCATATTTCTCAGCAGGAATAAACACGTCCCGAGAAAAGAAAATATAAATTTCTCACCTGTTTATTTTTAATAAATAAATAGTGAGAAACCCTGTGCGAAATTAATTTAAAACCGATCGCTCATGCGGCATCGGGCTATTTTCGGTCGCCCTTAATCTGGCGTTTACCTTAAAGAGTCTGCTGCCGTCCGGCGACAGGAGCACCACCATGACTGTACAAACCAAGAACCGTAATAAAAAAAGCACGCTGTCTATGCGTGCCGCCCAGGAAGCCAAAAACGGCATCGCAGAAACCCTGGTCAACCTGAACACCACCCGGGAAGGGCTGCAGGAAGCCCACGCCAGCGCCCGGCTGGAGCGGGATGGCCTGAACGAGGTTGCCCATGACAAACCGCCTCACGCGCTGGTTCAGCTGCTGATGGCATTCAATAACCCGTTTATCTACGTGCTCGGCATTCTCGCCGGGATCAGCTTCTTTACCGATTACTGGCTGCCCACCAGCCACGGCGAAGACGGTGACCTGACGACGGTGATTATCATCGGCACCATGGTAGCACTCAGCGGCCTGGTGCGTTTCTGGCAGGAACACCGCTCGGCGAAGTCTGCCGAGGCGCTGAAAGCGATGGTTCGCACCACCGCCACGGTTGTGCGTCGTGAACACGCAGGGCAAAAAGGAACCCCGCGCGAGATCCCGATGCGCGAACTGGTCGTGGGCGACATCGTGCAGCTCTATGCGGGGGATATGATCCCGGCAGACGTGCGCCTCATTGAGTCCCGGGATCTGTTTATCAGCCAGGCCGTGCTGACCGGCGAAGCGCTGCCGATTGAGAAATACGACACCCTGGGCGACGTGGCGCAAAAGTCCGCGCACGATAAGGCGATCGACAGCGAAAACCTGCTGGATATCCCGAACATCTGCTTTATGGGCACCAACGTGGTCAGCGGTACCGCGCAGGCGGTGGTGGTCGCAACCGGGCCACGGACTTACTTTGGCTCGCTGGCTAAAGCGATTGTCGGCAGCCGCGCACAAACGGCCTTCGACCGCGGCGTGAACAGCGTCAGCTGGCTGCTGATCCGCTTTATGCTGGTGATGGTGCCTGTGGTGTTCCTGATTAACGGCCTGCTGAAAGGCGAATGGTGGGATGCCCTGCTGTTTGCACTGGCGGTAGCCGTAGGGTTAACGCCTGAAATGCTGCCGATGATCGTCAGCGCCAACCTCGCCAAAGGCGCGGTGGCTATGGCGAAGCGTAAAGTGGTGGTTAAGCGCCTGAACGCTATCCAGAACCTGGGCGCAATGGACGTGCTGTGCACCGACAAAACCGGGACGCTGACGCAGGATAAGATCATCCTCGAGCATCACGTGGGCACCAACGGCCAGAAAAACGAGTCCGTGCTGGGGCTGGCCTGGCTGAACAGCTACCACCAAAGCGGCATCAAAAACCTGATGGATCAGGCAGTCATTTACTTCTCTGACAATGAGCCAAACTTCGTCAAACCGCAGGGCTACAGCAAAGTCGACGAGATGCCGTTTGATTTCGTCCGCCGCCGCCTGTCGATTGTGGTGAAGGACAGCCAGAGCAATCACCTGCTGGTGTGCAAAGGCGCCGTGGAAGAGATGCTGAGCATTGCCACCCACATGGAAGAGAACGGCAAGGTAGTCGCGCTGGATAATCAGCGCCGTGACGCCATGCTGGCAATGACCAATGACTACAACAAAGACGGTTTCCGCGTCCTGGTGGTGGCCACTCGCGATATTCCTAAAGCCGAGGCGAAAAAACAGTACGGCACCGACGATGAGCACGACCTGATTATCCGAGGTTTCCTCACCTTCCTCGATCCACCGAAAGAGAGTGCAGGCCCGGCAATTGCTGCTCTGATGGACATTGGCGTAGCGGTGAAAGTGCTGACCGGCGATAACGCCATCGTCACCACCCGCATCTGCCGCCAGGTCGGGCTGGAGCCGGGTGAGCCGGTACTCGGCCCGCAGATTGAGCAACTGAGCGACGCCTCCCTCCAACAGCTGGTGGAAGAGCGCACCGTGTTTGCCAAGCTGACGCCGCTGCAGAAGTCTCGCGTGCTGAAGGCGCTGCAGGCCAACGGCCATACCGTGGGCTTCCTGGGCGACGGGATTAACGACGCCCCAGCCCTGCGTGATGCCGACGTCGGTATCTCGGTCGACAGCGGCACCGATATTGCCAAGGAATCCGCCGACATCATCCTGCTGGAAAAGAGCCTGATGGTGCTGGAAGAAGGCGTGATCAAAGGCCGCGAGACTTTTGGCAACATCATGAAGTACCTGAACATGACCGCCAGCTCCAACTTCGGCAACGTGTTCTCGGTGCTGGTCGCCAGCGCATTCATCCCGTTCCTGCCGATGCTTGCGATCCAGCTGCTGCTGCAAAACCTGATGTACGACATTTCCCAGCTCGCGCTGCCGTGGGACAAAACGGACAAAGAGTTCCTGAGCAAGCCGCGCAAGTGGGATGCCAAAAACATTGGCCGCTTCATGGTCTGGATTGGCCCGACGTCGTCCATTTTTGACATGACCACCTTCGCGCTGATGTGGTTTGTGTTCAGCGCCAACAGCGAGCACATGCAGACCCTGTTCCAGTCCGGCTGGTTCGTTGAAGGCCTGCTGTCGCAGACGCTGGTGGTGCACATGCTGCGTACCCAGAAAATTCCGTTCATTCAGAGCACTGCCGCCTGGCCGGTACTCATGATGACCGGGCTGATTATGGCGATTGGGATTTACGTACCGTTCTCTCCGCTCGGGCCGTTGGTTGGGCTGCAGGCGCTGCCGTGGCAGTACTTCCCGTGGCTGGTGGCTACCCTGCTCGCCTACTGCTGCGTGGCTCAGGGCATGAAAACGTTCTACATGCGTCGCTTCAAGCAGTGGCACTAACGCTGCGTTAAGTAAGGTAAAAAAGTGCCGCTTCGGCGGCACCTTTCAGGCAAGTAACACAAGCTGGAAAGCATTATGGAAAAGCAACATTCCATTATTTTCCTGATTAAAAATAAGACCATCGCACTGGTTGTCTTATTTTTAATGAAAATA
Source organism: Cedecea sp. AS113 (assembly GCF_037152415.1). Taxonomy (NCBI): domain Bacteria; kingdom Pseudomonadati; phylum Pseudomonadota; class Gammaproteobacteria; order Enterobacterales; family Enterobacteriaceae; genus Cedecea; species Cedecea sp. AS113. The sequence goes on from NZ_JBBCMI010000001.1 coordinate 111,061, forward strand.
ACCCGCACCCTTCGCGTCCACGCCCTGGCCTGGTTCGCCGGAGGGAAAATCAACTATCGACACGCGAAAGCGTTACTAAACCTCGCCAGCGCCATACATCGTTTTTCGATCAGGTTACTGCGTTTTGTTACACCACCCGCCCTGAAGAGGGGGAATTGATTATGTCCGGAACTACTCTGTTAATTAACCTGGCTGGCGCCATCGCTTTGCTGCTCTGGGGCAGCCATATGATTTCAACTGCGCTGCAGCGCGGCTTCGGCACGCCGCTGCGCAACTGGATGGGACGCCACCTCACCAGCCGCTGGACGGCCCTGCTCGCCGGGATCGGCATTACCGGCGTTCTGCAAAGCAGCACCGCGGTAAGCATGATGGCGACGTCGTTCACCGCCGCAGGGACGCTGAGCCTTGCCCCAGCCCTGGCGGTGATGCTCGGCGCTAATATCGGCTCTACGCTGGTGGTGCAGCTGATGAGCTTCGACATGGAAATGGCCATCCCGCTGCTTCTGCTGGCCGGGTTTGTGGTCTTCAAGCTGCGCGACCATTCCAACTTTGAGAGCGTGGGCTGCGCCCTGATTGGCCTCGGCCTGATGCTGCTTGCCCTGCATTTACTGAGCGGCACACTGGCGGAAATCGAAGTCACGCCGGTGTTTCACGCCGTGATGCAGGGGCTGCAGGGCGATATCTTAATCGCCCTGCTGGTGGCCGCGATCCTGACGCTGCTGTGCCACTCCAGCGTGGCGATCATTTTGCTGATCGCTTCCCTCGCGGCCACCGGCGCGATGGGGCCAGAAACAGCGCTGATCCTGGTGATGGGAGCCAATATTGGTGGGGCGTTGCCGCCGGTGCTGAACGCGGGCTCCGCCGTGGCTCGTCGCCTGCCGGTTGGCAACCTGATTGTTCGCCTGGTCGGCTGCGCGCTGGCGCTCTTAATGCTTCCGCTGCTGACGGATCTTGCGCAGAAGTCCGGGTTGAGCACGCCGCAGCTGGTGGTGTGGTTCCACACGGCCTTTAGCGCCGTGCTTGCGCTGTTGTTTATCGGTCTGACCGCGCCGATGGCTCGTTTCCTGGAGCGTTTGTTCCCGGAAGAAGAGCGCGTGGGCGACCCTGGGATGCCGATGTATCTGGACGATGCCGGCCTCGAAGTGGCTTACATCGGCCTGTCTAATTCAGTCCGTGAATCGCTGCGCGCAGCCGACATGCTGACCATCATGCTGGACCGCCTGCTGGTGTTGTTTGTCACCCAGGAAAAGCAGGCCGCCGATGAGATTCGCCAACTTGATCAGTCGGTGGATCTGCTCAGCGCGGCGGTGCGTGCTTACCTGGCCGATATCAGCCATGACGGGCTGAATGACGCGGATGCCGATCGCGCCCAGGAGATCCTGATGTTCATCATCAACTTCGAGCATGCTGGGGACATTCTTTCCAGCAACCTGACCCAGTTAGCTACGCGCCGCGCTCGCCGTGGCGAACTGTTCAGCGACTTTGAATTACACAATATTCGCCTGCTGCACGCGGAGACCCTCACCAGCCTGCGCCTCGGCATCGCCGCGTTTATGCGTGAAGATTTATCCGCTGCCCATCAGCTGGTGCAGCGCAAGGAAACCATTCGTCAGCTCGAGGCTTCCGCCAGCCGCGAGCACTTCACAAAACTGCGAGAGGACAAAAATGCCTGGGCGGAATCCGGCGACATTTTCCAGCGAGTGCTGCGGGACTACCGCCGCGTACATCACCACATCGCGGCCGTGGCCTACCCGGTGATTGACCGTCTGGGCGATAAGTCGCTGCGCTTTATCGAATCGCCGCCGGACGCTTAAAAAACAATAACCGCCGCAAGGTGGACGAAGCATCTTTTCAAGGAAAGCAACGTTAAGGTACAGAAAAGTGAGAGTTTTAATTTGCGCAGGTCGGTTTTATGCCGACACCCATACCCTCACCCGCGTGCTGGATTTATATGCCAGCACGCAGACAATGAATGTGCTGATCCACGGGGGACATCAGTCGCTCGGCGGCGCCATTGAAACCTGGGCACGCGGCACCGACGTGCACGTCATTCGCTACCCGGCCAACTGGGCGCTGCACGGCAAATACGCGGAAACCCGCCGTAATCTGTTTATGCTGGAGGACAGCCGCCCCGACGTGCTGCTGGCCTTTCCTGGGGGAGAAGATACGGCGGAGTGCGTACGAATGGCGCGCAGTTCCGGCGTGAAGGTAATAGAGATTTAATCCACCCGGGCTGCGGCAGGATAATGTTACCGCAGCCCGTTTTTTTAGGCCGTAACAGGGGCCAGGTTTACGTCTTTCAGGAATTCGGTAATACGTGGGTTCTCTCCGCTGCGCAGCGCCTGAGGAGAGTCATCGCAAACGACTCGCCCTTTTTCCATAAACACAATTCTGTCCGACACGCTGAACGCGAAGTTCATCTCGTGGGTGACAATCACCATCGTGATGCCCTCCTCCGCCAGGTTCTCAATCACCTGCAGCACCTCATTCACCTTTTCAGGATCCAACGCCGAGGTAGGCTCATCGAACAGCATAATTTGAGGACGCATCATTAAAGCCCGGGCAATCGCCACCCTTTGTTGCTGCCCGCCGGAAAGCTGGTGTGGGTATTTGTGGGCGTGCTCGAGCATGCCGACTTTGCGCAGCAACACGCAGGCATCGCGCTTCAGCTCTGCATCCGTCGCCAGGCGATGGTAGTGCGGGGCCAGCATCAGGTTTTTCATCACCGTTAAGTGCGGGAACAGGTTAAAGCCCTGAAACACCATGCCGATGTTCAGCCGGTGCGCGGCGTTTTCCAAATACTGCGGCTTCTGGGCCCCGTGTTTTTCCAGGCGAATAAACGGCTGGCCGTTGATCAGGATCTCGCCGTTATCCAACTGCTCGAGGCCGTTCAGCAGACGAATCAGTGTGGTTTTGCCGGAACCTGACGGACCAATGACGGACACCACTTCACCGGGCTTGATGTCCAGGTTCACCGCACCAAGCACCTCCACGTTGTTGTAGGCCTTGTGCAGCTTGCGGGCCTGCAGCGCGGGAACATTCACTGCCAGAGCCGGGCGAGCAACCAGCCCGCTTTCCTGCGCCGCCATCGCTTCCAGTTCGGCTTCAGGCAGGCGTGCGGTTTTGCGCTGGGTGACATCCAGCCGTTTTTCCAGCAGCTTTAGCAGGAAATCAAAAACGGTCACGATAAACACATAATAGAAAGCCACCGCCGCCATGGTCTCCATCACCAGGAAGTTTTGCGAGTAAAGCCGCTGCCCAACCATCAGGATCTCGGTCAGTGAAATCACCGAAACCAGCGAGCTAAGTTTCACAATGGAGATGTATTCGTTCGCCAGCGACGGCAGCGCCACCCGCAGCGCCTGCGGCACAATGACCAGCCACTGAATGCCGGCGTAGCGCAGCCCCAGGGCATGGGCGGCCTCACGCTGCCCGCGAGGGATAGCCAGCAGGCCACCACGGTGAATCTCGGCAATATAGGCCGTTTCACTCAGCACCAGCGCGATAAGCCCGGCCCAGAACGGGTCGCTTAACAAGGCCGAGCTGCCGGGCAGCGCCTGAGGCAGGTTATAGACAAAAATCAGCAGCACCAGCAGCGGCAGGCTGCGGAACAGCCAGATATAGGCCCGCGCCGGTAAAGAGAGCCAGGGAGACGCCGCCTGTTTGCCCAGCGCCAGAAGAAAGCCAAAGCCAATGCTGATGACCCAGCTCAGCAGGCTCAGCTTAATCACGGTCCAGGTTGCCTGCCAAAAATCGGCATTGCTAAACAGGCTGAATAAATAGTTCCAGTCAAACGACATATCTGTACTCCCCGGCGATAATGATTACAAACTGCTGGCCTGAATTTCGGCTTCGGACGGCTCCGCCAGGTTATACTTTTTCACTAATGCCGAGTACTTGCCGCTCGCTTTAAAGGCTGCAATGCCGTCGTTCAGCGCTTTTTTCAGCTCCGGGTTGGTTTTACTCACCCCAAGCCCCACCAGCACCGGGTACAGCAGGTCGGTCGAGGTCACCGCCAGTCGCCCTTTCATTTTGTCCACCACCTGACTTGCCACGGCGGCATCGGTCATCTGCACTTCAACCGCGAGGGAAAGCAGCGCCTGGGTTGTCTGCGGGTCAGTTGAGAATTCGCTAACCGTAATCGGCTTCAGCCCCTGCTTCACGCAGTAATCCGCCGACAGCGTGCGCAGTTTTTCCAGCCAGTAAGTGCCCTGCATCGACCCGACTTTATGCCCGCAAAGCTCTTCCGGCTTGGTTGGCTTGAAGCTGGCATTGCTCAGCGTCAGCAGCGACTCGCCGGTTTTCAGGTAAGGCACCATGTCGATCACCTTCTGGCGCTCCGGGGTGATAAACAGCGCGGAAGCAATCAGCTCGAAGCGTTTCGCCTGCAGGCCGGGGATCAGGCTGGTGAAGCGGGTATCCACGTAATTGGGCTGCAGCTTCATCGCTTCGGCCACGCCGTTGATAAATTCAATATCGAAACCCGCCGGGGTTTTGCCGTCGAGGTATTCGTAAGGCGGGAAGGTAATATCGCTCCCCACCGTAAGCTGACCGGGGGTCATCACGGCCGCCTGAGCCCCGCCGCTGAGCAGTAAAGGCAGCGCCGCCGCCATGCAGGAAAATAACGCCTTGCTGTGTGAGGATGTAAACATGCGATGACTCCAGTGCAGGTGGTTAATCATTTTTATGGATGCCCCAACGGCGGCACCTGAAACAACGGATGATTTTCGCGCCGGGGAATGCCTTGCAATATATTCGCCAGGACGATAATCACTCGATGAGCGTTTGCGATGGGGCCATGCTGCAGCAGAAGCGCGTCGGGATAAAGGACGAAAAATATGCCTTACCTCTATAAAAAATTGTTTTAATGCAATGGTTATTTTTTTGCACCAGCGCAGCGCAAGATATTAATTCGCCGAAGAAAAGCCAATAAAGACATATTTCAGGCAGATAATAGCGGCTCAAAATATTCACCCGCACCAAAAAGGTGCGGATTATTTTTCGTCTGCCACTTTTTGGGGATAATTCGTGGCCAATAAAAATAAAAATATTTTTTCAGGGCATAATTTTACCGTTTGTGTCCACCACTGTTACACCTGGCATGAGCCTTGCTGCAAACTGACTGAATAGCCTGAAGCTCTCTTCAAGGCTGCATTGACAATAAAAAAGCGGGGTTAGCGCCATGACACATTTCACGCTCAAGCAGCTCAAGTACTTTGTCACCGTCGTGGAGGCGCAGAGCATCGCTGAAGCCTCAAGGCAGCTGCATATCGCCCAGCCTTCCGTTTCCATTGCCATCAAAAACCTGGAAGACACTTTTGAGCAGCAGTTTTTTATTCGCCACCACGCGCAGGGCGTTTCGCTCACGCCCGGCGGGCTGCGGTTTTATGAAAAAGCTCGCGAGCTGCTGCGGCTTTCATACCAGTTTGAGCAAAATGCCAAAGCGGATAACGACCTGGTTTCCGGCACCATCGCCATCGGCTGCTTCGAGTCCGCGGCCCCGCTTTATCTGCCGAGGCTCATCGCCGGGTTTCGCAAGCTTTATCCTGACATAACCATCCGACTGTACGACGGGGAGCAAAATGAACTGACCCACGGGCTGCACCGCGGGCGCTTCGACCTCGCCTTTATGTACAACCTGGAGTTAGAGAGCACGCTGCATACCGAAAAACTGAACGCCCCGCAGAAGCCTTACGCTCTGCTGCCTGCGGCTCATCCGCTGGCGAAAAAAACCACCGTCACGCTCAAAGAACTCAGCCGCGAACCGATGATCCTGCTGGACGTTATTCCCAGCAAAAGCTACTTCATGAACATTTTCACCGACAAAGGCCTGCACCCGGAGGTGGCCTACAGTTCGCCGTCGATTGAAATGGTGCGCTGCATGGTCGGCCAGGGCATGGGATTTTCGGTGCTGGTCACCCGCCCCTGCACCGACATAACCTATGACGGCCAGCGCGTTAAGCAGGTGGAAATCATTGATGATATGGCGGCCTCTACGCTGGTGATGGCTTATTTACGCAATAACGAGCCGACCCGGCCGACGCGCTTATTTATGGATTACTGCCGCACCTTTGAGCTGATGCCGAAAACCCTGGGCGAAAATTAAAAAGTGGAGTTTCACCGTCTTAAAATACAGGAAATTCATAGCCCATAGATGGAGACTACTTTATTTATACCTTATCCCTAGATTTATAATATTTTACGGAATGTCTGCCGCTTAATAACCTTGTGCCATCGCGAAGCTGCGCTGAACCTTATTTCCCGAGCATCAAGGAAACAGACATGACCGAAATAAAAATACAGACAGATACCCTTGTGATTGGTGCCGGCCAGGCCGGGATCGCCATGAGCGAGCACCTGACGCGCCTCGGTATTCCCCATCTGGTGCTGGAGAAAAACCGCATCGCCGAAGCCTGGCGCAGCGGCCGCTGGGATTCGCTGGTTGCCAACGGCCCGGCCTGGCACGACCGCTTTCCTGGCCTTGAATTTGACGCCGCCGATCCGGACAGTTTTATCCCCAAAGACGAGGTGGCGAACTACTTCCAAAACTACGCCCGGAAATTTGAAGCGCCGGTAAAAACCGGCGTGGAAGTGAAAAGCGTGACGCGCCATCATGGCAGGCCGGGTTTCACAGTGGAAACCAGCGACGGTATTGTCGAAGCAAAGCATATCGTGGCCGCCACCGGGCCTTTCCAGCGCCCGGTCATCCCGGCTATTGCCCCGGCAGATGACGGGCTAAACCAGATTCATTCCGCCACCTACAAAAACCCGGCTCAGCTACCGGCTGGCGCGGTGCTTGTGGTGGGGGCTGGCTCTTCCGGGGTACAAATCGCCGATGAGCTACAGCGTGCGGGCAAGCAGGTTTACCTTTCCGTGGGTGCCCACGACCGCCCTCCCCGCGCCTACCGCAACCGGGACTTCTGCTGGTGGCTGGGGGTGCTTGGGCTGTGGGATGCGGCGGCCAATCAGCCTGGCAAAGAACACGTCACCATTGCGGTGAGTGGCGCTCGCGGCGGCCACACCGTTGATTTCCGGGCACTCGCACACCAGGGCATTCACCTCGTCGGCCTGACCCAGCGCTTCGCCGAGGGGAAAGTCTTTTTTGAAGATAATCTGGCACACAACATCCGCCAGGGGGATGAAAGTTACCTGGCCCTGCTGGACGCCGCCGATGCGTGGATTACCCGCAACGGGATCGATCTGCCTGAAGAGCCGCAGGCCCGAGTCTTCCCGGCCGATCCGCTTTGCGTCACCCAGCCCACGCTGGAATTGAACCTGGCCGAAGCGGGCATCACCTCGATTATCTGGGCGACCGGATACGCCCCGGACTACGGCTGGCTCAACGTGGATGCTTTTGATGCTCAGGGCAAACCACGCCACCAGCGCGGCGTGTCCAGCGAGCCGGGCGTCTATTTTCTCGGCCTGCCGTGGCTTTCCCGCCGGGGCTCAACGTTTATCTGGGGCGTGTGGCATGACGCGAAATACGTCGCCGACCACATTGAAACCCAGCGCAAGTACAGCCGCTATCTCGACGCTTCCCAGCGCTAACCTTTTTGCCAACAAGGAATTAACCGATGCCCACGCATACCCGTATTCGCATGTTTAACACCAAAGAGACTTACCCTAATCAGTCGCTGAACAACGATCTCTGCCAGGCGGTACGCGCCGGGAATACCGTGTATGTGCGCGGCCAGGTCGGGACGGATTTTGAAGGGAATTTGATTGGGCTGGGCGACCCGCAGGCGCAGGCTGAGCAGGCCATGAAAAACGTTAAGCAACTGCTGGAGGAAGCCGGGAGCGATCTCTCCCACATAGTGAAAACCACGACTTACATTATCGACCCGCGCTACCGCGAACCGGTGTATCAGGAAGTCGGTAAATGGCTGAGAGGCGTCTTCCCGATCTCCACCGGGCTGGTGGTTTCCGCCCTCGGCCAGCCGCAGTGGCTAATGGAAATCGATGTTATCGCGGTGATCCCGGGCGATACTCAGGGGGAAAAATGACCTTTTCCATCGCCGCACGCTGCCGGGACACCGGCCAGCTTGGCATCGCCATTAGCTCGTCCAGCATCGCGGTCGGCGCTCGCTGCCCGTGGCTGGTGCCGGGCGTCGGCGCGGTGTCGAGCCAGAATATTACCCTGCCCGCGCTGGGCCCGATGGTGCTGTCGAAGCTGGGCGAAGGTGCCACGCCGCAGGAGGCGCTAAAGCTGGTCGCCAGTGAACATCTGCACGGCGACTACCGGCAGGTGACGGTCATCGACAGCCACGGCAAAACCGCCTGCCACAGTGGCATTAATTCACTGGGCATTTACCACGCCGTGGAGGGGGACAACTGCGTGGCGGCGGGCAATATGCTGGCCGATACGTCAGTAATTAACGCCATGATCGAACGCTTCGAACAATGCCCCGGCCCGTTGGCTGACAGGCTAATGACCGCCCTTGAAGCGGCGCTGGAAAAAGGGGGTGAAGCCGGGCCGGTACACTCGGCCGCATTAAAGGTAGTGGACACCGTCGCCTGGCCGGTAGTCGACCTGCGCGTTGACTGGGCGGACGATAACCCGATTGCCGCGCTGCATTCGCTCTGGCTGGCCTATAAACCACAAATGCAGGATTACCTGATCCGTGCACTCGATCCGCGAGAAGCCCCCAGCTATGGTGTGCCAGGCGATGAATAGCCAACTGATTCCTTTATTGCAGAAGTTACTGGCGCGAGACACCACCAGCCGCGAGTCGAACCTGGCGCTGATCGAGGATATTCGCGATTACCTTGCCGAATGGGGCATCAGTGCGGAGCTGTTTCACAGTGAGGACGGGCGTAAAGCCAATCTTTATGCGGTGTTTGGCCCGGCAGGCGGCGGCGGTGTGATGCTCTCCGGCCATACCGACGTGGTGCCGGTGGACGGGCAACAGTGGAGCGTCCCTCCTTTCGACATGACTTACCGGGATGGCCGCTATTATGGGCGCGGGGCAGCGGACATGAAGGGCTTTATCGCCTGCGTGCTGGCCTCCGTCCCGGCGTTTCTTTCACAGCCGCTGAAAATACCGCTGCACCTCGCCTTCTCCTACGACGAAGAGGTCGGTTGCCTTGGCGTGCGCAGCCTGGTGGAGCACCTCCGTGCCTCCAAAGAGAAACCCGCGCTGTGTATTGTTGGAGAGCCAACCGAAATGCGCCCGGTTTACGGGCACAAAGGGAAAATTGCCATCCGCTGCGAGGTGCACGGCCTGGCCTGCCATTCTGCCTATGCGCCAGAAGGGGTGAACGCCATTGAATATGCCGCCCGGCTTATCGGCAAACTGGGAGAAGTTCGCGAGGCGCTGACCCAAAAGACGGATGCCCGCTTTGATCCCCCGTTCAGTACGCTCCAGGTTGGCACCATTCACGGCGGCAGCGCGCTGAACATTGTGCCGCAGGAATGCCAGTTTGATTTTGAGATCCGCTACCTGCCGGGCGTCGAAGTCACGGCGGCGATCGCCGACATTCAGGGCTATGCGCAGCAAAAACTGGTGCCCGCCATGCAAAACATCTCCCCGGCAAGCGCCATCCGGTTTACTCCCTTGAGCCACTACCCCGGCCTGCTGACGGATGCCCAGTCAGAATTTGCCCGATGGCTGGCGCAGTGGTGCGACAGCGCTGATTTCAGCACCGTGGCATTTGGCACCGAAGGCGGACTTTTTGACGAAGCCGGGATTGCCACGCTGATTTGTGGCCCCGGTAGCATGGACCAGGGGCACAAGCCCGATGAGTTTGTTGCCGAAGAGCAGCTGCAAAAGTGCATGGCGATGCTGGAAAACCTGCGCCAGTGGATGCGCGCTTGATCGCTGCGTAGCGTCTGCAGGGAAAAACAGATAATTTATGCCAATCAACAGCAAACCAACAGAACATCCCACTTAAATACATCACCATTTAAATCATTAACTCCAGGAAAGGAAAGGACGGCGGCAAATAACCAGTATAATTCTGGGTTTATTCCTTATCGTTGAGCCATTATTTACTCTTAAGGAGGATGATCGTGGAGGATTAATAGTAATAACCCTCTGCTTTCAGAGCATTTCATTCACAATAAATTAATCTAATTTTTACATAAAGGTTTTGCTGTTTCGCTTATTAAATTCGGGTTGGATGAGGGGCATTTTCTTGTTGGAAACGACCAATTCAGCCCTGGAGTTGGTTGGGATGTCCGGGTTCAAAACACGCTTATTTTTACTTAATAAAAACAGCCAACGCCTGCTGTTATTGTGCAGTGGCTTACTGCTTAGTATGCTGGCCGCACTGATTGTCATCGGCATTTTTAAACCCACGGTAAAGCCGCTGAATGACCGAAGTGATACTGCTGCCCTGCTGGTTTATAGCTGGGAAGATCAGGCCAGCTCGCACCTGACATCCGCGAAAATTTATCATTCGACCGATGCAGGGACCCGCAAGGATATTTTATTGATGGTCTGGAACGTGAAGCCCTGTCTTTTGGCAGGGAAAATGTCCGTCTCAGCGATGCCAAATCAGGCCATGAAATGGGTGCAACGCGAACTTCGGGAATCTCTGCGTACCGCTTTGATCCCCTCTCCCGCTTCCCACTGCATATGCCCGGGAGCCGAAGAACGCCCCGATCTTTATAAGCAAAGCATCGTGGCAGAAACCGGATCGCATGGGCAGACCCACGAGCAAGATATAGAAGACAATCATCAACATGAAGGGCAAATACAACCTTCAGCGGCTAACGTCAGGACTATTTTCTCAGCAGAGAAAGTCGATGCGCGGCATGCAGTCTGAAGTCTAGTAAATGGCCCTATTTTGTGTTTTCAGCCAAGGGTTGTTAGCCTTTACGTAAAATAACGCCCGACAGCGGAATGCTGCGCGCATTCCTGAATCAAAAATGGACGAGAAATGAAAACGTATTTCCCTTCCTGGCTGCAGCAAACCGCTATCCTGCTTTTGTGGGGGCTGGTCTATTATCTGTCCGGACTTATCTCGCTAAAATTTGACGACCCGAACTCCGCAATAGCGATTGTCTGGTTCCCATCGGGCGTTGCCGTAGCGGCTTTATTGTCTGCCCGCTGGCGTGACTACCCTGCTCTTATCCTTATCTTCGCGGTAGCAAGCATCCTGCAGGACGAAGCCTGGCACAGCCTGCCTCTTTTTTTAACCACGCTGGGTTATTCGCTGCTGGCGATGCCTGCCAACGTGCTTATTGCCTGGCTGGTACGCCGTTTCTCTCGGCCCAATGACGACCTGCACGTCATCCTGCTGTGGATCTGCGCCACCTTTATTGTCAGCCTGTTCGATGCGCTAATCGTCGGCGGAGGCTACGCGTATTTCACCGACCAGCCGATAACAAAGACCATCTGGAATGGATTCGTTGCCGACGTGACCGGGATTTTCTTCGCAACAACCGTCGTCATGGGCTTCGTGAATAAGCGTGGCCTCCAGGCCGCTCTTACCTGGTCTTCCCGTCTGACAGGTCTGGCGCTGTTACTGCTGATTTGTGCCGCAACGGTGTTTATTTTCGACTACAGCGGGACCTGGCTCAGAACCGAAGCCGCCGCGCTCTATTTTGCCCTTTCTTGCTTACCGATTGTGCTGACGCTAATGCTTTCCCTGGTCTGGGGGAATCGTGGAGGCTCGATTGGCCTGCTGACACTGGGGGCGATTGTTATCCACTTTACCGACCAGCATCAGGGGCCCTTCTTTCTCCACGGCCTTAGCTTCACCGAATCCCTGCTGCTGGCGCTGAGCTATCTCTCTGCGACCGCCTTACTGGTCGTCTTTGTGCGAGTGTTAAGCCGCTCTACGACGCGTTTCAATCCGGACACTGGCCGACTGGCGGGTAATGGCATACTTTATCGACTGGAGCCTGAAACCGGTATTTTCAACTGGGAAAACGATCTCTCTTCACTCCTGGGTTCAACTTCGCCCCAGGCGTTCGACACCATCGAGCGAGTCCTGGCGCAGGTACATCCCTCAGATCGGGAAAAACTTCGGCAGCATTGGCTCTCCCCTGTTCCGAACAAAAGCAAACCCCTGATATTTCGTATCAAGGTGAATAAGGATGAATGGCTCACGCTGGTTGACAGCGGCGGCGTTGCTATGTCCAACGGCGGGACAAGCATTATTGTCGGAAACTGGCAGGTCAGCCATTACGATCTGGCTATCTAAACACGGACGTGAGCACTTTTTAAGGAGAGACAAACTTGTGATTCAGATTGCGTTGTTACTGTTCGGCGTCGACTTTATGCGCTCAAGGGTTAAATATCTGATCCTGCTGGGGAGTCTTTGGAGCCTGCTCGGACTGGCTATTTTCCTGGACGGTCTGGACGGCGTGACGTATTTCCCGTTGCGCTTTTTTGGCCTGCTTTTGCTGCTGGAAAGTCTGGTAACGCTGAGCATCGCTTCCGGCGGAGTCGGAGCGCAAAAAGCCGTGCTTTACTTTAAGGGGGGGATTTTTTGTTTCGTCTCGCTGCTTATCTTATCCAACCAGCCCTACAGCAATTTGCTGCTGGCCATCGTGTTTGGTTTTGCTTATTTCGTCATTGGCCTGTTCGTTATTTTCTCGGCGTGGATTGTACGTTTCCCCCACTGGAAGGGCACCCTGATCACCGGTTTCGCGCAAATTATGTTCGCCTTTTTTATGTTCAGCCCCTGGCCTACACATTATAAAGCTACGGTATCGTTCTTCCTGGGAACACTGATGATTTTCAGCGGGATCCATACCGTACGTCTTGCACTTCGCGTTGCAAGGCTGCGAGAAGGTATCTCGGTCTTCGACCTTTTAGTGCCTGCAGGAATAGGTGTTGAAGTGAAAAAAGGCACGAATATCAAGCCTAAACTCGCCGAACCCGCGAACGTTGATTTTCGTGAACCGCTAACCGTACATATCTGGACCCCGGAAGGTACAGCCAGCGCGTCAACAATTCCACGGCCGGTCATCAACCGCTATATCGCCGCAGTAGACTCCGAAGGTGTTATATCAACGGGCCACGCCGCGCTTGAAGTCCCACCTGATCTTTACATCAGCCTTTATCCTGCAGAAGACATTGATAGGTCGCCAGCCGAGTTTTTGAATACGCTTAAGGCCACACGCGATAATGATGTGCCGGGAACGTATCAGCCTGACTATGCCACTGAATCCGCAGAGTGGTGCCAGTCAGATCGCAAGATCTATTTCCATCATTACAATGGCAAAGCCTTACAGCGTTTCTGGAGTGCCTACAGGCTGACAAAAACTTACAACCTCACCTACCGTAATTGCTCGAGCAGCGTTGCTTACGCTCTTGAAGCGTCGCTGGATGGCGTGCTTTCAAAACATACGCGAAGCTGGTTGTCCATACTCAGAACGCTCGCGATGCCCGAGCTCTGGATAGCCGCCCAGGTGCGTAAACGTGCCACTTCTATGGCCTGGACTCCGGGGCTGGTGATGGATTACGCCAGAGCACTACGCAGCATTGTTCACCCTGTCCCCGAGCCATGGTATCAGCGCGTCACCTTCAAGTGGCGCGACAACAGTAAGGCCGGGGAATAGCCGTTATTAACGGCGGTCAGTGGGTAACAGACTTTGAGAAAAGTTGAATAATCATGATGCCCACGGCAATAAACAACATGCCTGAGATAGCCGGAAGATCGAGTTTTTGTTTATAAAACAGAAATGACATCACCGAAACCAGGAAGATTCCCATCCCCGCCCAGATCGCATAGGCGATACCAATATTCATGGTCTTCACCACTTGGGAGAGGCCATAGAATGAAATTGCGTAGCCCACCACCACCACCACGCTGGGAACCAGACGGCTGAACCCGTCAGAGGCTTTCATCATGGTGGTCGCCAGCGTTTCTGCACATATAGAGATGGCAAGGATAACGTAAGTATTAAGCATATTTTTTCCCGTTGTACAAAATCCTCGGGAGAGTATAGAACTTAATGCGCGGCGGTATTTCAACAACAGGGAAATCGCAGCCGATGCCAGGCGTTACTGTCACACATAAGGTTACCTGTATTGCGGGAGCGAGAGATTGGTCACTGAAATGAAATGCGATAAGTGCTTGAATAATTGGCGGAGAGAGGGGGATTTGAACCCCCGGTAGAGTTACCCCTACTCCGGTTTTCGAGACCGGTCCGTTCAGCCGCTCCGGCATCTCTCCGTTCTGGTGGTTGCCATCATGCCAGGTTATGCGGCATTTTAACAGTCTGGGTTCTTTCGTTTCAGTTCAAACGATGACTTTGCGAGCAAGTAACATGATTAAGTGGCCCTGGAAAGCAACCGATTCAAGCGCCGCCCCCGCGTTACCGTGGGAGCAAGCGTTAGCCATTCCCGTGCTGGCATCACTCAGTGAAACCGAGCAGCAGAAATTAATTGGCCTTGCAGACCGTTTTTTACAGCAAAAACGGCTGGTTCCGCTGCAGGGTTTTGAGCTGGATGATCTGAAGTGCACACGTATTGCACTTCTGTTCTGCCTGCCGGTGCTGGAACTGGGCATTGAATGGCTGGACGGTTTCCACGAAATTTTGCTCTACCCTGCGCCGTTTATTGTGGATGACGAATGGCAGGACGACTTCGGCCTGGTGCATAGCCAGCGGGTGGTGCAGTCCGGGCAAAGCTGGCAGCAGGGCCCTATCGTGCTTAACTGGCTGGACGTGCAGGACTCCTTCGATGCCTCCGGCTTTAACCTGATTATTCACGAAGTTGCCCACAAGCTGGACAGCCGCAACGGCGACCGCGCCAGCGGCGTGCCGTTAATTGCTTTGCGGGATGTGGCCGGCTGGGAACACGACCTCCACGCCGCGATGGACAGCATTCAGGATGAAATCGACATGGTGGGCGAAAATGCCGCCAGCATCGACGCCTATGCCGCTACCGATCCAGCTGAATGTTTTGCCGTGCTTTCCGAATATTTCTTCAGCGCGCCGCAGCTGTTCACGCCGCGTTTCGCCTCGCTTTACCAGCGTTTTTGCCAGTTCTATGGGCAGGATCCGCTCCAGCGCCTGGTTGAGCGTGAAAACTCCCCCGGCACTGCCGGAAATACGGTGCATTAAATCAGCAACGAGGCGTAAATTTAACCATATGAATTAATGCGTTACTTTTACTGTTGACAGGTTTTATGGCCGACGCTAATATTCGCCCCGTTCACACGATTCCTCTGTAGTTCAGTCGGTAGAACGGCGGACTGTTAATCCGTATGTCACTGGTTCGAGTCCAGTCAGAGGAGCCATATTTAAGGGAGCAGACGTTCACTGACGTCTGCTTTCTGCATTTCTATCAGTTGGTTATCCCCTTCTTCAGGTTCACCCTCGTTCACTAAAAACCCCCCGAAGCCATACCTATTAGCTGGTAAATATGTTGGTAATGGTAGTTCGATTCCGTTTTTACCAACAAGCGGGGTATGCCGTTATGCCACTTCCTGATACTAAAGTAAAAAACGCCAAACCCCTTGATAAGGAATACAAGCTGACCGATGGCTTTGGTATGTTCCTTCGCGTTAGCCCTAAAGGTTCCAAATACTGGCAAATGCTTACCGCTTCGACGGGAAGCAAAAAATCTTCTCTATAGGTGTCTACCCTGCTGTTTCACTTGCTGATGCAAGGCAGCGCCGTGATGAAGCTAAAAGACTCTTTGCTCAGGGCATTGACCTAATGCAAAGAAACAGGCAGAGGTTAAAGAGCTAAAGGCCAGGCGTGATAAAACACGCTCTTTCAGTGTAGTGACCCTGACCCCGAATATGCTCCCCTGTATGTTTACCTGGCAGGAGGTAAATCCATGATATGAAGTTCTTCTATATGACGCTTGTTCAGGTTTATCTCACACTGATCTTTATATGATTGATAATCACGCGCCGCCTCCCCGATTGAACTTGCCACACCGAGACAAAGATTTTTCTTGTAAGTCATCCAGGCTTTCTGAGAATCTAAAAAATATTTATTATATACGGAGCCAACAGTTTCATCAGAACTATCAGATTTCTCTGTGGGATAATCATAGTTGGATATAATTTTTTTACTGATCTCAGATATCAAAACATCTAACTGATTATCACTCTCTACCCGTTTTTGATAGAGACAATTATATGCATCAGCAATTTCCTTATGCTCTTTAAAACAGGCGTCTCTTTCATTTCCGGTTGACAACGCCGCATAGGAAGGCAAGGAAAACATCATCACCACTATTAATGAAAATATTTTTTCTTTCATTTCAAATACCTTAACCTTTTCCTGTTGCTTTCATATGACATATAAATAGATGATGCTCGGATAAGTTCAATTAGGGCGGACTTTCCTTTTATTGCCGCTCTGAATAATACTTCAGCATTCTCCACCCCTTGGAAAAATATATCAACCAAAACATCTCTTATCCGTTGTTCAAAACTTTGCCATGCTGGAGCATCAGGTATTCGCCTTGATACCCGGCTATAGACGCTCCTTGTATATTCGAGCTTTTCTCTGTACGCAATTTCAAAGAGCCTGATTTGCTGCTGATGGGTGATTTCTCCCACTAATGGCCCGTACACCTTCACAAACTCACCTGCTAGCCTCCCCTTAAGCCCGGCAGCTCTGGAACAAAGCCTTGCCTTATACTCTTCCAATCCTGCTCCACGCAATGCTGCAAAGACTTCGCCAGTGGAACGATTTCCCATATCATAGCCGCGCCCCAGAGTAACACCGGACGAAACATCAGTCGGCCAGTGAAGTATCCTCGAAAAGTAAGGCGTTCGGTGCTGTCTGAACGGTGCCACAGCGGTAACATAATCAGCGCCCTCCGCATCAAAAGTGATCTGCCCTTCCATTACCCTTAATGGTCCATGCTGGTGTCTTGGTCGCCAGCCCGGAGCAGCATTCTCAAGCGCCACCATAAATGCACTGTCCACTGGATGAACTAATCCAGACGGATGCATGTTCAGCAAACGCTGATACCAACGAATAGCCTCTATGGTTTGCTGACCACACTGCCCATTTATACGTAGATGTCTCCCTGTAGCTTGCTGATAACCAGCATCCAGCATCATTTTCTGGATATTTTTTACATCTTCAGAAGCATTGGTACCGCAGGTCCCGACAGATGAAAATAATCGAGAGGGATGTAGCAACATAGGCTCGTGATATTTTGACATGACAATCTCCCTAATCATCATAAATCTAACAACTAATTGTAATTACTATCCCTTTACAAGTCCCAAAAGATACATCGAATTAGAATATTGCCCAGGCTAAATTCTTGGGGGTGAGAAATAATCATATAAGGATTAAGCCTAAGCAATCGCTATATACGATTTATGATCCACATCAGCAACTCCCGTTAATTCAATTTTTTCCAATTTCATCACCTTCTAACCTTAACCTTTCTGCCGCCTGAAATTTTGATCTGTTTTCCATTGTAGGCAGCCCGAACTTTTCCGCTCTCTCTGATAAGGCTGCTACGATATATGGTATTAACAGGATACTGGCGACAATATTCCTGCTGGTCAGAGATGAGCATTCGCGTTTCATCATTCATTCCGGCCAGCAGTTCCGCCGTAAACGAGGATTGATCCATTGTTGCCAGCAGTTCCGGGGTCAGTTCATGTTACCGGAAGCTGTATCTCCAGCAACGGGTGATGTTTATGTTCTTGCCCAGGGTTTAAATAAACGGAGTAACTATCACGACACAGCCTCTGAACAGTACCAGGATGCCGACGATTTTCATCAGCATGCATCCCTTAAATTAATCCCCCTGCTTTCCCGTTGCCAGCCGCCGCAATACGCCGTATGTTGAATCCCCTGCTCTGGTCCTGATTTAGCGGCTTTACGCGTTGAGGAAAAATGGAATCACTGTTTGTTTACGGCACGCTTCGTCCCGGGCACGTTAACGTCCATATTATGGAAAACATCGGCGGCGAGTGGCTGCCGGGCTATGTGCGCGGCACTTTCTACCAACGCGGCTGGGGTGCTGCCGCCGACTTCCCCGGCATCGTGCTGGATAAAAATGGCCCGGAGGTTCACGGCTATCTGTTTTTATCCCAAAACCTGAGCGAGCACTGGCCGATGCTGGATGAATTTGAAGACGGATACGACCGGGTAGAAGTCGAGGTCACCACGCCTGATGGCCGCATCGTCACCGCGTGGATTTATGAGTTGCAGCCGAAGCGTTAGACCGGAGACCGAATGCAGGTTCGGCCTCCTTCATTTGGTTGGTTAATTTACGCCGAGCCGCAGCGCTAAATAATCCGGATAAGGATTAAAGTAATTCTGCGTCAGCAGATAGCGATCCGGGTACTCCGCCAGATAATGTTTCAGCAGCGTCAGAGGCGCCAGGATCGGCAACAACCCGTCGCGATAATGCAGGATCACATCCCGCAGCTCACCGCGCTGGCGAGTATTCAGCCTGGGACGAAAATACCCCTGAATATGCATCAACACATTGGTGTGATTCTTCCGCGAGGCGGGCGTTTTAAGGATTGCCATCAGCTTCTCACGGTAGGCCACAAAGAAGCTGTCGAGCTCGTCCCACTCATGCAGCGAGGCGACGAAAGGGCCAATCTCGCGGTAGCCCGCCTGATGGTGCGCCAGCAGTTGAAGTTTGTACCGACTATGGAAATCGAGTAACGCGCGGCGGCTCAGGCCGTTAGCCCGCAGCGTGTTCAGTTCATGCAGCGCGAAAACGCGCTCCACAAAGTTCTCCCTCAGCATCGGATCGTGCAGGCGGCCGTCTTCTTCCACCGGCAGCCAGGGGAATGTCTCCAGCAACGCCTGGGTGAACGTCCCCACGCCCTCCTTGCGGCCAGGGTTGCCCTTCACGTCGTACAGCCTGACACGTTCCATCCCGCAGCTCGGTGATTTAGCACAAACGATAAATCCAGCCAGCCCATCCAGACCCGAGACGTAGTTTGTGGCGAAATCAGCCATTTTCTCCGTGACGTCGTCATGCGGCGCCTGGCTAAAACGCATTCTGATCTCCCCTTCGCCCAGTTTCACCAGGCGAAGAGCGGGCCGGGGAACAGGCAGACCAATAGCCATTTCCGGGCAGACCGGTTTGAAGGTCACGCTCTGCGCCAGCTCCTCCATGACAAAGGCCATTCGCTTGTGCCCGCCATCAAATCGCACGGCAGAACCGGTTAAACAGCCGCTGATCCCAATCACAGGTTTGGTGCTCATCGCTTTATCCTCTCTGACTAAATTTTTCGGGTGAAGAACAGCGTGACTGTGCCTACGGTAACCCCGAATTTTTTCATCTCGGTTTTATTGAAGATATGTTTGTCGTCCTGGAGGTACATCCAGTCGTCAAAGTGCAGCAGCCAGGTGCTGCCGTTGGCTTTAACATTCATGCTGTAGCGCCAGTTAAAAGCGTTGCCTGCGGCCTGGCCCGTCGCCACGCCGTCGATATCCCCGGCCGTACCCTCGAAGCGTTCCGCGCTGACGCGGCGGATGCGCCACACCCGCTGCTGCTGTTCCCCATCGTCATAGAGGAAATGTTCATTCAGCGTCAGGGTGTCCCCCACCACATTGCCGTCGACCTCAACGTGAAAGCGGCGCAGCTGTTTCCCGCTGCGATCCTGCACCATGCCCCACGCCTCAGTTTTGCCCTGGAAATAATGGAAGATGTCTAGCGTAGGCTGCTGGTGACGATAATCAGTAATCTCGGTGCTACAGCCAGCCAACAGCATCAGCATCCCCAGAGTGAGTAACAGTATGCGTTTCATTTTTCACCTCCGGTCAGCTGCTGGCGCAGCTCAGGGTATTGCGTTCGGGGTCCCAGCCAGATGGCCAGAAAGCGCGTACTGAAATCAGCAGTCTGGCGCGGCCCTAGTGGCGTAAAGCTTTTTTGCGCCGCAGAGGCGCGATACCAGAACTGGCCCTGCCCGTCAGTCAGGACAAAAGCCAGCTGCGCATCTGTGGTGACATCCGGCCAAAATGTTTGCAGCATCCGCAGCCAGGCCTCACTTCGCGGTTCGCTCGCCAGGATACCCTGCGCCTGCCACTGCTCGCGGGTGGCATCCACCAGCGCCTGGCGGTCGATATCGCGCTTATAGGTAATGATCAACGCCTGATCTTGCTTCAGCCCCTGATAGCGCCCATCCGGCGTGCGCAGCTGAGAGGTATAGACGGTAAACGGCCCCCAGGTCAGGGTCGCGTCTCCCACTTTACGCCAGCTAAGCCAGTCGGCAGCGTGGGCCGCTGACGAAAGCGCGCTCAGACACAGCAGCAGACAAACTTGCAGATAGCGTTTCATACCCGCTCTGCGGTCAGCTGCACCACGCTGATGGTGCGGGCGTTGAATCCGGCCTCACAGTAGCCGAAGTAATAAAGCCACATCCGGCGGAAGCGGGCGTCAAACCCCAGCGCCTCAATCTCCTGCCAGGCATGAATAAAACGCTGCCGCCAGTGCGCCAGCGTGCGGGCATAATCGGGGCCCATATCAAACAAGTTACGCACCACAAAGTCGGTGTGGCGGGTCATCAGGTCGCTCATCACCGTCACGCTGGGTAAGAAACCGCCGGGAAATATGTAGCGCTGGATAAAGTCGACGCTTTTGCTGTAGTCCCGGTAGCGCTGGTCCTGAATGGTGATGGCCTGAATCGCCATTTTTCCTCCCGGGCGCAGGCGTGCCTGGCAGGTGCGAAAGAACGCGGGCAGATAGCGCTGCCCTACTGCCTCGATCATCTCTATCGAAACCAGCTTGTCATATTGCCCGGTCAAATCGCGATAATCGCAAAGCAGCACTTCGACTCTGTCCTGCAGTCCCGCACGAGCGATGCGTGCCTTCGCCCAGTCGTATTGCTCCTGGGACAGCGTGGTGGTGGTAACCCGGCAGCCATAGTGAGACGCGGCGAACTCCGCCATCGCCCCCCAGCCGGTGCCAATCTCCAGCAGATGATCGCTTGCCTTTAACGTCAGCTGTTCACACAGGCGCGCCATTTTTGCACGCTGGGCTTGAACCAGATCCTGCTCCTCAGAGGCAAACAGCGCGCTGGAGTAGAGCAGTTCTTGATCGAGAAATAGCGAGTAAAAGGTATTGCCCAAATCATAATGTGCGGCGATGTTTTCCCGCGCCTGCTCCCGGTGATTACGCCGCGTCCAGTGGCGAAAACGCTCCACGGGTTTACCCAGCAGGCGGAAACCGTTTTCCAGCCGCCCTAAAACACGCCCGTTTAGCGCCAGAATTTGCAGTAACGGGGTTAACTCTTCGCTCTCCCAGTCACCGTCCATCCAGGCTTCGGCGGCCGCCAGGCTCCCGCCGGTGAGCACTCGCCAGTAAACTCTCGGGGAGATAACCTGCACCCCGGCGCTAAGTGAGGCGGCTGCATCACCAAAATGGAAGGTCTGCGATCCTTCACGCACGGTGACAGACCCTTGCTCTATACCGCTCAACAAGCGAAACAACAGCCAGCGTGCGATACGGACGCTGCGCGGCACATCAGGTTCAAGCGCAAAGGCGGGACTGGTCATGAACGTTCACTCCTGCTGGCCGGATGATTGTAAACAGGCACACGTTTGAGCCACAGCCGCAGCGCCTGCCAGTAAATGGCGACCGCAGTTTTTAACGTCATCGCCGGGAAACGCAGCAGCATGGACGTCAGATTTTTGCGCGTCAGGGCCTGACGGCGCAGCAACAGCGTGGCATCAAACACTTTCGAGGCCTGATGATTTTCAATATGCATGTGCAGCGTTTTGCCGGGGGGGTTAAAACGCCAGTGGTACACCATGTCCATCGGGTTAAACGGCGAAACGTGGAAGGCTTTTTCAATCGGACGTGACGCCTGTCCATCCACGGCATAGTAATGGCGCTCGTTCCAGGGAGTATTACGCACCTCGGCAAGCACCCAGCGCAGGGTGTTATCGCCGTCATAGCAGTAGTAAAAATTGACCGGGTTAAAGTGGAAACCGTAGTAACGCAGCTGGGTCAGAAGCATAACTCGCCCTGCAGGCTGCTCCCCCGTCAGGTCTTTCACCCGCGCAAGGACTTTCTCTTTGAGCGGCGTACCCAGCGGGTAATCCACATCGTGAAAAGCGGCTGCGGCGAAGCGGTTACGGCGGATGCCAATCCCCGGCAGCGCATCAAGCTCGTCTAAATCAAGCCAGGCCATGAACACGCGATAGGTAAAGTGGTGCGTTTTAGGCTGAAGGCGGCGGTGGCGCAAGATCCCCTCATAAAGGCAACTGTTCATCTTATTGCCCTCCTCTGGCCGCAATGCCTTGCACCACATCCAGCGCACTGTGCACGCCATCTTCATGAAAACCGCTGTACCAGTAGGCACCACAGAACCAGCTTCGCTGGTGGCCGTTAATCTCGCCGCGACGCGCCTGCGCACGCCAGCTTTGAGGGTTAAAGAGCGGGTGCTCATAAACAAACCGCTGCCAGACGAAACGGGAATCGATGGGCGTTTCCGGGTTAAGCGTCACGCAAAACAGCGGCGCTTCTTTCGGCAACCCCTGCAGAATGTTCATGTTGTAAGTGACGCAGGCGCTGGCCTGCTCCTGCGAACTCAAGCGATAGTTCCAGCTTGCCCAGGCGCGTTCGCGCTCCGGCAGCCAGCGGCGATCGCTGTGTAACACCACCTCGTTACGCTGCCAGCCAATATCGCCCAACACTTCGTGCTCGGCCTGAGTGGGGTGCTCAATCATCGCCAGCGCCTGAGCCGAGTGGCAGGCAAAAATCACCTGATCGAACGCCTGGCTTGCGTGTTCCAGTTGGATGTTAACGCCGTCATGATGACGGACAACGCACTGTACCGGCGAGTTGAGATGCACGGTCAGCCTTTCACCCAGCTGTGCCAGCATCGCCCGGATGTATTCCCGAGAACCACCGGGTACCACGTACCACTGGGGACGCTGAGTAATATCCAGCAGGCCATGGTGCTCAAAGAAGCGCAGAAACAGCGCCAGAGGAAAACGGCGCATCTCTTCCAGCGACGAGGACCAGATAGCGGCACCCATGGGCAAAATGTAGTGACGTGCAAAAAAGGCGCTGAACTGCCGCTGAGCGAGGAAGTCCTGCAACGTCGCCAGGGGATCAATCTCTCCCGCCAGCGCGGCTTTTGCCTGCCGGTTAAAACGGACAATCTCTTTTAACAGTCCCCAAAATAACGGGTTAAAAAGGTTACGACGCTGGGCGAACAGCGAGCTAAATGTGTGGCCGTTATATTCCAGCCCGTTTTGCGGGTTATGCACCGAAAAACTCATCTGCGTTTTTTGCCCACGGATGCCAAGCTCGCTCAACAGGCCCATAAACCGCGGATAAGTCCTGTCGTTATAGACAATAAATCCGGTGTCTATGGCATAGGTTCCCTGCGGCGTAGCAACATCCACGGTGGCAGTGTGGCCTCCCACGCTGGAACCCGCCTCAAAGAGGGTGACCTGATGATGTCCGGCGAGCCGCCAGGCGCAGGTCAGCCCGGCGATACCGCCGCCGATAATAGCGATGTTCATGCGCGAACCATCCTGCGCAAAAAGAGGCGCTGTAGACCTACGGGTAACCCCGCCAGCAGGCGCATCACCAGGCCGAATCCCGTCGGGAAAGCAATGTCATCGCGGCCTTTAGCCAGGCCACGGCGAATCGCCCTCACCGCAGCATCAACGCTTACCCGGCCAGGCATGGAAAAATCGTTTTTTTGAGTTAACGGTGTGTCCACAAATCCCGGTGAAACCACCGTGACGGCAATCCCTTTCGGCTCCCAGTCCAGGCGCAGGCTATTGGCAAACCAGGTCAGCGCGGCTTTCGAAGCGCCATAGGCTTCTGCCCGTGGAAATGGCAACCAGTGGGCCATCGAGCTGACCAGCACGACGCGGTTGCCGGCAACAAGCCGAGGTTGAAGCGCGGCCAGGCAGTTGACCGGCCCAAGAAAATTGGTCGCCATCACCCGCTCAACCAGCGCGGCATCCACCTGGCCGCGATCCAGATACTCACAGGTTCCCGCGCAAAGGATAACCAGATCCGCCCGGCAGTCGGCCAGCGCCTCGCGGCTGGCATCCCGGTCGGTCATATCGAACTGGCGTACCGCGATGTTTGAACTGTGCTGCTGCAAGGTTGCCAGCCGCGCCGCATCTCTGCCGCAGGCAATGACGCGATGGCCCTCATCGGCCCAGGATTTTGCCAGCCCGGCGCCGATGCCGGAGCTTGCGCCCGTAATAAGGACAGTCATCATGGGCGCACCCTTCTTTTCACGCTGCGAACCGCCCAACCCAGCAGGGGCAGATGTTCGTACAGCATTTCTCCGGCATCGTAGTAGTCGCGCTGACGAATAATCAGGTCGTTCTTGAGATCAACCACCGAACAGCCAGGCAAGGACAGCCCTTTTCCACCGGCGACCTTCGGGTGAGACCAGTGCATTGTCCAACCGACGGCAAAACGCGCCTCATCACATAGCGGGGGATCAATAGCAAAGCGGCAGTACGCCACGCTGGCCAGCAGGTGGGCGAAGTAGCGCTGGATCTCAGGCAACCCGCGATGCTCGCCAAACGGATCGATGAGTATGGCCTCGGAGGCGTAAAGCCCGGCCAGCGCCGAGGGCGACTGCTTGTCCAGCCCGGCGTAATAATCAACAAAGCGATGAATGGCGGTTGGCGTTGTGCCCATGAGTTTCACCCTCGCGGTGAAGCACCTGACGTTATCGTATAATTAAAACTTGCACAAATACTTAGATTTGTCCAAGTTTTGATTGTGATATTTTCAAAAAGATAACAATTTCAATTAATTACAAACAGGCAAGCGATGCGGTAGATTTTCATTTTTTGATAGCACAGCTCGGCCCACCGCGTTTTCAGCGGGCCGCTGGAGGAGGATATTGTGGAGGGGAAAACGGGCCTAGAGGGGAATGACCTCGAGCGTAGCGCCCTGCTGCTGCCAGAGTTCAAGCTGCTTTTTACGTGTCGCCGTCAGCTTACCGGAAGTGACCAGCAGCCATTTTCGATCGGGAAAGATTTCCAGGGCAAGGACGGCAGGCGGAACGGGAAGCACGTCGATGCGGTGTCCCTGGCCGGTTCGCCTGAGCGCCTCCAGCCAGATTTCGCAGGGGTCACTCAGATGCCAGCCGGTAATCAGGCAGTTGTCACCGGGGGCTCTTTTATCCCCTTCAAGGCAAAACGAGGTGTAGGCGATAATGATGCCGTCGAGAATTTCGCGCAGGGTCATGATGGCCGGTACGTTAGCCGAGACTTTACTGCGCAGCGGGCGCAACACTTCCGTCACCAGTTCCGCGCGCGGATATTCCCGACCTGCATCGTAGAGAAGCTGGCGAAGAGATTCGATTTTCCCCTCATTCAGCCGCTGCAACATACTCTCCTGCAGGCCAAGCCAGTTGTTCGCCCGGCGCGTTTCAGGCCGGGCCAGCAGCGGTTTAACCTGGCTGACCGGCACCCCTTTTTTCACCCAGTCGAGAATGTTAAGCGCCTGCTGGATATCTTCGTCGCTGTACTGCCGATGACCGCCATCAGTTCGCATCGGCTTGAGCAGGCCGTAACGACGCTGCCAGGCACGGAGCGTGGTGGCGTTTATCCCGCAGAGCCGGGCAAATTCGCCGATGGAGTAAGACATGAAGAGCACCTGATAACCATCAATACTCACAATATACTACGAATTATACCGGGCTGAATGAAGCGCGAAGCGTTTGCACTTTATTTTCAATGCCCAACGGAAAAACATTTGCCCCGTTACCGGCTTTGTCCCCGCCAGGAGAAACCCTGCCTGGCAAATGTCTGGCGGGGCGCCGCCCGACTAAACGGCTGATTAACTTAAATCGTGCAGTCCTTTATCCAGCGCGGCACTCAGCATCATTTCTTCGAAGTTCACCGCCAGCCCGCCACGCTGCGGGGTGCAGCACATCACGCCTACCCTGCATGCGTCGAATCCGGGGAAATGCGCCAGTCTCAGCAGCGGCCAGCTTTTGCCGTCAACGGAATACTGCAGCCGCAGGCTGTCCCCTTTTCGGGTCAGGCGCATCCAGAACAGATTTGCTTGACCGGGAAAGACGCCGGTTGCCCAGTCGGAGTGGCCCTGCGTCAGCACGCTGCCAATGGCAGGCGCGTCGTCGTTAAACTCGATGCCCGCTTTTAGCCAGTGGGATTCATCCCCCAGCAGCATGATGCCGGCCTGGTCGTAGAGTGCGCTAAATTCAGCTTTGACCTTCACCTGGAAAGTAAAATCCCCCCGCACGTTGCAGCCATAAAAATGGCCGGAGAAACGCTCAAACCCGTACCATGTTTTGCGCCAGAAGTCGGTTTGTTCATCGGTGACAACCGTCAGCCCGCCGTCGCCTTCTTGCCAGACTTTTGGCTCATTAATCCAGTAAAAATCCTCGCTCATAGCATGACCTTTTCCCTGTTTTATTTAGCGCCAGCCCAACTCTGGTGCAACGTGCTTCAGAATAGATTCGATGACGTGCGCGTTATAATCCACGCCCAGCTGGTTTGGCACGGTTAACAGCAGCGTGTCGGCTTCAGCAATCGCTTCATCCTGCGCCAGTTGCTTAATGAGCAGTTCCGGTTCAGCGGCATAGCTGCGGCCGAAAATGGCCCGGGTTTGTGGCTCGATGTAGCCAACCTGATCGCCTTCTTTGCCGCTGCCGCCGAAGTAGTTGCGGTCGCGCTGGTCCATTAACGCGAAGATGCTGCGGCTGACGGAAACGCGTGGCTCACGCGTATGGCCCGCCTCTTTCCACGCGGCCCGATAAGCACGGATTTGCTTCGCCTGCTGGATATGAAACGGCTCGCCGGATTCATCGGTTTTCAGCGTGGAGCTTTGCAGGTTCATCCCTAACTTCGCGGCCCACTCCGAGGTCGCGTTGGAGCTGGCTCCCCACCAGATTCGCTCCCGCAGCCCGGCAGAAAACGGCTCCAGACGCAGCAACCCCGGCGGATTAGGAAACATCGGCTGCGGGTTAGGTTCGGCAAAACCGTCCCCTTTCAGCGCCTCGAGGAACACTTCGGTATGACGGCGCGCCATATCGGCTTCGGTCTCTCCTTCGCCCGGCACATAGCCAAAATATCGCCAGCCGTCGATCACCTGCTCCGGCGAGCCACGGCTAATTCCAAGCTGCAGGCGGCCCCCGGATATCAAGTCCGCCGCCCCCGCGTCCTCCACCATGTAAAGCGGATTTTCATAGCGCATATCGATCACGCCGGTGCCGATTTCAATGCGTTTGGTTTTTGCCCCGATGGCCGCCAGCAGCGGGAAAGGCGAGCTTAGCTGACGAGCAAAATGGTGCACGCGGAAGTAAGCGCCGTCCGCGCCAAGCTCTTCTGCAGCAACGGCAAGATCGATGGACTGCAGCAGCGTATCCGCCGCAGAGTGCGTGCCGGACTGGGCGGCAGGCGACCAGTGGCCAAACGAGAGAAAACCAATCTTTTTCATCGGATATCATCCTTAGACTCGTAGGTAACCGGCCTACAGTGACAAAATTCCCGCCCCGAGTGCCAGCAAAATATTGCGATACCGCACTAAACGGATCGTCGCTTTCAGCAAGGTCAGACACAGCGCCCGGCGATTGTAATCAAAAAGTAAATGTCGTATAACAGGCACCTCCGAGGGGTGTCCTGTATGGGCTGAGATGGCGTAAGCCGAACCCTTTGAACCTGATCTGGGTCATGCCAGCGAAGGGACGGTCGGCAATCACAGCTCTGTTATTGTCTGTTCATACCTCTGCGCGCCCGGATCTCCACTTACCCAGGAGGTCCCATGTACACCCCACTTTTCGAAAACGGTCTTTACGGACGACTGCGCGAGCAGGCCGGCCAGCACTGGCAGGATTACGTCGATCACCCTTTTCTGCAGCAGCTTGCTGTCGGCACGCTGCCTGAAGCCGCATTCAAGCGCTATCTGACCCAGGATTATCTTTTCCTGATTCATTTTGCCCGCGCCTACGCCCTGCTGGTCAGCAAGCTTCGCACGCTGCCGGAAATGCGCACCGCGACCGCATCGCTGAATGCCATTGTCTCCGAGCTGCCGCTCCATGTGGCTTACTGTCGAAGCTGGGGCCTGGACGAAGCGCAAATAGTGGCCGAGGCGGAAGCGCCAGAAACCATGAATTACACCCGTTACGTGCTGGATATTGGCCATTCAGGCGACGCGCTCGATCTGCTGGCTGCGCTGCTGCCCTGCGTGGCCGGATATGCAGAAATCGGCCTTGGCCTGCTGCATAGCCCCGACACGGTGATGGCAGGCAATCCCTACGCGAACTGGATCCGTAACTATGGCGATGAAGGCTACCTCACCGGCGTGCGGGCCGCTGTGCAGTTGCTCGAAAACGTAGGCCACCAGCGTGGCGCGGAAAGCCGTTTCTCAGAGCTATCACAGATTTTTACCACCGCGACGCAGCTTGAATCCGCGTTCTGGCAGATGGGGCTGAATGCCTCATGACCGACAGCGCGACTTCGCCGGGCATTCAGGTGCGCGATCTCAGCCTGCGCTTTGGCCAGCAGACCATTTTTGAGCGGCTGAATTTTGATATTCCCGGCAGCAGCTTCGTTGCCCTGCTGGGCGCGAGCGGGGCCGGTAAAACCAGCCTGCTAAAGATTATCGCCGGGCTGGCGCAGGCCAGTGGCGGAAGCGTGACCTGCAGCGACGGTCTGCCGGTTGCCGGGCGTATCGCCTGGATGGGGCAGAAAGATTTGCTCTACCCGTGGCTCAGCATTGAGCAGAACGTGGCCCTCGGAGCTCGCCTGCGTGGTGAGGCGGTCGACAGACAATGGACGGAACATTTGATTGAGCAGGTCGGGCTGGCTGGCTATGCCAAAGTCCTGCCAGCTTCGCTATCGGGTGGGATGAGGCAACGTGCCGCCATCGCCAGAACGCTTTACGAAAAGCGCCCGATAGTGCTGATGGATGAGCCGTTTTCGGCGCTGGATTCCATCACCCGCACGGCCATTCAGGACCTGGCGGCCAGGCTGCTGGCAAAAAATACCGTGTTGCTGATCACTCACGATCCGATGGAAGCCTGTCGGCTCAGCCACCGCCTGCTGGTGCTCTCCCGCTGGCCTGCGGGCATCGACGATACGCATGTTATTGCCGGGCAGCCGCCCCGCGTGCCGGACGATGTAGATCTACTCCAAAGCCAGGCCGGGCTGCTGCAACAGTTGATCAGGGCCGCCGAATGAAGCTGACTTCAGACACCCCTGCTACACGCCTGCGCCGCGGGCTGACCGTCTTTGCCGGGCTGCTGCTACTTTGGTATCTGCTTGCCCTCGGCTATATTCCCGCCTTTCTTTTGCCCTCTCCCGCTTCGGTGGCACTGGCGTTATGGGATGGCCGCGATTATCTCGCCTGGCACACGCTGGTCACCGCCTCAGAGATTATCAGCGGGCTAATTCTGGGCGTACTCCTCGGTGCAGGCCTGGCGCTGGGCATGATGTTTTCCCCCCGCCTCCAGCGCTGGCTGATGCCGCTGGTACTCACCAGTCAGGCAATCCCTGTGTTTGCCCTCGCACCGCTGCTGGTGCTGTGGTTCGGCTTTGGCATGAGCGCCAAAGTGGCGATGGCGGTGCTGGTGATTTTCTTCCCGGTGGTGTCGTCGTTCTTTGACGGACTGCGCCGGGTGAATAACGACTATCTGGATCTGGCCCGCACGATGGGGGCTTCACGCTGGGCGCAGCTGAGGCACGTCCGGTTGATGGCGGCGCTGCCTGCTTTTGGCTCGGGGCTGCGCATGGCCGCCGCCGTCGCCCCCATCGGGGCAATTATTGGCGAATGGGTGGGCTCTGCCGAAGGGCTGGGCTACGTCATGCTGAATGCCAACGCCCGCATGCAAACCGACGTCTGCTTTGCCGCGCTGTTTATTTTAGTCCTGATGACCGTCCTGCTTTGGCTGGCGGTCGATGCCCTGCTGCGGCGGCTGATTGTCTGGTCGCCTGAAAACAACGAATAACCGCCTTAATTAAGGAATTAAGAAGATGAAAAAAACGCTGTGTGGCCTGCTGCTCACCGCCGCCTTTGCCGCTCAGGCCTCCGCCGCTGAAAAGCTGACCCTGGTGCTGGACTGGTACATTAACCCCGATCACGCACCCATTATGGTGGCCGAACAAATTGGCGCTTTTAAGGCCGAAGGGCTGGACGTGAAGATCATCCCGCCGTCTGACCCGGCGTTGCCGCCGCGCCTGGTTGCCGCCGGGCAGGCCGATCTGGCCATTACCTACCAACCACAGCTGCATTTCTTTGCCGATCAGGGGCTGCCGCTGGTGCGCGTCGGGACGCTGATTAACACCCCGCTGAATACGGTGATGACGCTGGATCAGACCATCAAATCACCAGCGGATCTTAAAGGCAAAAAAATCGGCTATTCCGTCAGCGGTATCGAGCAGGCGACGCTTGCCACCCTGCTTGAGCATGAGCACGTCAAACCAGAAGAGATGAAGCTCATCAACGTCAACTTCCAGCTCACCAGCGCCCTGCTGGCGGGCCAGGTGGATGCGGTGATCGGCGGCTACCGCAATATCGAAGCGATCGAGCTGAAGCTTCAGGGTAAACCCCCGGTGGTGTTTAACGTCGAGGACTACGGCGTCCCCGCCTACGATGAGCTGATTTTTGTGGCGAATCGTAAAACGGCGAATGAACCGAAGATCAAAAAATTCTTCGCCGCGCTGAAAAAAGGCAACGAGTACCTGCAGGCACATCCGCAGGAAACCTGGCAGGCCTTTGCCAAAGCCCATGCGGAGCTGAATACCGAGCTGAATAAGCAGGCCTGGCAGGCAAGCCTGCCGCTGTTTGCAACTGACCCGGCTAAACTCGACCGCGCCCGCTACCAGGCCTACGAACAGTTCCTGTTTGATAACAAGCTGATCAAGAAAATCACCCCGGTGGATGACTACGCCGTAGAGCTGCACTAGGCCAGGTTGCCCGGTTGCCTGCCAACGGGCAGCCGGACTTCAGTCAGTCGAACCAGGCATCAATCGGATCGTAATACCGTGCCCAAGCTTTAGGCCCTTCTGCCATTTCGGCATCGGTGAGTAAGGCATACTCCAGCTTCTCGCGCAGGCTCGCCTCGTCCATATCAATGCCGATGAAAACAATCTCCTGGCGCGCATCGCCAATACCGTCTTCCCAGTGCTTTAAAATGTGCCGGAGGCTGTCGGCATCCTGCGGCCACTGTTCACGGGGAATGCTGGCCCACCACATCCCTGCCAGCCCCTGGCGCATCACGCCGCCCGCGTGGGACCAGGATCCGGCATGCTGAGGGCGACTTGCCAGCCAGAAAAAGCCTTTGGAGCGAATAACGCCTTTCAGACCGCCGTCGGTCACCATCTGGAAACGCGCCGGGTGGAAGGGACGCCGGGCACGAAAAACAAAATTACGAATGCCGTATTCTTCGGTTTCCGGCGTATGTTCGCCGCGCAGCTCTTTTAGCCAGCCCGGCGCCTGAGCGGCGGCATCGAAGTCAAACAGCCCGGTATCAAGAACCTGATCAAGACTAACCTGGCTAAACGCCGAAGTGATGATTTTTGCGCGTGGGTTAAGGGAATGCAGCACGGACATCAGGCGGCGCTTCTCCGCGTCGCCAATAAGATCCGTTTTGTTAAGTACAAGCACGTCGCAAAATTCTATCTGGTCAATCAGCAGGTCGACCACGGTGCGCTCGTCCCCTTCGCCCATGGACTCGCCGCGAGACTGAATGCTGTCGTAGGATTCATAATCCCGAAGGAAGTTAAAGCCGTCCACCACCGTCACCATGGTGTCGAGCCGGGCGATATCGGACAGGCTTTCCCCCTTGTCGTCCACAAAGGTGAACGTTTCCGCCACGGGCAGCGGTTCAGAAATACCGGTAGATTCGATGACCAGGTTATCGAAACGCCCTTCCCGGGCAAGCTGGCTGATTTCCACCAGCAGATCTTCACGCAGGGTGCAGCAAATGCAGCCGTTGCTCATCTCCACCAGCTTTTCATCGGTGCGCGTCAGGCTTGAACCGCCCTCACGCACCAGCGCAGCGTCAATATTCACCTCGGACATATCGTTGACGATCACCGCCACCCGCCGCCCTTCCCGGTTATTTAAAATATGATTCAGCAAAGTGGTTTTACCGGCACCCAAAAAACCGGACAGCACGGTAACGGGCAGTTTCTTTGGCCGATTGTGGGCCTGTGTTAACGATGACATTGCAACTCCTTACTGACTGCGCAGTTATTATTGATATGTTATAACATAACAATAATAAGTGGCATTGTCATGCCGGAGATAAAAACCGTGCGTAGAAATGAAAAAAGCCAGCTAACGCTGGCTTTGAGAAGGAAAGCTGAATTACTGCAGGCGGAACACCCGCACCAGGTCACGCAGCTGCTTCGCCTGGTCATTCAGAGATGCCGCGGCGGCAACCGATTCTTCCACCAGCGCGGAGTTTTGCTGGGTGGTGGAATCAATCATACCAATGGCGCTGTTGATCTGGGAAATGCCGTCGGTTTGCTCCTGACTTGCCTGTTTGATCTCCCCGAGGATGGTGTTCATTTCCTGCACGTTTTCGATCATACCGGCAATCTGGGCATTCGCTTTTTCCACCAGCCCCATGCCCTCGCGAGTCTGGGTGGTTGAGTTCTCAATCAGGCTTCTGATCTCGCTCGCAGATGAAGCACTTTTTTGCGCCAGCTGGCGAACTTCCCCGGCAACCACGGCAAAACCACGGCCATGCTCCCCGGCACGAGCCGCTTCCACCGCCGCATTCAGCGCCAGAATGTTAGTCTGGAACGCGATGGAGTCGATGAGGTTAATGATGTCCGACATACGGTTGGAGGTTTCATTAATCACGCGCATTTTGCTGGTGACCTGAGACATCATCTGGCCGTTGTTTTTCACCACCGTTGCGGCTTCGGAAGAGAGCTTGGTTGCCTCGTTGGTGTGCTCAAAGGTGTTTTTCACCGTGGAGGTGATCTGCTCCATGGAAGCCGCCGTTTCCTCTACGGAGCTGGCCTGCTCTTCGGTGCGAGCAGCAAGATCCTGGTTCCCGGCGACAATTTGCGCGGCGGCAGAAGAGATAGTTTCCGATCCCTGCTGAACCTGATGGACAATCTCTTGCAGGCGGACTTTCATGCTCATCAGCGCCTGCAGCAGTTCGCCTGTTTCATCTTTATGGGTAACCGTGATACTGCCCGTAAGGTCGCCTTCGGCAATCGCCCCGGCAAATTCAACGGCGCGAACCAGCGGGCGAGTAATAGAGCGCACCACAAACATACCGATGAGGCTACCCAGGGCGATACTCAGCAAAGTCAGAAGCACAGTGACCAACCGGTTAGAGTGGTAATCTTTATCAACCTGCTGGCCAGCAGCGGACATTTTTTGATTCTGGATAACGATAAGCTCTTGCACCTTATCTTTATATTTTTCCTGAATCTGGATGGTGGTGGCCATCATTTCCTGCAGCGCGGCGGCGCGATCGTTTTGTTGCACCGCCTGTAAAATACGGAAACGCGAGTCCAGATACTGTTTACGAATATCGGCCAGCTCCCGCAGCGCTTTTTGTGACGCAGCGTCGGTACTGGATTTGTTCAGGTCCGCCAGCAGCGCTGTAATATGCGCACTGATCTCCGCAAGGTGTTTTTCCGACTTCTGACGAAATACACCGGCTTCATCCAGCAGCATCAGCTGCTGCGTATTCACGAACTCCTGGAAACTATCAATCAGATCGTTGGCTTTAACGGTCGTCGGGTAATCATCGTTAACAATGGTTTGAATGCCGGTATTTGCTCTGCTCAGGCTAAGTAAAGAAAGCCCTGAGCTGAAGACCATCAGCACAATAAAAATAGCAATAGTCAGCGTTAACTTGCTGCGAATTTTTACATCATGTAGTGACATTTTTTCTCCCTTGAGAAGCGTATTTTTATGAATGCGCAAAATCCTCTGCCGCCTAAACAACAGAGAATAAATAGCACAAAGGGATGGAAGCACCTCGTACAGGCTTATCGGATATATTCAGATTAACTTTATGAATTTGATCGGTTTTTTCTTATGGTCAGGCCAGATAGATAGCTGAAAGCTATTAATTGATTTGCGATTGATCGATGATTTGCGATAAGGAACGTTTTTTTATTCTATTTTTAGGGGAGCCATACTTTGCCAAACACTATTTTTTTAAATACAGCAAGCGCGAGGTAAATATAAATTCACCCCGCGCCGGTTTATTTAATTATTTAATATTTCATTAACAATACTGAATTACCCTTTTCAGGGCAGGGAAATATCAGATTTGATAATCGATGGCGGGTTCTTCTGGCTCCAGTGCCAGGCGCTTAATTTCCTCGACCGACAGCTCAGGGTTACACAGCTCAATAAAGCGCCAGACATAGTTCCGCTGCAGTTGCCCACGGCGGATCCCGAGCCAGACGGTGTTCGCGTCAAACAGGTGGCGAGTGTCCAGCCGCACCAGGCTCCCTTCTTCCCCACTGGCCTGGTCGGCCACCAGCCCAATACCCAGGCCGAGTTCAACGTAGGTTTTAACCACGTCGGAATCCTGCGCGCTAAGCACAACATCAGCCGTTAAACCACGCCGGGCAAACGCTTCGTCTATACGAGAACGCCCGGTGATACCCTGCCGGTAAGTGATCAGCGGCCAGCGACTGATATCGTGCAGCGTGAGCGGGCTGGTATGAATTAACGGATGTCCCTGCGGAACCAGCAGGCTGTGATACCAGCGGAACCACGGGTAGGCCACCACCAGAGGATCGGTGCTCAGACGTTCGCTGGCGATGCCAATATCCGCCGCGCCGCTGTGCAGCAGCGATTCGATTTCCTGAGGCGTGCCCTGAATCAGCTCGAGGCGAACTTCAGGGAATAAGGCGCGGAAGGCTTTGATCACCACCGGTAGGCTATAGCGAGCCTGTGTGTGGGTGGTGGCGATAGTCAGGACACCGCTGGTGTCGTTGGTAAAAAGATCCGCCAGGCGACGCACGTTGCTGGCTTCGTTGAGAATACGTTCGGCAATCACCAACAGGGCTTTACCCGGTTCGGTCATACCTAATAACCGTTTGCCGCGGCGGATGAATATTTCAATCCCCAGCTCTTCTTCCAGCTCGCGAATATGGCGGCTGACGCCAGACTGAGAGGTGAAAAGCATATTGGCGACTTCGGTGAGATTGTAGTCCCGTCGCGCCGCCTCGCGGATTATTTTTAGTTGCTGGAAATTCACATCGCCCCCGGGATCGTGACTGTTCTTTACACCATTGTTAAAGTCACAGCCCCGGCGGGACAAATAATAAAAACCAGCAACCTATTCCATTTAGTAATAAGCGGAGTTAGCCCACCAGCATCAGTTCGCGATTTTCCAGCGCCGGGCGGGTGACCAGAGACATAAGAATTTCTTTTACCGCCTGGGCCTGAGGTGAAAGCGGTAAACGTGCGGACAGGTTCAGCGACAGCGGTAAATTTAACGACGGGCTGGTAATGCGTGCCATCCAGCCACCGGCTGAATCGGCAAGTGAACGTGCAGCGGATTCCGGCAGCACGGTCACGCCCATACCGCTGGCAATAGCCGCAGTTAAGGTCGAAATAGATTCGAT
This sequence comes from Cedecea sp. AS113, assembly GCF_037152415.1. Taxonomy (NCBI): domain Bacteria; kingdom Pseudomonadati; phylum Pseudomonadota; class Gammaproteobacteria; order Enterobacterales; family Enterobacteriaceae; genus Cedecea; species Cedecea sp. AS113. The sequence goes on from NZ_JBBCMI010000001.1 coordinate 146,480, forward strand.
CTCGCCGATAATTTTTGCCGTCAGGCGGCGCAGGGAGAAAGCCTCATCCACGCGCTTGCGAACCGCGCTGTAGTCGCGGGGCAGGAAAAGATTCATGGCGGCAACGTCCGACAAATCAACGCTGTTACCCGGACAGTCACGGGTGCCCACGAGGAACAAATCCTCTTTGAGCAGCGGCTGGCTGGTCAGCCCCGCCGTTGGCGTGCGGTCATACAGCACGGCCATATCAAGCTGTCCGCTGAGCAGTTTGTCATTCAGCTGTGAACCGCTATTCTCATGCAAATACACCTGCACATCCGGCAGTTCGGCACGCACGGCCTGCAGCAGCGGCATGGTAATAGAGGATGCCGCCATCCCCGGCGCAAGACCAATCGAGACGAGGCCTTGCATAGTCTGGCCCACGTTATTCACCGCCAGCTGAGCCTGCTCACACTGGCGCAGAATCGTCCGCGCGTGGGCATACAAAATCTTCCCGGCTTCCGTCGGCGTGACGCCGCGTTTGGTGCGGATCAACAGCTGCTGATCCAGCTCCCCTTCCAGAGTGGCAACCTGCTGGCTGAGCGCCGGCTGTGCGATGTGCAGTACTTCTGCGGCCTGGGTCAGGCTGCCAATATCAACAATTTTTACGAAGTACTTCAGTCGTCTTAAATTCATTTTGCCCCCTATTACGGAATGCCAGTGCCAGTCATGGCTGTGATGTCGTAAAAGGTTTTGCAATATGCTTGCCACATTTTTCGTTTACGGCGCAAACGAGATAACAGGCTGGATAATAAGAGAAACTGATAAAGCCCCCACGAGGATTAACGAAACAGGAGGCTTACTTATGCCCCATAAGAGATACAAATGCACCGCGATGGTGCATTTCAGGAAAAAACTGCGTGCCGGTGATAAGCCGGCACGATGAATCACACGCCGGCCCACCACAGGCGAATTTTCATTCCCCAGTAGCTCGTCCAGCCGCTGGTAGTGGACACGACCTGGCCTTTATCGACGATGACGAATGTCGGCGTGACGCCAATTTGCCAGCTGCGGGAAATGGCGCCATCGGCATCATTGACCACCGGGAACTGGACGCCTTTACGCGCCAGCCAGCGGGAAACCTCGCGTTCATTACCTGAGCGTAGCGCAATGGTTATCACGTTCTGCCCTTCAGCCTGCAGCTTCGCCACGTCCGGCGTGGTAAAACGGCAAACTGCGCACCAGCTGGCCCAGAAATAGACCAGCAGCGGGCGTTCCGCGCTCAGCGCGCCGAGCGTGACATCCTGCCCGTCCAGCGTGTGCAGCGGCGTGGCATCAAAAGCCACTGGGGACTGGGGCGCACGCCACCAGTCCATCACCAGCATCACCCCCGCCAGCAAAATCAGCAGAATTAAGCCTTCCCGCAGCCAGCGCCGCAGCTTACTTGCCATGGGCAGCCGCCAGTTTTTCTTTTACTACCTCTTCCAGCGTTTCCCACGGAACCGCCCCAGGGATCATTTCATCGCCAATAATGGTGGCTGGTGTGCCCTGCACGCCCACGATACGCGCTAGCTGAAGGTTGGTGCTTAAGGTTTCCATACTTTTTTCATCCGGGGTGACCGGCGTTGCCCCGCTCTTTTCAACCGCAGCCGCAATGCTCGCCGCATCGTGATAGCCCTTCTTCTGCATCAGTTTTTCATGCAGCGCCAGGAACTGATCTGGATGCTGGCGCCAGGTCGTCAGGACAGTACGCGCCGACAGCACGGAACTTTCCCCTTTAAACGGCAACGGCTTCACGATCACCGCCACATCCGGGTATTTCTCCACAATTTTTTCCAGCATCGGATCGAGCTGTTTGCAGTACGGGCAGTTGTAATCGGTGAAGTTCACGAGGGTTAACACGGGCTTTTTAGCACCAAATCGCGGACTGGCCGGATCGTTAAACAGCGCCTGTTCAATCAGCACTTCCAGCTGCTTTTGTTGATCGGCGGAAAACGGCGCGGGGACTTCTTTTGCCGCCAGCGCCAGGCCGGAGAACAGCGAGAGGATTAAAATAAAAGCGTATTTCATGGTTTCGCTCCTTTGGCATCATCCAGGGTTGTCAGCACCGAATCTCGGGAGAGCAGCGTCGGCAGCACTTTGCCTTCCGGCAGGCCTGGGCCATAAATTTGGTTGAACGGCACGGCAACCTGGCCGCGGCTTCTCAAAAAGTCAGTGATTTGCTGGGACGGCAGCGTCCAGTCGCCGCGCAGGGCAACCACATCCGGTGCCTGTAGTGCAGCCTGCACGTCCTCTTTGCTGAGCACGTTGTATTTGTTGGCTTTACAGGTAATGCACCAGTCAGCGGTGACATCAATAAAAACGCGCTTATGCTGCGCCAGCGCGTCCTGAATCGCCTGCTCGCTGAGCGGCTGCCAGGCGATATTTTCCTGCGCTGGTTTGCTAGTCGAAACACCGAAATGCACCAGCAGCAGGCTTGCCAGCCAAATCGCCGAACCTAACATCAGCAGGCCAAGCACGCGGCGCAGCCAGGTCATCCACTTGCCCGGGCGGGGCAAACGCATCGCCAGACCGGGACGGAACGCTATCAGCAGCCACGGCAGACTCATCCCCAGCCCTAAGGCCAGGAACAGCCCCCACAGCACCGGGTAAGAAGCCGTGAGTGCCACCGCCACCGCCGTGCCGAGGAAAGGCGCGCTACACGGCGTCGCCAGCAGCGTGGCGAAAGCGCCCTGCCAGAAATGCCCGGCCATGCCATTGCCGCCCTGCGTTGCCAGCCGGGTGTTCATATTGGAAGAGAGCCTGAATTCAAACAGGCCGAACAGGTTCGCGCTGAACACCAGCATCACCAGCGCCATAAAACCGATGAACCACGGGTTCTGGAACTGAATGCCCCAGCCCAGCGCCTGGTTGGTCAGCCGCAGGACGGTCATCAGCAGCGCCAGCGCCATAAATGAAGCGATGATCCCCGCCACCGAGGCTAAAAACTGGCGGCGCACGAGGCCCCGGTCTTTTTGCTGCACCAGCAGAATAGAGCCCAGCTTCATGCCCAGTACCGGGAGTACGCACGGCATCAGGTTAAGGATTAGGCCGCCCGCCAGCGCCATCAGCACGACCTGCCAAAGCGGGAAGGCATCATTTCCCCCTGCCGCGGCGGGTGCTGAACCAATGGTGAGCGTGTTTTGCTGAGCAATGCCGTTGTCGGCCAGCACCAGGGTGACTGATTTCCCTCGCAAATCTGGCGCACCTTCTCCCCAACTGTCGCTGACCGGTACGGTGGCCTGCAGCGAGTCGCCGTCGATGCGGAACGCAGGCTTGCCAAGATCGGCCTCTTCCGGCGGGTCAAGATAAAGGCCCGGACTTGTCCAGCCTCCGGCACGCACGGCATTAATTACCAGGCTTCCCGGACGATAATCGGCTTTGAGCGAGTCGGTCAATCCGCTTTCAACCGGCACCTGCCCCATCGCCTGAGCGAAATCATGGGCAAACTGAGCATTTGCCGCGGAAGGCGTGACGCTAAAGGAATAATCGGTCAGCAGGCAGACGTTGCTGCAGGTAGAAAGCGTCAGCACGCCGCGGATAGTCGCCGGCACCGGGCCGTGAAACACCATCGGAATGGTGACCCGATCGTGGTAGCCCTGGGTCGTGATCCCGGCGACGTCAAAACGCGCAGGCGTCGGCCAGAACCACTCTACTTTGGGCATCTCACCCTGCCAGGCAATAGCTGGCGCAACGCCGCCTTCCCCTGGGGATCGCCAGTAGGTTTTCCATCCTTTTTCGAGCTTCACGTCCAGCAAAAGACGCGTTTCGTTACTGCCCGAGGTATCTGCGCGCAGCCTGACGCTGGCGTGATCGTTATCCGGCGATTGCAGCCAGCCTGACTCTGCTGCCCAGGACACGGGCAACCAAAGCATGAGCAGGCACAGCAGCGCCTGCCTGAAGCGAATAAACATGTTTTTTCTCCATAAATGATTAACTAACTGTCGGAAACAGCCGGTCTGTCATTCACGGAAGACGCAGAAACGAAGATGTACCCTGAGGGTGGGAGGTGAAGTCGCTCTTGGAGCTGAAAACGGCATTCGCGTGGAACGCACGGGCGCCAGCAAGGAAAGCAGCAGGCAAAGTGCGAACAACGCCCCATCAAACAAGACTGGCGGCACGCTCAATAATGATTTAGCGCTAAGTTCGCACGGCGTGACCGGCGAGTCAGCGTCAGCCTGCGGGTTATCCGCCTGGGCAGCAACGGCGCTGGCCGCGGTTTCCATCTGCAACGCGTGCAGGCCCGCCATGCGCTGCGCGGTACAAACCAGTACCACAACACATGCCAGGCAAAGAAACCAAATCCCTATACGCCGCTGTTTTACCATCAGGTCCTCACTGTTTAACCCGGCTTATCTTAGCGGCTGGCGAAAGATTGGCAATCTTTGTGCTGTAAAGTTATGTCTGAGCCTGTTTTCTGGCAATTTTTGCTTGTTTTATCGGCAAACGATACAAAAGACGCTTTGGAGGCTTTGACAAGGCCGTGTGGCCTCGCTAATATGCGGCCCGTTCACACGATTCCTCTGTAGTTCAGTCGGTAGAACGGCGGACTGTTAATCCGTATGTCACTGGTTCGAGTCCAGTCAGAGGAGCCATATTTAAGAAGCCCGCTTAAGGAAACTTAAGCGGGCTTTTTGCTTTTGATTTTTCACAAAGTTTTCTTTCCTTCACAAAATTCATTTTTCCTCTGCATCAGCCGTTCACTTTTTAAATTAGTCGGCTACTATTCAGTTATACCGTACGCTTTTCACGCAACCCAGCCCCGCCGCGTTATAAAATATTTACCCCACATGCAGGCCGTTATGTTAGTAAATTTTCGCGGAGAATTGCAGCATATTGCAGGGAACTGCATTGAACGAGCAGGCTTCTTAATCGATATAAAAGAAAAGCCCCCGCAAATGCAGGGGCTTAATTTTCTTTATTTTTATTTTTTGTAATGTAAAATTACAAGTGCTTACAATCTTGTGCATCGGGAAATCGGTGTACTAGATAATAATCTGTGAACATTTCCCTTGGTGTTGCTCAGGTCTTTGACCGCCTGACCCGCTTGCGTGTTGGCGCGGCCGGTCAGGTTTTTTTTAAGTTTAGAGAAGGCCTTAGGCAAAAAAAAGCTGTCTTTAAGTACAGGGGACCTCCACATACAGGGATACGCGATGTGTTCTGCAATTGAATTTTTTATAAGTAATCATAATGATTTACACCCCGGTCTCGCCCGGGAATTGTATGCGTTACGCAAAAAAACATTTCACGAACGGCTCGAATGGAAAGTGGAATGTGAAGATAATCAGGAAAGAGATCAATTCGATAACGCAAATACAACTTATTTAATGGGCATGTTGGAAGGTAAATTATTTTGCGGCGCACGCTTTATTGATGCCAAACATCCGACAATGACAGATGAAATATTTTATCAATATTTTAATAACATTAGTTTACCAAAAGATATTCCATGCTGTGAAATTACCCGATTATTCCTCGACAAAGATCGTCGTGACGAAGGTAATTTACGCACCCTACCCGCCAGTAAAGCATTATTTCTGGCGATGATTATGTATTGCATGAAAAATGGCTATCCCGGTATGCACGCGGTGACAAGTCGGGGAATGTACGCCATTTTCCGTCAGGCCAACTGGAAAGTTGATGTGCTGCAGAAGGGGCTCTCAGAAAAGGGCGAAGCGGTTTATTATATTTACATGCCTGCTAATCAACAGGTTATAGAAGATATTATTAATAAAGATAAAAACAGCGCATGGTTGCGTGAGACGCTCACCCAGCTCAATAACCTGTAACCTCGTCGGTCAGGCACCCAGATCCAACAGCCTGAGTTCGATACTTAGTTTAACCGCGTGACGCGCATTGTTAACGCCAAGCTTTTTCATGGCATTGCCCATGTGGAATTTCACCGTGCGCTCGGTAATGGACAAGATAGTTGCAATCTCGGCATAGGTTTTTCCGGTATAGACCCATTGCAAAATTTGCTGCTCACGCGGTGACAAGAAAACATTCTTTTTCTGCCGAATATCGCTGTATAAATTCAGCATTTTTTGGTGCAGCTTGATAAAGAAAGCGATCGCCGCCTCACGGTTTTCAGTGAGGTTAACATCTGAAGGCTGATGGCTAATCAGCGAAAGCACCGCAAGATTGTTCACATAGTCGTGGAGCGGATAAGTATGCCCCTGCACAATATTGTGCTGTGAACCTTCGTCAAAAATACGCTTCAGCGTATACCCGGAAGAGACCATCATCCCGCTGTCCCATGAAAAATCCTCCAGGGTGCTGAGAGACCGGACAATCACTGGGTCAATAAATTGATATTTATTCTCGAGATAAATGTTAAACCATTGCGGATTGTTATTAATAATACGCATTTGGGAAGGGTCTTTCTTATTCATCACAGCATACGCGTAGGTCGTATGTTTGTAATCCAGAATAAATTCATCAAGTTCGCGCTGAATTAATGAATTTACTTTGCTGTCATTATAATACGTGTCCTTCACAACCATCGCCGTCCGTAGAATTAAGAGAACAAAGTATAGATCATTTCCCTTCGCTTGCCACACCTCAATGCCACCGATTTGATGAATAAACGCAGGAATGGCCTAATATCCATTCCTGCGTCAGCCAGGAAAAGTTAAATCAAGTTATTATCACGCCTTAGATTTCGGTCAGGATCTGACTGAAATCGAGGCGCGACTTTGGCAGTCCAGCGTTAAAGTCCTCCACGCTGCGATAGCCCAGCGCCACCATCACCACGCTGGTCAGGCCCTTCTCGCGCAGGCCAAACTCTGCGTCCAGCGCGGCGGCATCAAAACCTTCAATCGGCACGGCATCAATGTTCAGGGTGGAAACGCCCAGCAGCAGCGTACCGAGGTTGAGGTAAACCTGTTTCTCCATCCAGTGCTGCGCATCTTTCAGGTCAAACCGGTGTTTATTGGCATAGAAAGAGCGGCCTTTGTGCTGCCCTTCTTTGGCCTGTTCCGTGGCAAAGCGCCCATCATCCTGCTCTTTTTGCAGCAATGTTTGCAGGTGCGCATCGTCATAAACTGTTTTGGCGCAGAACACCACGACATGTGAAGCATTCAGCACTTTAGGCTCGTTTGCCGCGTAAGGCCCGGTGGTCGCTTTGGCAATACGCGCCTTGCCTTCATCACTGCTTACCAGCAAGAAATGCCACGGCTGCGAGTTGGTGCTCGACGGGCTCAGTCGCAGCAGATTTTTGATTTTATCCACGTCTTCAGCGGCAATTTTTTTAGACGCATCAAAAGCTTTCGTGGCATAGCGCCGGGAGGCAGCATCAACAATGTTCATTATTTTTCCTGAATAAGTCGTTGTGTTTTGCAGCGGCCAGCCTGGCCGCCGCGAGTAAAGTGTTAAACGGCAACTTCGTCCAGCGGAACCAGCTTCAGCGGTTCCGCCAGCAGGGCGTCCATTTGTTTCACAAAGGCCTGGAAGTGAGGCAGCGTATTGTGCAGGTCGAGCGCCTGCTGCTCGCGCCATGACTCGCGAACGTAAAACGTATCCGGCTCTTGCTGAAGCTGAAACAGGGTGTAGTCGAGGCAGCCTGGCTCAAGGCGGCTCGGCACGACCAGCGCTTTCAACGCGGCTTTCAGGTTTTCCTGCTGGCCAGCTTTCGCCTTCAGCATGGCAATAATCGTCAGGGTTTCTGTCGCTGCCATATCAGAATCCCTCCAGCACAATTTTACCCACCGCACGCCCGGTTTCCAGCAGCGCATGGGCGCGGCGAAGGTTGCCCGCGTTGATTGTGCCATAGTGTTCGCCGAGCGTAGTTCTTAACACGCCCTGGTCGATAAGCGTGGCCACGCGCGTCAGCAGATTATGCTGCTCAATAATATCGCTGGTGACGAACATCGAACGGGTGAACATAAACTCCCAGTGCAGCGAAATACTTTTGGCCTTCAAGGCGCGAACGTCCAGCGCGGTCGGATCATCAATTAGCGCAAATTTCCCCTGCGGGATGAGCGCCTCAATCAGCTGGGCATAATGTTGTTCGGTATTGGTCAGGCTGGCAACGTGCGTAACGTGCTTCACGCCAATACGCTGTAATTCTTCCGTCAGAGGCTGGCTGTGGTCGATAACGTGGTGGGCGCCGAGTTCGTTCACCCACTTTTGGCTTTCAGGGCGAGAGGCGGTGCCAATCACGGTGGCTTTTGTCAGCCTGCGGGCAAGCTGGGTCAGAATTGAGCCCACGCCGCCGGCCGCGCCCACAATCAACAGCACGGCATCTTCACTGCCGTTTTCCTGAATACCCAGGCGGTCGAAAAGCATTTCCCACGCGGTAATTGCCGTCAGCGGTAATGCGGCAGCAGCGGCATTTTCCACGGACTGAGGCTTAAGTGCCGCAATGCGTTCGTCCACCAGCTGAAACTCACTGTTGCTGCCCGGGCGAGTCAGCGACCCGGCGTACCACACGGTATCGCCAGGCTTGAACAGCGTGACGGCTTCACCCACTTCCACAACGGTACCCACGGCGTCCCAGCCCAGTACGCGAGGGGTTTCGCTACTAAAGCCACTGCGAACTTTGGTATCAACGGGGTTCACGGAAATGGCGTTCACCGCCACCAGAATGTCGTGCCCCTGAGCAACGGGCTTCGGCAGCGTGATGTCCTGCAGCGCATCAATATTGCTGCCGTCTTTTGCGGCGTGTGTAATAGCAATAGCTTTCATAGCAGCTCCAATAAGGTAATGGGTTCATCAATTGAGTAAAATCATGGTACAAGGAGCGCGTCAGGTGAAAAACCGGCGTCAGGAAACAACACTTATACTCGGAGAGTGAAAATGCTCAGGCTGGAAGACCTTGCGCTGTTTGTCAGGGCGGCGGCGTTAAACAGTTTTAGCGATACCGCCAGGGAAGCCGGGCTGCAGCCAGCCCAGGTCAGCACCGCCATTAAGCGCCTGGAGCAGAACCTCAATATTCGCCTGTTCGCCCGCTCAACGCGCAGCCTGCGCCTGACGCCCGAAGGTGAAGCCTGGCTGCCATACGCCCAGCAGGTGCTGCAGACGCTGGATGCCGGGTATGAACAGATCCAGCCCCCCAGCGACGAAGTACGCGGCACGCTGCAAATCGCCGTCCCTTCGGATCTTGGGCGAAATCTCCTGTTGGATGTTTTTCAGCAATTTCGCAGCACTTACCCGGCGCTAAGCCTGAAACTTCTGTTTTCCGATCGAATCACCGACGTGTTTAAAGATCCGGTGGATGTGGCTTTTCGCTACGGCAATAACGATGATGCGTCTTACATCGCCCTGCCGGTCGCGCCAGAAAACCGCCGCGTGCTGGTTGCATCTCCCGCCTATCTGGCACGCTATGGCGAACCCCAAACCCTTGCCGACCTGGCCCAGCACAATGCGCTGACGTTTGTGCTTCGCGGGCGGGTGCACAATAGCTGGTCGTTCAGCCTGCGTGGCAAAATGCAGCAGGTGGCGGTGAAAGGTTCGATGATGAGCGATGATGCGGAAGTCATTCACCGGCTGGCGGTAAAAGGGGAAGGTATTACCTACAAATCCTGGCTGGATGTCAGCGAGGATGTGCAGGCAGGCCGTTTAAAGCTGCTGCTGCCACAGTATGAAGGGGACAGCATTCCACTGAATCTGATTTGCCCGCACCGTAAGCAACTGTCGACCACGGTGCGGCTGCTGCACGAAGCGGTCAAGACGCGCTGCGAAAACGCGATGCGCACCCTGCCCGCTATCGAAACTTAAAACGTGACCCAGTCATCTCCTGCCGTGGTGGCTGCTGCGGCTTTTGCCTGAGGTTTGACTTTCGTTTCCACCACGGCGTGTTCTTCGCGCCCGGACAGACGGAAACGCGCCACCGCTTTTTGCAGCATTTCAGTCTGGCCTTCGAGCGCCGCCGCCGCCGCCGAGATCTGCTCCACCAGCGCGGCGTTTTGCTGCGTCACGCTGTCCATTTCGCTAACCGCCACGCTCACCTGAGAAATACCTTTGCTTTGCTCGTCCGTTGCCGAGGCAATCTGCTTCATAATTTGCGTGGTGTCAGACACCGCCTTCAGCACCTCTTTCATGGTGTTGCCTGCCTCGTTGACCAGCGCCGCGCCGCTGTTCACCCGGTTTACCGAGTCGGCAATCAGCGTTTCAATCTCTTTCGCCGCGCCCGCACTGCGGCTGGCCAGGTTGCGCACTTCCCCCGCTACCACGGCAAAACCTCTGCCCTGTTCACCCGCGCGGGCGGCCTCAACGGCAGCGTTTAGCGCCAGAATGTTGGTCTGGAAGGCAATGCTGTTGATGACGCTGGTGATCTCACTGATTTTGCGGGAACTGTCGGAGATCCCTTCCATCGTGACCACCACATCGCCCACCAGCTTGCCGCTGCGGCTGGCGGTTTGTGAAGCTTTTTCCGCAATGCTGCTGGCCTGGCGCGCATTCTCGGCGTTGAATTTAACCGTGGCCGTGAGCTGCTCCATGCTGGCGGCGGTTTCTTCCAGCGCAGCGGCCTGTTCTTCGGTGCGTGAAGAGAGGTCGTTATTGCCGGAAGAGATCTCCGCCGAGCCACGATAAATGTTCTCCGTGCCGCTGCGAATCGCACTCACCGCATCACGCAGGCTGCCCTGCATCTCGGCCAGCAGCGGGAACAGTTTGCCGACGCAGTTCCGCCCAAAGTCCTCCACCGGATGGCTGAGGTCGCCTTTCGCAATGACCGAGAAATGATCCCGAATGCGGTCCAGCGGTTTCACCAGCAGGTTCACCAGATAACGATCGGTAAACAGCAGGATCAGCAGCCCAATCACAATCGCCACCAGCACGGTGATTTTCATCAGGCGAGTCAGAGAATCCACGGCAACCCGCGTCCGGTCCAGTCGTTCTTCGGCCACGGCGGTAAACTTGCTGCTGCTGGCTCCGAAGGCACGGCTGAGCGGCGGCGTGACCTGGGTGGCCTGCTGGCGATAATCCGACGCGCTTCCCTGCTGGGCAAGCTGCATCTGCGCCGCCACGCCGTTATCTAAAAGCTGCTGCCATTTTTCGATCACGTCGGCGGAAACGGCCGGATCCATTGGCCCAGGCGAAACGCTCTTCAGACGCTCAAGCTCGCTTTTCATGTTATCCAGCGCTTCCTGCACGGGCTTAAAATCGGCAGCTTCCCCCGCCGCCTTCGCCTCCATCACCCGCGAAAGACGCGTAATAAAGCGAAAATACTGGTCGTTGCCTTTGCTGAGTATCGTCATCTGCGACACCAGCTGATGGTCAACGGCGTTGCCGTCCCCCAGCTTCGCCAGCGAATAAACGGTAAACACGCCCACGGCTGACCACAGCAGGCAGAACAGCCCCAGCACGGTGAGCAGCACCCGGCGTACGGTAAAATTCTTTAACATTCCCATGTCGTTCCCCTCATCGTTATTGTCGTTATCCCATCAAGCTCGGGTATCAATGGGGTTATCGGCAGCCTCTGCGCGGGTATTCATTTTTTTGTGATGAATTTTTTATGAGGCTCGCAACTCTTCCCGTCTTCCGCTTCCGTTCTGCGCCCGGCATGACATACTGAGACACTAACCCGGCGAGAACCGGTAAAGGAGAATCAATGAATAATAACGTTGTATGCCAGGGGCTGACGCCTGCTGAAGCCCTGGACAAGCTGGAAGCATTGTACGAAAGTTCAGTAACCGCCCTTCGCGATGCGATTGCCCTCTACACCCAACATGGCACGCTGCCGGACGTAGACGCGCGTTCCGACGGGCTGTTTGTCTACCCCGAACTGCGGGTGAGCTGGGACGGCGTTCCCCGTGGCCCGAAAAATACCCGCTCCTATGCCCGCTTTACCCACTCCGGCAGCTACACCACCACGGTGACCCGTCCCGCGCTGTTTAAGAGCTACCTGCACGAACAGTTGAACCTGCTGAGTGAAGACTACGGCGTGCACATTGAGGTTGGCCCTTCTCAGCATGAGATCCCTTACCCATACGTGATTGACGGCCTGAACCTCGACCGCACGATGAGCGCCGGACTGACGCGCCATTTCCCAACCACCGAGCTGTCACAGATTGGCGATGAAACTGCCGACGGCCTGTTCCACCCGACGGAAGCCTGGCCGCTGTCGCACTTTGACGCCCGCCGCGTGGATTTCTCGCTGGCTCGCCTGCGCCACTACACCGGCACGCCGGTGGAGCACTTCCAGCCCTTCGTGCTGTTCACCAACTACACCCGCTATGTGGACGAGTTTGTCCGCTGGGGCTGCCAGCAAATCCTCGACCCGGACAGCCCGTATATCGCCCTGTCCTGCGCCGGAGGCACCTGGCTGACCGCCGAAACCGAAGCCCCGGAAGAGGCGATTTCCGACCTGGCGTGGAAGAAACACCAGATGCCGGCCTGGCACCTGATCGATAAAAACGGCAGCGGCATTACGCTGATTAACATTGGCGTAGGCCCGTCCAACGCCAAAACCATCTGCGACCACCTCGCGGTGCTGCGCCCGGATGCCTGGCTGATGATTGGCCACTGCGGCGGCCTACGTGAAAGCCAGCAAATTGGCGACTACGTGCTGGCTCACGCCTACCTGCGTGACGATCACGTACTGGATGCTGTGCTGCCGCCGGATATTCCTATTCCAAGCATCGCGGAGGTGCAGCGCGCCCTTTATGACGCCACCAAGCAGGTCAGCGGCATGCCGGGCGAAGAAGTGAAACAGCGCCTGCGCACCGGCACGGTGGTCACCACCGATGACCGCAACTGGGAGCTTCGCTATTCAGCTTCTGCGCTGCGCTTCAACCTCAGCCGCGCGGTGGCTATCGATATGGAAAGTGCGACGATTGCCGCACAGGGTTATCGCTTCCGGGTGCCTTACGGCACGCTGCTGTGCGTTTCAGACAAACCCTTGCACGGCGAAATCAAGCTGCCGGGCCAGGCCAACCGTTTCTATGAAGGGGCGATTTCCGAGCACCTGCAGATTGGCATTCGGGCCATTGATTTGCTGCGTGCCGAAGGTGAAAAGCTACACTCGCGCAAGCTGCGTACCTTCAACGAACCTCCGTTCCGTTAATAAAAAGAATAAGGAAGCTGGATGCAACACACTTCATCACTCGGCGCACTGCGGGCGCTGCTCCGGGAGCGCGAGCTGGATGGGATCATCGTGCCGCGCGCCGATGCCCATCAAAGCGAATACTGTGCGCCTTATGACAATAAACTCGAGTTTATCAGCGGCTTTACCGGTTCCGCCGGGCTGGCGCTAGTGCTTGCTGACCGCGCCCTGCTGTTTGTAGACGGGCGCTACCAGGTTCAGGCTCGCCATCAGGTGAATCTGGCAGAGTTCGAGATTCATCATCTGCACGACGAGCCGCTGCACCTTTGGCTCCGCGATAATCTTCCGGCAGGTAAACGCATCGCCTTCGAACCGCTGCTGATGGTCAACAGCCAGTACGAAAGCCTGCGTACCAGCGGCTGCGATCTGGTGGCGTTAGATGACGATCCGCTTGATGCTATCTGGCCCGATCGCCCGGCAGCACCCTGCGGGGAAATCATCGCCATGCCGGATGAAATCAGTGGCGAAAGCGCTGCGTCAAAGCGTGAGCGGATCGCCCAGGTGCTGAGCGCAGCCGGGGCGGATTATCTGGCGCTGACGCAGCCGGACAATATCGCCTGGCTGCTGAACGTACGTGGCTCGGATATTCCAATGAGCCCGGTGCCGCACTCCTTCGCACTGTTGAGCGCCAGGGGTGACATTGAATGGTTTGTAGCGGAAGAAAAACTGCGGAAGCTGGATAAAGCCTGGCTCAACGGCATCACGCTCCGCCCGATGAGTGAATTCCTTGCCCGCTGCCAGCAGTTGGCAACCGGGAAACATACCCTCATCGACGCGGACTCTGCGCCGGTCGCCGTGCGCTTTGCCGTGGAGCAAGGCGGAGGCAGGGTGCTGTGGGCGCCGGATCCTGTCACGCTAATCAAAGCCAATAAGAACGAAACCGAACTGGCAGGCTACCGCGACAGCCACATCGAAGACGGCGTGGCCTGGGTGAATTTCCTTGCCTGGCTGACCCGAGAAGTGCCGCGCCGCGAAGCCGCAGGTAACCCGGTCACCGAGCTGGAGGCGCAGGAAAAACAGCTGAGCTTCCGCCAGCAGGGCTCCACCTTTACCGAGCAAAGCTTTAGCACCATTTCTGCCGCGGGCAGCAACGCCGCGATGTGCCACTACCACTCTTCGCCGGAAACGAACTTCGCCCTAACCGCCGCGCAGTTCTACCTCAATGATTCCGGCGGGCAGTATATCAACGGCACGACGGACGCCACCCGTACGCTCAGTTTTGGCGAGTTGGATGCGACCCGCCGCCTGCACTACACCGCCGTGCTGAAAGGCTTCCTGGCGCTGATCTCGCTGCAGTTCCCGCAGGGGACTCAGGGCCACCAGCTCGATGCCTTTGCCCGCGCTCCGCTCTGGGAGCTGGGACTGGACTACGACCACGGCACCGGGCACGGCGTCGGCCACCGGCTGATGATCCACGAAAATCCGCACCGCATGGCGAAGAAGGTAAACCCGTGGCCGATGCTGCCGGGCAACATCCTCACCATTGAGCCGGGTTATTACCTGGCGGACAGCCACGGGATCCGCATCGAAAACCAGGTCGAGGTCATTGCCTCCCTGCCTGGCTTCTGCAAGTTCTCGTCGCTGACGCTGATCCCTATCGATCTGTCCGCCGTTGACGTTGATTTGCTCAGCTCACAGGACATCGCCTGGCTGGACGATTACCACCGGCAGGTGCGGGAAACGCTCTCCCCGCGCGTGAACGGAGAGGTTCGGGAGTGGCTTGAGGCCGCCACACAGCCCGTCGGCCAGTTGTGCAAGTAGTAACCTTTCAAGGCCGCGTTTGCGGCCTTTTTCATTGATTTGCTGGATTAATCGGCAGTTGAACGCATTTCACCAAAACAGCCTTTGACAACCCGAACTCACGCCGTTAGTATTCGCCCCGTTCACACGATTCCTCTGTAGTTCAGTCGGTAGAACGGCGGACTGTTAATCCGTATGTCACTGGTTCGAGTCCAGTCAGAGGAGCCATATTTAAGAAGCCTGCTTAGGAAACTAAGCGGGCTTTTTGCTTTTCTGAGCTGACAAAATCTGGAACAAAAAAGCCCGCTTAATGCATATTAAGCGAGCTTCTTCTTCTCTAACGCAACCTTCCCTTACTCCCAGGCGCGCTCGGCCTTCGTGGCGTCAAACACCGGCGGTGGCCTGCGGAAGCGGCGTGTGAGGAAGGCCAGATACAGAATACCGACCGCCGCCCACACCAGCCCCAGCGTCAGGGACGTCACTTCCAGGTTCACCCACAGCACCGCCACCGTCGCCGCGCCAATCAGCGGCAGAATGAGGTAATGCAGCTTCTCGCGCCAGGTTTTGTTGCGGCCTTCACGACGCCAGAAGTGGTTAAACACCGACAGATTCACGAAGGTAAAGGCCACCAGCGCGCCGAAGTTGATCAGCGCCGTCGCCGTCACCAGGTCAAAGAACAGCGCGGACAGGGCCACGATCCCGACCATGATCACGTTCAGCGCCGGGGTGCGCCATTTCGGGTGTACGTAGCCGAAGTATTTTTCCGGGAAGACGTTGTCGCGGCCCATCACATAAAGCAGGCGCGAAACGCTGGCGTGGGAGGCCAGCCCGGATGCCAAAGTGTTAACGAAGGTGGTGCAGAGGAAAATCGACTGGAACAGCTTGCCGCCAACGTACAGCGCAATCTCCGGCAGCGCTGCGTCCGGGTTTTTAAAGCGGCTGATGTCCGGGAAGAACAGCTGCATAAAGAACGAGGCAACGATAAAGATAATGCCGCCGTAGGCCGCAGTCAGGAAAATCGCTTTCGGGATGGTGCGCGCCGCATCGGGCGTCTCTTCCGACAGCGTGGTCACCGCATCGAAGCCGAGGAACGAGAAGCAGACTATCGTCGCGCCGGTAATCACCGGGATCAGGTGCGCATTTTCGCTGATAAACGGCTGCAGCGACCAGACGGTGCCCACGCCTTCGCCTTTGTGCAGCCCCTGCACCACCAGAATGATAAACACCACCATAATGGCGATTTGGACCAGCACAAACAGAGTGTTGAAGTTCGCCACCAGATTGACGCTCTTCAGGTTGGCCGCCGTCAGGATACAGACAAAACCGACCACCCAGATCCACGGCGGGACTTCCGGGAACAGCGCCGAAAGGTAGATTTTTGCCAGCAGGACGTTAATCATCGGCAGGAACAGATAATCCAGTAACGATGACCAGCCCACCATAAAGCCTACGTGCGGACTAATGGCCTTTTGGGCGTAGGTATAAGCTGATCCGGCCTGCGGGAACTGGCGCACCAGTTTGCCGTAGCTGATGGCGGTAAACAGCACGCCCGCCAGCGCAAGCAGGTAGGATGCCGGGACATGGCCGTCGCTGATGCCGGACACAATCCCGAAGGTATCAAACACCGACATCGGCGTGAGATAGGCCAGGCCCATCACCACCACCTGCCAGAGTTTCAGAGATTTACGCAGCTGCGGTTTTCCCGCCTGCGAAACAATATCTGCGGAAGAGTTAGTCGCCATGACGATGTCCCCCCACGCGAATACAGGTTTGCGAAACGTTGTTCGTTCGGGCAAACCTGCTTAGCCTGGGGGTTAATCGTAACTGTCGGGGAACGGCAATGGGGTTCACGCAGGCCACTGGCCCGTCGTTGTCAATACGGCAGCAGCGTTCGCCCTCGCCGTGCGGATATTTAAACATTTGCATCTGCATCATTTCATTTCCTCGTCGTACACATTGTCGTTAACTGAAGACCCGTTGCCGCCCGCGCTCCATTACGCGACTTCGGGAAATGGCAGGTTGCCCTGCAAAACGTCCGGCCTGGCTCCGCTCAGTCCGTATGATGCTACTTATTTATTCGCGTGCCCGGACACGTAAGCTCTGCCGGGCAGGCGCCACACTCAGGCGTTTTTCAGCATCCACTCAATTTCAGTTTCTGTGATTAAACGCTCAAACTGCACCAGCTCATCGTGCTTGCACGCATGGAAAACGTGGCTGAAACGCTCGCCCAGCAGGTCGCGCAGACGATCGTTCTGGGTGAATTCCCAAAGCGCGTCGCTCTGGCGGATCGGGAACGGCAGCCCTTCCTGCTCCAGCCCGTTGCCCTCTACCTCTTCCTGCAGCGGCAGGTCGTTATCCAGCCCATGTAAAATCCCGGCCAGAATAGTCGCCATCACCAGATACGGGTTGGCATCCGCCCCCGCCACGCGATACTCCACGCGATGGTTGTCTCTGTCGCCACAAGGAATACGCAGCGCCACGGTGCGGTTGTTATGCCCCCACGACGCCTGAGTCGGGACGTACATCCCCGGCTGGAAACGGCGCCATGAATTCACGTTCGGGGCTAGCAGCGCCATAGAAGAAGGCATCAGGTGGATCATGCCCGCCAGCGCGCGCTTCAGCAGCGCTGAGTCTTCGCCGTCGGCGTCCGCCAGCACGTTTTCACCTTTGTTATTCAGCACGCTGATGTGGATATGCATCCCGCTGCCCGCATGCTCTTCATACGGCTTCGCCATAAAAGTGGCGTGCATCTTATGCTTCTCGGCGACAGTTCGCACCAGGCGTTTTAACGCCAGCGCATCATCGCAGGCATCCAGCACGTTATCGGTGTGGTGCAGGTTGATTTCGAACTGCCCCGGCGAGGCTTCCGCCACCGCGCCATCGGCGGGGATCAGCTGCAGGCGGGCCAGGTCGTCGATGTCGGTCAGCACGTCGGCGAAGTGGTTAAGGTTATCGACGGAGTAGACCTGGCTTTGGGTATTGCGATCGTCGGTGCCCGGCGCGCAGGGCGGCTGCAGGTAGCCTTCGGCGTCGCGCTGGCGGTCAATTAAATAGAACTCCAGCTCTACCGCTACCACGGGGAATAGACCACGCTGGCGCAGCTGCTGCCAGAGTCGGTTCAGCACGTTCCGCGGCTCAACGTCAAAGGGAGCGCCATCTTCATCCAGCATGGTCAGCATCATCTGGCCGATAAATTCCGGGTCAGCCGCCGAAGGGGTCAGCGTGCCCAGCACCGGCACGCAGCGGCGGTCCGGCTCGCCCAGCTCCTGCCCCAGCCCGGCCTCTTCTACTACGTTCCCGAGAATATCCATGGCAAACACGGACGCCGGGAAGTAACAGCCCTTCTCTACCTTACGCAGCCCGGCCACCGGAATACGTTTCCCCCGGAAGCAGCCGTTCAGGTCAGTGAGCAGGACATCGACATATTGGGTATTGGGATAACGTTCAAGGAAGGTATTCACTTCGCGTGCAAACGCGCTACTTCGTCTCTCTTCGGAATGCTGAACAAAATTCTCAACTTCTACGATATTGGTTTCCATGATTCACCGCCGTTGCGTTGGATGCCGGTCGCTGATGTCGACCGTTAAATATAATGTCCACTTATCGACAATGGTGTGAAACAAAATGTTTGTCAAATGTTAATTTAAGTTTGCAAGACAGTTAAACCACTGCTAAGTTGAGAAAATATTGAACGGAAATGGCCAACATGGAATCGTTTGGAAATAATTTAGTCCAGAATGTGAGGTTGATCATGGTCGATATATTTGACAAGCCGTTAATCGGCGTTGTGATGTGCAGAAACAGGCTTAAGGGTCATCTGACCCAAACATTGCAAGAAAAGTACCTGAACGCGGTATTGAATGCGGGCGGCTTGCCCATTGCCCTGCCCCACGCGCTGGCAGAGCCGGAACTGCTGGAAGCGCTGCTGCCAAAACTGGACGGGATCTTCCTGCCGGGCAGCCCCAGCAACGTGCAGCCGCACCTCTATGGTGAAAACGGCGATGAGCCTGACGCCGACCCCGGGCGTGATGAACTGAGCATGGCGCTTATCGCCGCCGGGCTCAAAAGGCGCATCCCCATTTTCGCCATCTGCCGGGGTTTACAGGAACTTGTTGTCGCCACCGGCGGGACTCTGTATCGTCGCCTGAGCGATTGTCCCGAGTTTCTGGAGCACCGTGAAGATCCGGAACTCCCGGTGGAGCAGCAGTATGCCCCATCACACGAAGTCCAGGTTCATGAGGGAGGATTGCTTTCGCAGTTGATACCGGGCTGCAACACGTTTTGGGTGAATTCATTACATGGCCAGGGAGCGAAAACGCTGGGTCCGCTGCTGCGCGTCGAGGCGCGTTCACAGGATGGTCTGGTGGAGGCCGCGAGCGTTCACGATCATCCTTTTGCCCTCGGGGTTCAGTGGCATCCGGAATGGAACAGTAGCGAATATGCACTATCGCGTTTGTTGCTTGAGGGTTTTATCACCGCCAGTCAGAACCACCTCGCTGAAAAGCAGCGGCTCTGACCACTACCGTTAAGGAAATGCCATTATGAGCGATGACGGCCTGGCGCCGGGTAAACGTTTGTCAGCGATCCGCCAGCAACTGGGTCTCTCTCAACGTCGTGCCGCCGAACTGTCTGGATTAACGCATAGCGCCATCAGCACCATAGAACAGGACAAAGTCAGTCCTGCTATCAGTACGCTGCAGAAGCTGCTGAAAGTCTACGGGCTGTCGCTCTCCGAGTTCTTCGCGGAACCGGAAAAACCTGATGAGCCGCAGGTCGTGATTAATTACGACGATCTGATTGAAATAGGCAGTCAGGGTGTTTCAATGAAATTAATACACAATGGGAATCCTAACCGTACGCTGGCGATGATCATTGAGACCTATCAGCCGGGAACCACCACCGGCGAGAGGATCAAACACCAGGGTGAGGAGACAGGCACGATACTGGAAGGTGAAGTGGTTTTGACCGTAAACGGCCAGACCTGGCACCTGGTTGCGGGGCAAAGCTATGCCATTAATACCGGCATGCCGCACAGCTTCAGCAACACCTCGGCAGGCATCTGCCGCATTATCAGCGCCCATACCCCCACCACGTTCTAATTATTTTCAGGCCTGAGTAATCAGGCCTTATTTCAAAACCTTTTTTAACAGGACTTATTTCCTGGGGCTTTTTGCAGCCCAAATTTGCCTGAAGAACCCAGTAAGGCCATTTATCCGATTGAATAAAAGGAGTCATCATGGACTTTCAGCATCTTAATTACTGGCAGGAGAAAGCCAAAAATACCTCGCCGGAAACGCGCTTGTTTATTAACGGCGAATATTGCGCGGCACAGGACGGCGAAACATTTAGTACCGTCGATCCTTTTGTCCAGCGTGACCTTGCCGAAGTGGCGCGAGGCAAAAAAGCGGACGTCGATATTGCGGTGAAGGTCGCCCGCGATGTCTTTAATCGCGGCGACTGGGCGCAGGCTTCCCCGGCCAAACGCAAAGCCGTGCTCGGCAGGCTGGCAGATTTAATGGAGCAGCATCGCGAGGAGCTGGCGCTGCTGGAAACGCTCGACACCGGCAAACCTATTCGCCATAGCCTGCGCGATGATATTCCGGGCAGCGCCCGCGCTATTCGCTGGTACGCCGAGGCCATCGACAAAGTCTACGGCGAAGTAGCCACCACCGGCGTCAACGAACTGGCGCTGATTGTGCGCGAACCCATTGGCGTAATTGCCGCCGTTGTGCCGTGGAACTTCCCGCTGCTGCTGGCCTGCTGGAAGCTAGGCCCGGCGCTGGCGGCGGGCAACAGCGTGATCCTTAAACCTTCTGAAAAATCACCGCTGTCGGCAATCCGTCTTGCGGCGCTGGCTAAAGAAGCTGGCCTGCCGGACGGCGTGTTTAACGTCGTGACCGGGTTTGGTCACGAAGCGGGCCAGGCGTTGGCTCAGCACCCGGACGTGGACGTGATTACCTTCACCGGCTCCACCCGCACCGGTAAACAGCTGCTGAAAGATGCGGGCGACAGCAACATGAAACGCGTCTGGCTCGAAGCCGGCGGGAAAAGCGCCAATATCGTTTTTGCCGACTGCCCGGATCTGCACAAAGCCGCGGCAACCACCGCCGCCGGTATTTTCTATAACCAGGGCCAGGTTTGCATCGCCGGGACTCGCCTGCTGCTGGAAGAGAGCATCGCCGACGAGTTTATTGCCCTGCTGAAAGAGCAGGCAAAAAACTGGCAGCCCGGCAACCCGCTCAACCCGGAAACCACCATGGGGACGCTGATCGACTGCGCCCACGCCGACAACGTTCACGGCTTTATTCGCGATGGGGAAAGCCAGGGCAAGCTGGCGCTCGACGGGCGGAACAACGCTCACCCGGCGGCTATCGGCCCGACGATTTTTACCGATACGGCGGCGGATGCGCGTGTGGGCCGGGAAGAGATCTTCGGCCCGGTGCTCGTCGTCACCCGCTTCACCTCCGAAGCCCAGGCGCTCGCCCTTGCCAACGACAGCGATTATGGCCTCGGTGCTGCCGTGTGGACCCGGGATCTCTCCCGCGCCCACCGCATGAGCCGCAGCCTTAAAGCCGGTTCCGTTTTCGTCAATAACTACAACGACGGCGATATGACCGTCCCGTTCGGCGGCTACAAGCAGAGCGGCAACGGCCGCGATAAATCCCTGCATGCCCTTGAGAAATTTAGCGAACTGAAAACCATCTGGATTGCCCTGGAGCCTTCATCATGACTGAACATACCACCAGCTATTACGCGGCCAGCGCCAACCACTATGAGCCGTTCCCACAGCTGAATGAATCCGTGACCTGCGACGTGTGCGTGGTTGGCGGCGGCTATACCGGCCTTTCGTCTGCACTGCATCTGTCTGAAATGGGTTATGACGTGGTGCTGCTGGAGTCTGCACGCATCGGCTTTGGTGCCAGCGGGCGCAACGGCGGGCAACTGGTGAACTCCTACAGCCGCGACATCGACGTGATTGAGCGCCGCTATGGCCCGGAAGCGGCCAAAATGCTCGGCAGTATGATGTTCGAAGGCGGGGAAATTATTCGCGAGCGCATCAAGCGCTACCAGATTGACTGCGATTATCGTCCGGGCGGCCTGTTTGTGGCGATGAACCATAAGCAAATGGAAACCCTCGAAGAGCAAAAGGCCAACTGGGAGCGCTACGGCAACACCCAGCTTGAACTGCTGGACGCCAGCGAACTGAAGCGGGAAGTGAACAGCGACCGCTACGTCGGCGCTCTGCTCGACCACAGCGGCGGCCATATTCACCCGCTCAACCTGGCCATTGGCGAGGCTAATGCAATTCGCCTGAACGGTGGGCGCATTTTCGAACAGTCCCCGGTGACCCACATTGAGCACGCCAGCCCGGCCATCGTCAGCACGGAGAAAGGCAAGGTCACGGCGAAGTACGTGATCGTCGCCGGGAACGCTTATCTCGGCAATAAACTCGAACCTGAACTGGCGAAGCGCAGCATGCCGTGCGGCACGCAGGTGCTGACCACCGAGCCGCTGGGAGAAGATCTCGCCCGCTCGCTGATCCCCAAAAATTACTGTGTGGAAGATTGTAACTACCTGCTGGATTACTACCGCCTGACCGCCGATAACCGCCTGCTGTACGGCGGCGGCGTGGTGTACGGCGCCCGTGACCCGGCGGATATTGAACGCCTGGTGATGCCCAACCTGCTGAAAACCTTCCCACAGCTGAAAGGCGTGAAGATTGACTACAGCTGGACCGGGAACTTCCTGCTGACCCTGTCTCGCCTGCCGCAGGTGGGCCGTCTGGATAAGAATATTTACTACAGTCAGGGCTGCAGCGGGCACGGTGTGACCTATACCCACCTGGCCGGCCGCCTGATTGCAGAGCTCCTGCGCGGCGATGCGGAGCGCTTCAATGCCTTCGCCAACCTGCCGCATTACCCGTTCCCGGGTGGCCGCACGTTCCGCATCCCGTTTACCGCGATGGGCGCGGCTTACTACAGTCTTCGCGATCGCCTTGGGGTTTAATTTGCCTTCGCTATTGCGCTAAAGGTTCAGCGACGCTGGGTCTGACGAGCAATAATCCGACGCACGGAGCGATCCCCTCCGTGCGTTTTTTTATTAGCGGCCCACCGTTTTATAGCCATCAAAACTTCACGTTGCCGCAGGTTAATGAAAGAAAAAAATAAGCTGGCTGATATTAATTTACAGTCAATAACACCCGGATATTACCAGCCAGAATTTTTGAAAGTCTTCATCAATAATGCCAGCTGTTCATTGCCCGGACGGCAACCTAACATGCAACGCATCAACCGAAACCTTGTTTAATTATTCACAATGAGAGATTTATTATGATGCGTAAACTGATTAATTCCGCCCTTGCCCTTACCGTATTGACCGCCCTTAGCGGCACGGCTTTAGCCGCCACCGAAGTCCAGTCAACCACCGCCGGCCAGCGCATGGGCTATGTTACAGTCACCGGTGCCACAACGCTTGACGAGGCCGTTAACAAACTTGCCGATAAAGCCAGCCAGGCCGGGGCAACCGCATTTAAAGTCACGTCGGCAGGCGGAAATAATAAACTTTACGCTACGGCAATATTATTCAAATAAAAGAAAAGCTCGCAACGCGCGAGCTTTTCTTTTTCTTACTGATTATTACAGTCGCCCTGTTTCCGTGGCGGCTGAATTTATTTGGACCGGCATCCCCGAGCGGCGATTAAGTGCTTCACTCACCACAGCCGTATTTACACCTGAAGCCTGAGTTTCGCTGCGCAATAAGGTGGTCATCGGCAGCGGCACTTTCTTGTCGGACTCAAACTCCGCACGGTTGCGCGACAGCGGCTCGTGAACTTCCAGCCAGCGCTTGCCGTCCGGCTCGGCGGTCACCTTCACCGGCTGGTCGATGAGCTGAACGCGGGTCCCGACCGGCACATTATCGAACAGGAATTTGATGTCGTCGTTGCGCAAGCGGATGCAGCCCTGGCTGACGCGCAGGCCGATGCCAAAGTTGGCATTGGTGCCGTGGATGGCGTACAGCTTGCCGATGTAAATGGCGTACAGGCCCATCGGGTTATCCGGCCCCGGCGGCACAAAAGCCGGCAGCGTTTTGCCCTCTTTGGCGTATTCGCGACGGGTATTCGGGGTTGGCGTCCAGGCCGGGGCATCCTGTTTGCGCTCGACGCGGGTCACCCAGTTGCGCGGCGTTTCGCGCCCCGCCTGGCCAATACCTATCGGCAGGATTTCTACGGTGTTAGTGTCCTTCGGATAATAATAAAGGCGCATTTCCGCCACGTTCACCACGATCCCTTCCCGCACGGTATCCGGCAAAATCACCTGCTGCGGAATAACCAGCTGCGTACCGACTTTGGGCAGGAACGGATCGACGCCTGGGTTGGCCTCCAGCATATTGCTGAAGCCCTGCCCGTACTGAGCGGCAAAGTGTTCCAGCGGCTCTTTGTTCCCTTCCGGCACGGTAATCGTCAGGGGCGCCCCCACCAGGCGGCTGCCTTCAGGCGGTAAAGGATAGGTCACGGCCATCGCGCTCTGCGTGACCGCCGCCAGAACAAATGCCAGCGTGGAGAAACGAATCATAATTTCCCTGTTAGTTAACATGATGTGAATGCATTAAGCATAACCGTCCTGAGACAATTCTGTAAGGATTGCGCGTTAATATGACTACTAATTGTACAGTCGGGTTGCGACCGCGGACCGCAGAGGGCATGATGTCCTCTTGTTTTTTAAAGGAGACGTTATGCAGGAATTGATATCCGCCCTCGAGCAATACGGCATTCAACCCAGCCACACCACTTCCCTGATCGTCATTTTCGGCATCATTTTTCTTACCGCGCTGGTGGTGCATTTTATTCTGCACGGCATAGTGCTGCGTGCCTTTGAGAAGCGCGCACAGTCCAGCGCCAGCCTCTCTTTGCAGATAATCACCCAGAACAAGCTGTTCCAGCGGCTGGCGTTTCTGCTGCAGGGCATCATCGTTAACGTTCAGGCGGTGCTGTGGCTGCAAAAAGGCAGCGACGCGGCCACCATTCTGACCACCTGCGCCCAGCTATGGGTCATGCTCTACGCGCTGATGTCCTTTTTCTCGCTGCTGGATGTGATCTTCGGTCTGTCGGGGAAATTCGCCTTTGCTTCTCAGCTACCGCTGAAAGGCATTTTCCAGGGCGTGAAGCTGCTGGCCGCGATTGTCGTCGGCATCATGATGGTGTCGCTGCTTATCGGGAAATCCCCGGCAATATTGATAAGCGGTCTCGGTGCGATGGCCGCCGTACTGATGTTGGTGTTTAAAGATCCGATTCTCGGCCTGGTCGCTGGCATTCAGCTTTCTGCCAACAGCATGCTGAAAATGGGCGACTGGGTGGAAATGCCGAAATACGGCGCGGACGGGGCGGTGATCGACATCGGCCTGACGACGGTGAAAGTGCAAAACTGGGACAACACCATTACCACTATCCCAACCTATGCGCTGGTGTCCGACGCGTTTAAAAACTGGAGCGGGATGTCGGCCTCAGGCGGGCGCCGCATCAAGCGCAGCGTGAACATCGACACCACCAGCATTCGTTTTCTTTCGCAGGACGAGCAGGAGAAGCTCCTTAAAGCGAAACTGCTGCAGCCGTATATGGCGGAACGTGGGAAAGAGATCAGCGAATACAACCAGCAGCACGCCGACGACTCGGTGCTGAACCAGCGCCAGATGACCAACGTCGGCACCTTCCGGGCCTATCTGAATGAGTACCTGCGCAACCATCCGCGCATTCGCAAAGACATGACGCTGATGGTGCGCCAGCTTGCTCCTGAAAGCGAAGGATTGCCGGTGGAGATTTATGCCTTCACCAACACCGTGGCCTGGGCCGAGTATGAAAGCATTCAGGCCGACATTTTCGACCATATTTTTGCCGTGGTGGACGAGTTTGGCCTGCGTATTCACCAGACACCAACCGGCAACGACATGCGGGCCATTGCCGGGGCTTTCGAACGCTAAACGGTGCTTTCTTCCTGAACCGAAAGTGGTTCTTTCGGCGGTCGCGGGTATTTTTTCAGCCAGCGGCCGCTGACCATTCGCCAGTAGAAGCAGGCGCCGCGCACCGCCCAGTCGCCGAACATCCCCAGCCAGACGCCCACCACGCCCATGCCCAATACAATCCCCAGCGTGTAACCGGCGATAACGCGGCAACCCCACATCCCCGCCATCGACACCCACATGGCAAAACGTGCGTCACGGGCGCCCTTCAGCCCGGCAGGCAGCACCCAGGACGCGGCCCAGATTGGCATAAAGGCGGCGTTCATCCACAGCAGGACTTTAACGACTTCTTTGACGTCATCTTCGCTGGTGTAGAACGAAGCGAATAACCCGGCGAACGGCGCGGTTCCCCAGGCAATGATCGTCAGGCCAATGGTGGCGAGCCAGAACGTATGGCGCAGCTGGCGCTCGGCCTGGCCGATTTGCCCTTTCCCTAACCGTCTACCGACGATGATCGTTGACGCCGACCCGAGGGCGTTACCCGGCAGGTTAATCAGCGAGGCCACCGAGAAAGCAATAAAGTTACCGGCAATCACGTTGGTCCCCATCCCGGCAACGAACATCTGCGTCAGCAGCTTACCGCCGTTGAACAGCACCGACTCGACGCTCGCCGGAATGCCGATGCCGAGCACTTCCCACAAAATGCCCCAGTTGAGCGGCGTAAAATAACTTTTCAGCGAGATACGCAGCGCCGGGTTAAAGCCAATCATCAGCACGAAGATAATGCCCGCCGCACCGATGTAGCGGGAAATCGTCAGCCCCAGTCCCGCGCCAACAAAGCCCAGCCCGCCCCAGCCAAAGATGCCGTAGATAAGAATGCTGCTGATGATGATGTTGAGGATGTTCATGCCGCCGTTAATCAGCAGCGGGATTTTGGTGTTCCCCGCCCCGCGCAGGGCGCCGCTACCGATAAGCGCTATAGCTGCCGCCGGGTAGCTCCAGACGGTGGTTTGCAGGTAAGAAAGTGCGAGAGCTTTAACTTCCGGCGTGGCGCTCCCGGCAATGACATCGATAATGTGCGTGCCCGCCAGATGAATGCCTGCGGCCATGATAAAAGAAACTATGGTCATCAGCACCAGAGACTGCCGGGCCGCCGCCCTCGCCCGCTCCGGATCCAGCCTGCCAAAGCTGAACGCCACCACCACAGTGGTGCCGAGATCGATAGCGGCGAAGAACGCCATGATAACCATGTTAAAACTGTCGGCGAGCCCTACGCCCGCCATCGCCTCTTTCCCTAACCAACTGACGAGGAAGGTACTCAACACCCCCATCAGCAATACGCAGGTGTTTTCGAGGAAGATTGGCACCGCCAGCGGCGTTATCTCACGCCAGAACAGCACCCGATAACTCTTACGTTTGGCGTACCACGGCGTTTTCGCCACGCTCTGGCGAAGGACTGCATGTAAGTTCAAGCGAGGACCTGCAAGGAAAGATAAAACGGCATTTCAAATAATGGGCGACAAATCGTTATCCTGCAAAGGATTTTTTTGTCTCTGATTGCCTGAAAAGGCAACAAGATGTTGATAGTTTCCGCAAACGCACCACAGGGTGAGATTTTGCCTTTGACAAGCCCCGGAGCCGCCGCTAATATTCGCCCCGTTCACACGATTCCTCTGTAGTTCAGTCGGTAGAACGGCGGACTGTTAATCCGTATGTCACTGGTTCGAGTCCAGTCAGAGGAGCCATATTTGAGAAGCCCGCTTAAGGAAACTTAAGCGGGCTTTTTGCTGTTGGTGGTTGAGGCAAAGGCGTTACTTCCCACAGCCGAGCTCGATGAATAATCCGTTGTTGTCGATGAAAAAGCCATATCGATAGACTTTGTTATTCAGCGTATAGGACGTTTGGTAGATGTAGCCACGGGTAAGCGGAACCTTTATGCAAGTATCTGGATAAATGAGGTGTTTGTAGTCAGCAACAGCAAGATTTTTAAAGTCGTCACCTTGTAATGAAGAAATTGAATAGCGACTTAGTACATCGGATTTATCAACGGTAAAACAGAGATTGCCGTTAATAATGTCATAGCTTCGCCACTCGCCTACACCTAGATTTTCACCCACACAGCCAGTAAGCAAAGAACAAGCAGAAACAAATGCAACAACATGCTTCATAAAGGAAATCTCCCCAATATTTTCTTGTACCGTGAAAACAGTGAAACCGTCGGCCCCGCCGGGTTAAGGTGGCGAAGATTAGTGATGTCGTTCAGGTGGTTGTGTAAGTATCCCGGCAAAGGTGTTACTTCCCACAGCCGAGCTCGATGATTTGCCTGTCATTATCAATAAAAAAACTGTACTGATAGTTTGCTTTATTCATCGTGTAGGATGCCTGGTAAATATATCCCGGTGTTAGTTCTATGTTTATGCATGTATTCGGATAAGTAAGATTATCGAGATCGGTTACGGCAAGGACTTTATATTCGCCACCCTGAGTCGAAGAAAGCACATAGCGAGTCAACACGTCCGATTTGTCCACGGTGAAACAAATGTGGTTTCCGTCAATATAAAGACTCTTCCAATCTCCAACCCCCAAACCTTCGCCGACGCAACCAGACAACGCGGAACACAAAAATATTAACTTGAATAAGCGATTCATAAAGGAAATCTCCCCAGTATTTTCTTGTACCGTGACAACAGTGAAACCGTCGGCTCTGCCGGGTTAAAGTGGCGAAGATTGTAGGTATTAGAATTGCCTTTAAATCCGTGAGTCTTCAATAGCCAGTAATCGCTAACGATACAGGCTTGTTGCTACAGGCCGTAATCGAGCAGTGTCGGTTTTTCGAGATCATAGTAGTAGTCAGCGGCCCAGGAAAAAGCACCGCGAGTGCGCACCCACATCCCCCGCTGATGCTGCCAGACATGCATCATTTCATGCATGAAGAGATGACTGGCATCGATGGGATTACGTTGAGCTGAGGAGAAATCAGGCTCATAGACACCTTCCTGAAACCATATTTCCCCGTTAGGCGTCATAGCGAAGCTGTTTTTTTGCATATTAAATGGCAAATAGCTCCCACGATGAATCCAAACTTTGTGATATTCAATAGCGTTACCGTAGAGTGTTCTGGCGAGCTTAATTTCCCCAAGCGTCAGCAGCCGTAGGCCACCTCGCTTTATTCCTATAGACATAAACCCTCCTTTTGGAAGGGTTTATGTTACCATCGGATTAAAATCATACAATTATTTAGTTTATGAATGAATTACGATAATGTAATCATGCGGGAAATAGTATGTGGCCGATATATCTTTGAGTCTTAGTAGATTTTCATTAATATTTTTCTTCTTTAAAATTCATCTCCGGCCAGAGAAGCCAAACTGTGAAGCCCATTCAAGAATTTTTCCCTTTACTGCATGAACTTATTTATTCCAGATCTTTTAAATCCATTTATTAAATAGCTTTAAGGCAAAATCTGTTCTTTTGGTATAACCAATGCTTAGGCGCAATAAAACCCTCGCCACCCGCAAAACGCCGGCGGCGGATCCTTGCTATAAATCCAACACCCACTCCTCTCCCCCAAGCACCTTGCCGTTGACCTGGATCTCAATCCGCTGCACGCCGGAGTAATACTGGCGGGTGGTGATTTTCTTCACCGCGTGTTTTTTCTCTATCGTTACCGAGCCGTTGGCCGGGAGTTCGAACGCGCGAAGCTTGAAAACCTTCGGGGCGGTGCTGCCGTTGGCTTTCATAAAGTGGAGCACGTAGTCCACCACGATATTTTGCGGGGTGCTGCTGGTTGAGCGGAGGCTGACTTTAAATGCCAGGTATTCGCCCAACGCAATCGCTTTTTGTTTGAGGGAGAATGCATCCAGCGCGACGTCCGCGCCGTGCTGCACGCCAATAAGCGCCAGCGCATCCGGGTGACCATTCTTAATTAAGGTGCGCAGCGAGTGGCGGGTTATCCAGGCGACTTTCTTTACATCGTCACCGCCGGACTGTTTCGCCTGCTGCTGCCAGTTTTGCAAAAGCTGAATCACGTAGTCCGGGTGGTCTTTGGTGATGTCGTTCAGATGGTTGGCGACGCTTTTTCTGACGTAAATCTCCGGGTCGAACTTCAGCGCGTCCAGAATGGCTCTGGTTCCCGCCGGGTCTTTGATAAACAGATGCAGTTTTTCGCCCCACGGCACGCGCGGGCGGGTGCCTTCTGAGGCCCAGCGGCGGATGTCCACGCTTTCGTCCTGCGCACATTTAAGCAGAAACCGCATGGTCGCGTCGGGATCCTGCTTGATAAAAGGCCTCACCGCCCATTCGGCGGTAAAGCAGACTGTCACCACTTTCAGGGCTTCGAGGGAAAGTGCCGGGTGGTTCAGGCCATAGACCTGAATAAACTCCGCAAAAGGCCAGACGGCAAAACCGCGCAGCTTATGCTCTTTTAATACAGCAACCACCACGCCCAATGCAGCCGGGTAGTCCTGCGGGAGCTCAGCCGCCAGTGCGTCGCGGATGGCCTGAACTCTGGCCTTCATTTCCAGCTTATCGAGGTTTTCCGCTTGCTTTAAAAACGCTTTGGCGTTGAAGGCGGGATGATGCCGCGCGATTAAGCTCACGATATCCTGCAAAAGCCCATGATTAAAAGCATGTTTAAACGCGTTCTGATTTTCGACGGGCTCACTCACTGCACTACTCCATGGCGGATAACGTATTGCCGGAGTCTATCACTGTTTTTTCTTTGCTTTTTAGCCGTTTGCTACAAAAAACTGCTAACTAATTCGCCCAGGGTTCGTCAGCACCTGACGGAATTTTTCTATGTAGCAAATCACGTATTCATGGGCCACTTTCTGAATGTACTGCTCTTCTATCAGCTGGTTGATCACCCGGCGGTAGGTTCTCTCGGAGCAGCCAAACCGTTCAGCCTCGCGGGATACCTGTGAGAAGTCCACCAGCGGCTTGCTCTGCTGATGGCGTTCATACAGGTCGGCCACGATGTTAAACACCAGCGGTTGCAGGAAACGCTCCATGGTTCTCGCCATCCCGCGCTGGTAGCTGGTGGAGAGCAGCTGGCTGAGCCAGACGCCGACTTCCGCGTGGCTGGTCAGAATGGTGTCCATCATCGCCAGCGGGATAACTTTGACCGTCATGGTGTCATGCGCGACGACCGAGAACTGGCTCGGCGTGTGGGTCAGATATTCTATTTCGCCGATGATGGTGTCACTGACAAAGCGCTGCCCGAGGCTGAACGCTTTCCCGTTTTCGGCGTTGTAGTGCATGGTGTACTCACCGAGCGTGATCCAGTAGAGCGCTTTGATCTCTTCGCCCTGGCGCAGAATAAATTCTTCGGGGCCGATCTCTTTGCTTTTCAGCGGCGCGGCGTACACGGCATCGCGTAGGATCTGGTGCCCGCGCTGAGCGAATTGCTGAATAATATTCATGGTGTTGTCGCTCTCCGGCAGGCTGCCTCGCAGCTAAATAACGTCAAGTATTGCCTGTTTCGCCAGAATCTGCGGCGAAAAAGGCGGCTGAGATTAACTATCGCCCCTCGGTATTGTCAATACTCCGCGTTTTACTCCCCCCTCGCCAGCCCTGGCGTGTCACTTTTCTTGCAAAGGCAAAAATCAAATTTGTGATCGCCGTCGGCCTGGTCGGACATTTGCCTTTTTCTGCAAGCTACGGGGTTTCTATCGTAATGGCATGAAACCAGCCAGGAGATCGTCTGATGACGCCACATATTAACGCCAACCCCGGCGACTTTGCCGAAACCGTGATCATGCCCGGCGACCCGCTGCGCGCGCAGTACATTGCGCAGACGTATTTAACCGATGCAAAGCGCGTGTGCGATACCCGCAATATGTTTGGCTTTACCGGCTACTACAAAGGCAAGCGGCTTTCCGTGATGGCTCACGGGATGGGCATTCCGTCCGTTTCCATATACGCCCATGAATTGATCAACGCCTTTGGTGTGAAACAGCTTATTCGTATCGGCACCTGCGGCGCGGTGGATGAAAGCGTGGATATGCGCCATGTGATTGTCGCCACCGGCGCGGGAACGTCTTCTTCGGTAAACCGCGACCGGTTTGGCGGCTACGACTACGCGGCCGTGCCGGACTTTGACCTGCTGCGCCGCTGCTGGACGGCGGCCGAGCAACACAATATTCCGACCCGATTCGGCAACACTTTTACCAACGACCTGCTGTACGACAAACCCGAAGGCATGCTCCCCGCCCTCAAAAAGATGAACATCCTTGCGGTGGAAATGGAAACCTCGGCGCTGTTCACCATCGCCGCGCAGTACCGCGCCAAAGCCCTGAGCCTGCTGACCGCCTGCGTAAGCAGCGTCACGGGGGCAGAGCCGACGGCAGAAGAACTACAAAACACGTTAGACAACATGATTGAGCTCGCTTTAGAAACCGCACTTCTCTGCGATTGATTTCTCCCATAAGGGTTCTCCGATGACAAACTCTACACATCAGCCGGCCTCGGGCGGCATAAAAGTTGAAGCAAACGGCGTGAATGCCGTCCCGGAAGCTGAGCGCTACGGCAAACCCGCCGGGCTGTTTCCGATCTGGTTCTCCTGGAACGTCTCTATTCTGGGGATGACCTACGGCATTTACGTTTACTCTCTCGGCCTGAGCGTCTGGCAGTCGATCACCGCCGGGATTATCGGCTACCTGCTGTCCTGCTGCCTGGTTGGCGTGCTGGCGGTGGGCGGGCCAAGAACTGGCCTGCCTACGTTGACGCAAACCCGTTTCAGCTTCGGCTATCACGGTAATAAATTCCCGACCCTGTTCGCCTATATTTCCAATATGGGCTGGAAAATCACCATTATTACCCTCGCCTCGTCTACCGGCGCGGCGCTGTTTGCCAAACTTTGGCCTGCGGCGTTTGCGCTGGCAGACGGCAAACCTACGCTGGTGTGCATTCTTGGCTGGTTTATCGTCAGCCTGGCGCTGACCATGTCGGTCGCCATTTATGGCCACCAGCTGATCATGAAGGTGGAGAAATACATCGCCTGGCTGACCGGGTTTATGAGCATCATCTTTATCTTCCTGATGCTGCCGCATATTCACTGGGAAAAGCTGGGCCAGAGCGCGGCGCACGGCGACCTGTTGACCTACATCGGCGGCGTGGTGATGGCGATGACGATGGTGGGCCTTGGCTTCCTGAACTACGGCGGCGACTTCGCGCGCTATTTGCCGAAGAAAACTCAGGCCTCGAAGGTTATTTTCTGGACGACGACGGGGATTTCTCTGCCGGTGAGCATCCTGCTGGTGCTGGGCGCATTCCTTGCCGACAGCAACCCGGACCTGAGCGCAGCGGCGGCGCAGTCGCCTATTGCCTCGCTGACTAACCTGCTGCCGTTCTGGTTCTACGTGCCGTTCTCCATCGTGATTATTGTTTCGCTGCTGGCGGCGGCAATTACCGGCGTATACAGTTCAGGTCTTGCCCTGCTGGCGCTTGGTATTCCGGCCAGCCGCGCCACGACGACCACGCTGAACGCGGCTATCATCGGCTTCGGCGCGTTCTACCTGATGTTTATTTCCGATTCGTTCCTGGCGACCTTCCAGTCGTTCCTGGCCTCTATTTCGGTGGTGATCGGCTCCGCCGGGGCGATTCAGCTGATCGACTTCCTGCGCCAGAAGCGCATGGGCTGGGATGTGGCGATGGCGAATAAAGCGGGTTTTGGTGGCCGGGATGGCCGCTGGACGGCACTGCTTTCACTGGGCATAGCGACCTTTGTGGGGCTGGGCACAATTACTTCCGGTGACCCGTACATCGCGCACGTGGTGGGCTTCCTGCTGACGGAAGAAACCCGCCACAGCGTCTTTGCGACGGCGAACCTGGGCGTTATTGTCTCGATGCTGACCGGGGGCGTATTGTATTCGCTGCTGACCTTCGGCCTGAAGATTGAGCTGCCGGGCATTTCGTCTGCACAAGCGGCTTCAACCGTGCAGGGTAAAACCCAAAAAGCGCTGTAAGCCGAAAAACAGGCCCGCTAAGCGGGCCTGTTATTTTCCCACTCCTGCAAAAAGTCTATCAGCGCACGCACCTTCGCCGGAACATGCTTCGTGTTCGGGTAAACCGCATAAATGCCCTGGGATGGGAAACGGTATTCCGGTAGCACATGCTGAAGTTCATCGCGCCCTATCGCACTACGCACCAGCCATTCGGGCAATAAACCTACGCCGCAGCCCTGAACCACAAAAGCCATGAGCGCCGCGGCCGTGTCGGTCATAAAGCGGGCCGGCCCGGTGATCGTTAACTCCCTCGTTTCCTGGTCAGGCCCAATGACCTGCCATTCTCTGGGGGTCGGCAGCCGACGATGAATGATCCATTCCGCTTCGGCCAGCGCCTCCAGGCTGCCAACCGGGTTACGCTCAAGCCACTGCGGCGCGGCAACCGCCACAATCTCGAACCGCTCTATCAGCGCCGCGCGGTAGGACGAATCCGCCAGCTTGCCCAGGCGAATAGCCACGTCAAACTGCCCGGAGATGAGATTAGCCGGAGCAGATGAAGATTCGTGCCGGATGGTCAGCCCCGGATGCAGCCTGCCAAAGGCACTTAGCGCCGGGATAACCTTTGCCTGGCCGTATTCAGGCGTTGTCGAAATACTCAGTTCGCCAGAAAATCCGCCGTGATGCCCCTGCACATCTTCCACCAGCGCTTCGCTCTCCCTTAACAGCTGCAGAGCGCGCTGGTAAAACACTTCCCCCGCCTGGGTTAACGCCACGCGCCGCGTGGAGCGTACAAGCAGCGAAACGCCAAGTTCCGCCTCAAGCTGACGAACGTTAAAGCTGATCGCCGCTTTCGTTTGCTGCATGGACTGCGCTGCCGCGGTAAATCCCCCGGCCTCCACCACCGCAACAAACTGCGCCACCCGCTGCAAGTTGAGCATGCCAATTCGCCTGATTATCAAATTATTTTTGACAGTGTATCAGCCGGAACGGGATTTATCCGTCTCGCGGAACCTGCTGAAATCGCCTTTTCTTTTTCACGAGAGCCGCCATGCCTTATCGCTACAGGGTTGCCGCCGTTTATCTGCTCGGTTTTTTTCTCGACTTAATCAATATGTTTATCTCCAACGTTGCCTGGCCTGAAATGGGGAGGGAGTTTCACGCGCCGGTCACCGAGCTGGCGTGGATAAGCCACGGCTATCTTTGCGGCCTGACGCTGGTTATCCCCTGCAGCGCGTGGCTGACGCAGCGGCTGGGTGCCAGGCGCCTGTTTATGCTTTCTTTGGGGCTTTTCTCTCTCGGCACGCTGGCTTCCGGCCTGGCTCCCGGCCTTGAAACGCTGGTCGCCGCACGTATTCTGCAGGGCGTGGGAGGCGGGCTGCTCATCCCTGTTGGCCAGGCTCTGACCTGGCAGCTTTTCGCGGTGCACGAGCGGGCGAAGCTTTCCTCGGCAATTATGCTGGTTGCGCTGCTGGCTCCGGCGCTTTCGCCAACCGCAGGTGGATTGCTGGTGGAATCTTTTGGCTGGCGCTGGATATTTCTCTCCAGCCTGCCGCTGGCGCTGCTGACACTAGTTCTGGCGGGATTTTGGCTAAAACCTGCAGAGCAACAAACTGCCCGCAGGCCGCTGGACGTTAAAGGGCTAATGCTGGGATCGGCGGGGCTATTCGCTATTTTGCTGGGCGTCACGCAGGCCGGAAACCCGGCGGCTCATGGCGAGGCATTAGTGTGGCTCATCGCTGGCATGCTTATTCTTTGGCTTTTTATTCGCCGGAATGGCAAACATCCGACCCCGCTGTTCAGCCTGCCGCTGCTGGCAGATCCTCTGCTGCGTTACGCCATGCTGGTTTACCAGTGCATTCCGGGGATTTTTATGGGCACCAGCCTGGTCAGCATTGTCTATCTGCAAACGCAGTTGGGCCTGTCTGCCACTCAAACCGGAATGCTGATGCTGCCGTGGGCGATGGCCTCTTTTGTCGCGATTTCATTTACCGGCAAGATGTTTAATCGCCTCGGCCCTCGCCCGCTGATCGCCGCCGGGGGCATATTTCAGGCCGCAGGGATTTTGCTGCTCACACAAATCAACTCCGGCGAGCAAGCCTCGTGGCTGGTAGCCGCTTACGCGTTGATGGGCCTGGGGGGAAGTCTTTCCAGCAGCACAGCGCAGAGCACCGCTTTTATCGCCATCCCTTCGGAGGCTATGCCGGAAGCGAGCGCACTGTGGAATATTAATCGCCAGTTAAGCTTTTGCTTTGGCGTGGCGCTACTGAGCCTGCTGTTGACTGTTTTACAGGCGCTGATGCCCGCCCCTCGCGCTTATTTTTTCACTTTTAGCCTTGCCGCCGCCGGGACGCTTGCCCCGCTGGTTTACGCCTGGCGGCTCAACAATCAGCAGATTAAAAATCAACTGACCCAAAAGGAACTCTGAGCAATGAATATCTGGTTTGAAGAAGTGATTGAGGCCCATGTTGCCATTGAGCAATGGCTTGGTGCGGGCAAGGGGGAGCTGGAAGCGCTGCTGGCATGCTTTACTCACGACTATTCAATGGTCGCGCTGAGCGGCGCAAGGCTGGATTATCCGGCACTTTGCAGCTTTTTCCGTACCAGCGGCGGCAGCCGCGAAGGGCTGGCGATTGAGGTCGATAGCCTCCAGTTGCTTGACGAATGGCCGCAGGGTGCCGCCGTGCTTTACCGCGAAACGCAAACGCTTAACGGCTCCAGCACCGTGCGCTGGTCTACGGTTATTTTCCGCCGCGAGGGCGAGAAAGTGTTATGGCGACATTTACAGGAAACGGCGCAGGCTTAAGCCGGAGCGGGCGGTGAAAACCGCCCCAGCAGCCCTAAAGCGCGATGTTGAAATGCGTCCCGTCCGGCAGCTCGATATCCAGCTTAACCTTACCCCCCGCCGCCTCAACGTAACGCTTGAGGGAAGAAAGCTTGATGTCGCGGCCTTTTTTTTCCATTTCGGCAACGGTGGGCTGCTTCACGCCCAGCTTCTGCGCCATCTCAGTCTGCGTTTTTCTGACTTTGTCACGAAGTTCGGCCAGGTGGATATTCAGCAGCATTTCGTCGGCCATGGCCTGCGCGGCGGCCACCACTTCGGTTTTTTCTTCGGCCATCCATTGTTCTAACGTTCGACCCATTCTATTTGCTCCTTTTCCGTTAACTGCTGTAAGTGCGGCCGAAACTCGTTGTCTGCTAATGGCACCATGACGTTATAAAAACGCTTCTCGTTCCCTGCTTTATTTCCCGCACAGAGCAGGATGGCACAGCGTTTTATATCAAAAGCAAAAAAGATCCTGAGGGGCTCACCCCGGCACTGAATTCGCAGCTCTTTCATGTTGGAGTACTGCGATCCTTTTACCGTATCGGCATAAGGCCGTCCGAGTAAAGGCCCTCTCTCTTTGAGCAGTACAACCCCTGCCATAACGCAGGCTTTGGTCATGTCATCTGACGCCGTAACCCAGGCATCAAACGTATCCGTCATTTTAATCGACCACATATCGCCCTCCGCAATATAGGTTAAATACTATATAGGAACAAGCCTATGTGCCGATTGCGTGAGCAAAGACCAAGTTAATCATTTGGCCTTGGGTGAATCGTCGAGAGAGATTCGGAAATGAATAATGACGTTCAGCGAGTTGCAGCCTCACTGGAAACGGACTCGTAAACTTGCTCAGGTGAAAGGTGGATGAGAAAACCCCATCCACCCTGGCTGACTAATTATGATTTACGGCTGGCAATAATGTCGTCGGCCACGTTACGCGGCGCTTCGGCATAATGATGGAACTCCATGCTGTAGGTCGCCCTGCCCTGAGACATTGAGCGCAGCGTGGTGGAATAACCAAACATTTCTGCCAGCGGGACATCGGCCCGAATAATCTGGCTGCCAAAGCGTTCTTCCATGCCC
Source organism: Cedecea sp. AS113 (assembly GCF_037152415.1). Classification (NCBI taxonomy): domain Bacteria; kingdom Pseudomonadati; phylum Pseudomonadota; class Gammaproteobacteria; order Enterobacterales; family Enterobacteriaceae; genus Cedecea; species Cedecea sp. AS113. Next base: position 184,065 of record NZ_JBBCMI010000001.1, read on the forward strand.
TGCACCATGCCGCGGCGGGAAGAGAGGTCGCCCATAATGTTACCGGCGTAGTCTTCCGGCGTTTCCACTTCGACGTGCATGATAGGCTCCAGAATAACCGGATCCGCTTTGCGCACGGCGTCCTTGAAACCGAAGATCGCCGCCATCCTGAACGCCATTTCCGAAGAGTCCACGTCATGGTAAGAGCCGAAGGTCAGCGTGGCTTTGACGTCCACCACAGGGTAACCGGCGAGCACACCTGTATTCATCGCCTCACGCAGACCTTTTTCCACAGAAGGAATGAACTCGCGTGGCACTACGCCCCCTTTGGTGGCATCTTCAAACACAAAGCCTTTGCCCGGCTCAAGCGGTTCGAGCGTCAGCACTACATGTCCATACTGGCCTTTACCGCCTGACTGCCGCACAAATTTCCCTTCCACGTCTTTCGCCGTTTTACGGATCGTTTCGCGGTAGGTGACCTGTGGCCGGCCAATGTTCGCTTCCACGCCAAACTCACGTTTCATGCGGTCGACGATGATTTCCAGGTGAAGCTCGCCCATGCCGGAGATGATCGTCTGGCCGGATTCTTCGTCCGTATGCAGGCGGAAAGAGGGATCTTCCGCCGCTAAACGCTGCAGTGCGATACCCATTTTCTCCTGGTCGGCCTTGGTCTTCGGCTCGATAGCGAGGGAAATCACCGGCTCAGGGAACTCCATTCGCTCAAGCGTGATCACCGCATTCGGGTCGGTTAACGTATCGCCAGTGGTGACGTCTTTCAGCCCTACGCAGGCGGCGATATCCCCGGCTCGCAGCTCATCCACCTCGTGGCGGTCGTTCGCATGCATCTGCACAATACGTCCGATACGCTCCTTTTTGCCTTTCACCGGGTTGTAAACCGAATCGCCTTTTTTCAGCACGCCGGAATAAACACGGATAAAGGTCAGTTGCCCAACATACGGGTCGGTCATCAGCTTGAAAGCGAGCGCCGAGAAGGGTTCATCATCACTGGGATGGCGTTCCGCGTGTTCCCCCTTTTCATCCACGCCGTCAATGGCAGGAATGTCGAGCGGAGACGGCATCAGCTCTACCACCGCATCCAGCATGCGCTGCACGCCTTTGTTTTTAAACGCGCTGCCGCACAGCATCGGCTGAATTTCCCCGGAAATGGTGCGCTTGCGCAGACCGGTAATAATTTCCGCTTCGCTCAGATCGCCGGTTTCCAGGTATTTATCCATTAGCTCATCGCTAGCTTCCGCCGCAGCAGAGACCATTTTTTCGCGCCACAGTTGTGCAGTCTGCAGCAAATCCTGCGGCACAGGCCCATAGCTGAACGTCATGCCCTGGGTCGCATCGTCCCAGATAATGGCGCGCATTTTGATGAGATCCACCACGCCAGTGAAGCTGTCTTCTGCCCCGACCGGGATGACGATGGGAACAGGATTGGCTTTCAGGCGGTCAATCATCATCTGCACCACACGGAAGAAATCAGCGCCCGGGCGGTCCATTTTGTTAACGAAGGCCAGCCGCGGCACGCGGTATTTATTAGCCTGCCGCCAAACGGTTTCTGACTGCGGCTGCACGCCGCCCACTGAGTCGTAAACCATTACCGCGCCGTCCAGCACACGCATGGATCGCTCCACCTCAATGGTGAAGTCCACGTGTCCCGGCGTGTCTATGATGTTGATACGGTGCGGTTCAAAACCGCGATCCATACCCGGCCAGAAGCAGCTCACCGCGGCGGACGTAATGGTAATACCGCGCTCTTGCTCCTGAGCCATCCAGTCTGTCGTTGCTGCGCCATCGTGAACTTCACCCAGTTTGTGACTCATGCCGGTGTAAAACAAAATACGTTCGGTCGTGGTTGTTTTACCGGCATCAATATGGGCTGAAATACCAATGTTGCGATAGCGTTCGAGAGGGATGGGTCGGGGCATGATGTGTCCTTAGTCTTGTTGACTGTTAGCGACGGCCACTATGGCCGCCAGAGTTGTTCGCCATCAGCATAGTACAATTGTACGAGTATATTCGAACAATTTGAGCTATCGTTAATATCAATACATTCGAAGGGCATCAAGTTTGCTATCAAGTTTGCTATAGTAGCCGGCCGCCGTGCCGCCACCGCCTACAGGAAGAGTATGATCGCCAACCATCCGGAACGAGAACAAATCCACCTTGAAAATGTGCTTTTTGCGCTGGGCAACCCTTTGCGGATGGGGATCGTCAGATCGCTTGCCGGGGGGGAAGAGCTTACCTGTGGCGCTTTAATTCAGGATGTGGCGAAGTCGACCATGACCCACCACTGGCGAGTTCTGCGCGATAGCGGCGTAATCTGGCAGCGCCCTCAGGGACGTGAAAATTTGATTTCGTTGAGGCGTGAAGATCTGGATGCTCGGTTCCCCGGACTGCTGGAAACCTTACTGCGGGTGATGGTGAACGAGGCATAAAAAACCGCCCTGAAGGCGGTTTTTTCATCGCTGAAGTTATTCAGACTTGGTGTCAGCCACTTTCTGCTCGCCCATCACTTTCAGCTTCTTAGAGATCTCGCGACGCTCTTTAGACAGCTCGGCGTTTTTGATGATGTAGTCATCCACGCGGTCTTCGTAGTCGGTTTTCATGCTGGCAATGATGCCCTGCACCGCTTCGATGCTCATGCCTGGCTTGATGTAGTCGCTCAGGTTATCAAGCAGCAGCACGCGCTTTTGGTTGTCACGGATCTTTTTCTCTACGTCCTGAATTTCACGCTGCAGTTTGTTTTTACGACGGAACAGACGAACAAACTCCAGAACGTCCTGGAAGGTAGGTTTGATATTTTCCATTTTTACACCCCTGCTAAATTGGTACTCGGATTCGTTAAGACAACCGCCATAACCTTAGTAGTAGCGGTTGACGATTACAATTTTTTGTCAGTCTCACTAACGGGCTTGCCCTATCTTAACCTCAATTTCTGCTGAATCGAAACAAGCATTGTCATTTCTGTGCTTTACGCGCGCTATTTGCGCAGTGCGCGGCAAATAAGGTGTGACAGCAGCTCAAGCTGGCGGGCCAGTTCAAGGCTAAGCCAGACGTAGCCGTGAATAGGCGTTTCCTGCAGCTGACTGCCCTTGCCTTCCTCCATCAACTGGCGAAGTTCAAAAACGATCTCATTCAGTTTCTCGGTGTTGGCTGAGATGGGCGAAGGGTTCCCTTCATACAGCGCCGTTGCAATGGCCGACAGTGTGCGCTGCGTCATTTGCTGCGTGTCGCGCAGCGTATGAGCGTTGATCATCACAAAATGGCTTTCCCGCGTCGCCCAATAGGCGTTGATTTGCAGCTCAAGGGTGCAGACCATGTTGCGATTAATGGTCTGAATCGCCTCAAAGACTGACTTCTGAATACGGGTTTCCTTACCCGCGGGGCCAATCAGGGCGCGCATCTTGACCACGTCATTCAGGATTTTCTGCAACGGTTTTTCCAGCCGTGGGCGCTCCACAAGGTTTGGCGAGAACCCCGCAGTGTAGATTTTGCTAAACGCCTGCACGAAGGTCGCCATCTGGATACGCCAGTGAATAAACGCCCGCTGTGGGTAAACGCTGGTAAACAGCATGGCCAGAAGCGAGCCGAAGATAACGTCGCCGCTGCGCCACAGAGCAACTTCCATATCCCCCGGCGGCGCCCCAACAACCACGGAGAGCGTGATGCCGATAAGCAGCGCCTGGTAGGGACGTTTACCCAGCGCCAGATAGCCGCACAGGAACATCGCCAGCCCGCACCAGATGATCATCAGCGGTAAGGAAATAAGCTCCAGCTTAAGGGCTATCAGTCCGATGGCCGCGCCAAAAATGGTGCCACCGATACGCTGGAAGGCGCGCGGAACAACGTTCCCCCAAAAGGAAATGGGGCCCATTACCACCACCAGTGTGATAAGCGGCCAGGTGCCTTCGGGGATGTTCAGCAGGCGAACCAGAACAAATGTCAGCACAAAAGCAAGGGCGATACGTATGCCGTGGGCAACGCGATAGTTGCGGTAAATACGGATCTCAAACGGGGTCAGTGATTTGTCGGGGCGCACACCCGGCTCTCCGAAAATAAAAAAGAAATTGTACCCGTTTTTCTCACAAAGAAATCATGTTGCCAGGTGCGGCGGAGCTTTTACGCGGAATATTTCACATTTCTTTGCTGAATATCAGAAATGGGCGGCAGGCTGCCGCCCGGATTCAAGCCAGCTAGCGCAGCCAGGGCGTAACGGTCACGCCAACCAGCAGCCCTTCAGGACTGAGCATACGTGACACCGTTTGCCCCCAGGGCTCGATACGGTTATCCACCAGCATTTGATACCCGGCCTGCTTTAGTACCGCTGTCGCCTGCCCGACATCTTCTACTTCAAATTCGACCCAGCTTTGGGGCGCGACAATGTGCTCGGGCCAACCGTCCACGCCGAAGCAGGACTGTGCCGCCTGAGCGAGCGGCCAGAGCGCAAAATGCTTCACGCCATCCAGCTCACCGTGTTCCGTTGCCAGATAGTCCTCGTTGCCTTCCATCGCTTTTAACGGCAGACCGAGCACCTGCTGATAAAACCCGGCACTTGCCGCCACGTCGCGCGTAACGGGGCCATACCCGGCGATGAATAACACGTTTAATCCTGCGATAGCTTCCGTCATGGCGAGCTCCTGTCAGACTTTAGCGACCGGAATATACATATCAATTTCCCATACGCCGGACGCCGAGCCGTCGTTGAGATAGATTTCGTAACAGGGTTTGCCAGTTAACTGATAGTCACCATCAGCCTCTACCTGGTCAAAGAAGGTTTCCCAGGCTTCCTGGAATGCTTCGTTTTTTACGATGGCATGCCCGATGGCGTAAGTATCTGCCTCAATAGCCGTGATGATAACGCCTTCGCTGTTTTCCGGTAGTTTGAACTCTTCAGGTACGCCCAGTACCGTGTCCACGCGGAGCTTTTCTGGCGGAACAACATCGGGGTCATCATAGTAAATGGCCAGCCAGTCGCCATGGAGGCTGTGGGTTTTCGCCCACATGGCCAGCTGGCCAAACCCTTGCGGAACCGTGGTTTCCCACGGCCCGACCAGATGAAAACCGGCCACTTTACGCGCCGGAACATGCTGAACTTTGAATGTCATACTGCCTCCACGCTGATGAATAAATACACTGTACATTTATACACTATATTTTTTAAAGGTGGGGCACAAGCTGCCAGATTTGGGAGCAACCTCGCAGGAAATGGCGACAAAAAAACCGCGCAAATTGCGCGGTTCATCAACAAGACAAAGGGTTAAAGCTTGCGGCTGATAAAGTCGCCGAGACGCGAAAACAGCCCGCCCTTCTCCATCGGCGTGAGGTTCACTAGCGGCCAGTGGGAGATGAGCCTGTCACCATCAAACAGCTGGATCTCGCCCACCTGAGTATTGGCTGCCAGCGGCGCCTCCATATCCTGCTTGCTCAGCACATACTTTGCTTTGATGTTTGGCACTTCCGATTTAGGCAGCGCGAGGAAGACGTCCTGATCCGGGCCCACATTGATATTGGCCTTGTCGCCGTACCAGATGTGCTCGCTGCCGATAGGTTTGCCTTTTTGCAAGACCTGCACGGTGTCGAAATTATCCTGCCCCCAGTGCAGCAGCTTGCGGGCCTGCTCTTCACGCCCTTTTGAGCTAAGGCCGCCCATAATCACCGCAATCAGGCGGCGCTGGCCCAGCACGCTGGAGGCAATAATGTTAAACCCTGCCGTTTCGGTATGCCCCGTTTTCAGGCCATCCACGTTCAGGGATTTATCCCACAACAGGCCGTTGCGGTTTTGCTGGGTAATCCCGTTCCAGGTGAGACTGCGCTCGCTGTACATATGGTAGAACTGGGGTTCACCGTGGATGATAGCGCGGGACAGCACGGCAAGATCATAGGCGGAGCTGTGCTGCCCCGGCGCGTCCAGGCCATGCACGGTTTCAAAATGAGTATCGTGCAGGCCAAGCTGGTCGACGTAGTGGTTCATCATGGCGACAAACTGTTTCTGTCCCCCGGCAACATAGTCTGCCAGCGCAACGCAGGCATCGTTGCCGGAATCGATAATCAACCCGCGGCTGAGATCGCGCACGGTCACCCGGTCGCCCGGCTTAATGAACATCAGCGATGAGCCGTCAAACACCGGGTTACCTTTTGCCCAGGCGTCTTTCCCCACTGTGACGACGTCGTCCGGGGTAATACGTTTACTGTCGATTGCGCGGTCAACGACATAGCCGGTCATCAGTTTTGTCAGGCTGGCCGGGTTACGCTGGACGTGTTCATTGCCTGCGGTCAGCACCTGCCCGGTGGTGTAATCCATCAGTACCCATGCGCCGGCTTCTACCTGAGGCGGCTGCGGCTGATGGGGGAAAATATCATCAGCATAGGCAGCATTGACGGAAAGGGACAAAAAGCTCAGGGCAACAAGCAGGCGGGTTTTCAACGGATTTTCCTCAAAGACTTAATTTACAGCGGCTCGTTTTACGGGAGTTCTTGTTAATTTGCTTCTTTAAATTGCAAGAAAATATGACATTTCATATTTAGCAATAATAATGAATGATATTTGTACTAAATATATTCCCCCGGACAATACACTGCGTTTATTCCGATATTCCATGTTTGCGTGACATTCTGATTGTGGCAGCGCTGATTCATTTTTACTCTGACCGAAGAATACACGCATAAAGGTCATCGTATGGTGGAAAGTAAACGCTGGTCTCCTGAGCTGGAGGGGCTGCGAGGGCTGGCCTCGCTTTGTGTTTTGCTCGGCCACATTTGCCTGCTGGTGCAGTGCCGCATTCCTCTTCTTTACGATCCGGGGATGGGGGTCGATTTATTTATTTTACTGTCAGGGTATTTGATGGCAAAAAATTATCAGGAGCGTCGGGAAAAAGAGCCGTGGAATAGCCCAGATACCTTTCGCAAATTCTGGCTACGCCGCTTCTTTCGCATCGCCCCGCTCTATTATTTGCTGCTGGTCGTGGCGCTGATTTTTGGCAGTTGGTTCGGTGAAATGCGCGATATTATCGCCAGCGCCTGGCCGACAACCGCCACCGCAAGCAGCCGCTATGCCGACCACTCCGCAATGAATATTTTCAGCCATCTGACGTTTATTTTTGGCCTCTTTCCGGCCTGGTCCTTCCGCACCGTGTTGCCAGACTGGAGCATTGGGCTGGAGATGCAGTTTTATCTGCTGTTCCCGTTCATTATGCTGCTGGTGATGCGCTACGGGTTTACGGTTAGCGCGACGCTGCTGATGGTGGTTTGCCTGGCGGCCCGCTGGCTCTTCCCGGACTACTTCAACGCCTTTCCTATGCCGTCGATGATCCTGATAAAACTGCCGCTGTTTATCGCCGGAATGCTGATATCCCACGCGGTAATGCAAAAAAACCTGCGCTATTGCGCGCTGGCGCTGCTCGCCCCGGTTATTGCCTGGCAGATGCATATCGCCGAAACCCATCTGCGGCTGGTGGCAGAGTGCATGATGATTATCGGCATGACGCTGCTGCTCTGGCAGCCTGACAAAGAAAATCGCCTGCGCCGAATCACGGCGGCACCTCGCCAGCTGCTCACCTGTCGGTTTAGCCTGTTTCTGGGGGATGTCTCTTATTCGGTGTACCTGCTACACCTGATGATTGTCCTCCCCACCATCGGCCTGCTCGTCCGCTACACCGGTTTTGCCCATCAGCCTTCGCTGATGCGTTTCCTGATAGTCACGGCCATCGCGCTGCCCACCGTCTGGCTGATTGCCGTTGCGCTTTACCACAAGGTTGAAAAACGCGGCATCGCGCTGGGTAAACAGTTGCTTAGCGGGGCGAAAATGAAGTCCGAAAGGTCAGTATCTTAAACGCGCTTTTCCTTCTGATGCGCCGGCAGATGGTTTACCATTGAGTCTGATGATAACTAGCTCAATGGTAACCTCTGTGTCCGATTCTGCCTCACTTGCTACCTTTCTGTTTCACGATTACGAAACCTTCGGCAAAAGCCCTTCGCTGGACAGACCGGCCCAGTTTGCCGCGATTCGCACCGACAGCGAATTTAACGTTATTGGCGAACCGGAAGTGTTTTACTGCAAGCCTGCGGATGACTACCTGCCCCAGCCTGAAGCCGTGATGATCACCGGCATAACGCCCCAGCAGGCGCTGGCGCACGGCGAGAACGAAGCGGCCTTCGCGAAGCGTATTCACGACATCTTCACGGTGCCAAAGACTTGCGTGGTGGGCTACAACAACGTGCGCTTCGACGATGAAGTGACGCGGAATATTTTTTACCGTAACTTTTACGATCCGTATGCCTGGAGCTGGCAGAACGACAATTCCCGCTGGGATTTGCTCGACGTGATGCGCGCCTGTTACGCCCTGCGTCCCGAAGGCATTGTCTGGCCGGAAAATGAGGACGGGCTACCGAGCTTCCGCCTTGAGCATCTGACCAAAGCCAACGGCATTGAACACGCTAACGCACACGATGCGATGTCAGACGTTTACGCCACCATCGCGATGGCTCAGCTAGTGAAAACCCGCCAGCCGCGCCTGTTTGAGTATCTCTACAGCCATCGCTCAAAGCAGAAGTTACAGACGCTGATTGATATCCCGCAGATGAAGCCGCTGGTCCATGTATCCGGCATGTTCGGCGCCCAGCGCGGCAATACCAGTTGGATAGCGCCACTGGCCTGGCACCCGGACAACCGCAATGCGGTGATAATGGTCGACCTGGCCGGGGATATCTCGCCGCTGCTGGCGCTGGATGCCGCCACCCTGCGTGAACGCCTGTACACACCCAAAGCCGAACTGGGTGATAACGCAGCGGTGCCGATCAAGCTGGTGCATCTGAATAAATGTCCGGTGCTGGCCGTCGCCAACACCCTGCGCCCGGAAGATGCTGCACGCCTCGGCATTAACCGCCAGCAATGCCTTGATAACCTGAAAGTACTGCGCGAACACCCGGAAGTGCGTGAGAAGGTGGTGGCGCTGTTTGCCGAAGCCGAGCCGTTTGTGCCTTCCGATAACGTCGATGCCCAGCTTTACAACGGCTTCTTTAGTGACGCCGACCGTGCTGCAATGCGCATCGTGCTGCAAACCGACCCGCAGAATCTGCCGGCGCTGGATATCACCTTTGCCGATAAGCGCATTGAGAAGCTGTTGTTCAACTACCGCGCGCGCAACTGGCCGGGCACGTTAAGCGAAGATGAGCAGAACCGCTGGCTGCAGTATCGCCGGGATGTGCTTTCCCAGGAAGCCCTGCAGGCCTATGCTCTTGAGCTGGAAGCGCTGTATAACCAGCATGAAGGGGATAAAGAGAAAATGGCGCTGCTGAAAGCCCTGTTTGAATACGCTCAGTATCTGGTCGGTTAACCCTTTTGACAGATAAAAAAATGGCTCCCTTTGGGAGCCATTTTTATTGCTTCGAAACGGATTAAGCGATGTCTTCGTTGTACTGAGGCACCGGGTTACGGAAGCTGCGGGTCACGCAGGCCACGTAAATCAGGCCGATCGCACCCCAAATCAGGCCGAGAATCATCGAGCTTTGTTCCAGGTTAATCCACAGCGCACCCACGGTCAGGGCACCAATCGTCGGCAGAACCAGGAAGTTCAGGTGATCTTTGAACGTCTTGTTGCGCTTTTCGCGGATCCAGAACTGCGAGATAACCGACAGGTTAACGAAGGTAAAGGCAACCAGTGCACCGAAGTTAATCAGCGCGGTGGCGGTAACCAGGTCAAAGTCGATAGCCATCAGCGCAACTGCGCCCACCAGCAGCACGTTGAATGCCGGGGTACGCCATTTCGGATGAATATACCCAAAGAAGCGGTTCGGGAACACGCCGTCACGGCCCATCACGTACATCAGGCGGGAAACCCCAGTGTGCGCGGCCATACCGGAAGCCAGTACGGTAATAGTGGAGAAGATCAGCGCGCCAACCTGGAAGGCTTTACCCGCCACAAACAGCATGATTTCCGGCTGAGACGCATCCGGATCCTTGAAGCGAGAGATATCCGGGAAGTACAGCTGCAGGAAATAGGTGGAGACGATGAAGATCAGGCCACCAATCAGCGCGGTCAGGAAGATAGCGCGCGGAATCACACGCTCGGCGTTCTTGGTCTCTTCAGACAGGTTGCTGATGCCGTCAAACCCGGTAAACGAGAAGCACAGGATTGTCGCGCCGGTAATCATCGGCACAATATGCGCGTTCTCGGACCAGAACGGCTTGCTGCTTGTCAGCGTACCCGAACCTTCACCGCCCGCAACGCCGTACACCACCATTCCCATGATTACCGCAATCAGCAGAATCTGCAGGATAACGATGATGCTGTTGAAGTTGGCGACCGTTTTAACGCTGCGCAGGTTAGAAACGGTCATAAAGCCGACCAGCACGACCACGAAGATCCAGGACGGCACCTCAGGCACCAGCGCTTCAAAGTAGATTTTTGCCAGCAGGATGTTAATCATCGGCGCGAACAGGTAGTCCAGCAGCGACGACCAGCCCACCATAAAACCGACCAGCGGGTTAATGGATTTTTGGGCGTAGGTATAAGCGGAACCCGCAGACGGGAAACGACGCACCAGCTTGCCATAGCTCAGCGCGGTGAACAGGATCGCCACCAGAGCAAAGGCATAAGCCGTCGGCACATGGCCATCGGTCATCCCGGAAACAATACCGAAAGTATCAAACAAGGTCATCGGCTGCATGTAGGCAAGGCCCATCATGACTACCGGTACCAGCGTCAGGGTCTTACGCAGACCTGGGCGGGTGTTTGCACCTGCGGTGACGTTAAGCGACATGGTTGTTTCCCTCAGTGGAGAAAGCCTGCGCAAAAGCAAAAATCTGCCCCATCTTAATTTCCTCGGCGACACGACTGTCGTTTTTTAAAAGCTAGTATCTATCCGGTACGAAGCCCGGCCTCTTGGTTTTTTTGGCAAATGCCGTTTGTCTGACTTAATTGATTGCAAAAAAATAACCGACGTCTCTTAAACGTCGGTTAGTTTTCTCTTTTGCAGGCCGCGTATTTTGCACCATACGAAGGCACAATGACAAGATGTTAAAGCCATCTTTGGCAATTTCTTTTTCAGCGCGTGGCGGAAGTAAAAACTCCCACATCCAGCACGGCAGAAGAAGATAATCCCGTTCCGGCACATCGCTGCCATAACGCACTGCCTGACTGCCATTCAACATAGCCAGGTTAGTAAAATTCCGCCAGTCAAAAAGGCACTATTTTTCTACTGGCATATACACCTGGGCGATATGCGGGTCGGCGACGATTTTTTCTCGCCACCATTCGCTGGCAAGCCCGGCCGTTTGCTCATTCCAGCCAATCCAAACCGGTACATAAGGCACCTGCCCCGCAACCTGTTTTTCCACCAGCGCACCACTCTCAATATAGCGCTGCGCCATATAGCGCGGCATATACCCGCAGCCAATGCCGCTGATTTGCAGCTCGAGCTTGGTTTTGAAATCAAACACGGTGATCGCCTCCTGCTCTTCAAGCAAATGCAGCGCTCGGGCGGACTCGATTCTGGAGGTGTCTCCGACGACCACCGCCCGGGACTGCTTAACCAGCCGTCTGGGCAGTGGCTCCTCCGCTTTCGCCAGCGAATGATGTGGGGCGACAACAAAGACGATCTCCAGCCGGCCCAGAAGCGTAAAGCCAAAACCGCTCAGCGAAGGCGGCTCGCTCATCGCCCCGACAATAATGTCCGCCCGCCCTTCCGTGAGCGCCTCCCACGAGCCGCCAAGCACATCGTTGATAAATTTTAGCCGCGTTACGCTGTAGCTTTGATAGAACGCCTCGATTAAGGGCGTCAGCAGGGAAAAGGGAAAGGCATTGTCCACGCCGATGGTGAGTTCGTGTTCCCAGCCCTGCTGGAGTTTGATCGCCTGCTTTTCCAGCTCTCGTACCGAATGCAGAATTCCCCTGCCTTTTTCCAGCAGGAGCTGGCCGGTTCGCGTAAAGCGCGCCCGGTGGCCGCTGCGGTCGAGGATTTGAATATTGAGGTCGCTTTCCAGCTTTTGCACGCTGTAGCTCAGCGCCGAAGCGGTTTTAAAGAGCTTTGCCGCCGCCGCAGCAAAACTCCCCTCTTTATCCAGCGCATCGAGAATGATCAGGACCTCCAGCAAAGGTTTCATACTCACTCCCGGATGTGCGGCTGAATTTACTGCATAGGCATAAGCAGCGGATTAGGGTATTGATAGTCGAAGCCTAGCTCATTACAGATGCGGCTGCCGTCAATCAGCTTGCCGTGGCCGGTTGCCGCGTCTTTACGGAACGACGGGGCCTCAAGGCCAATTTGCCGCGCCATAAGCGAATAGAATTCTTCCCGCGTTGGGTGGGCCGGAGCACAAAGATTATAGACTCGCCCGCCTTTAGGTGCCTGAAGCAGCAGCGTGATGGCCGAAATCACATCTTCCAGATGCACGAGATTTACGCCGTGCTGCCCGTTTGCCACGTCCCTTTTCCCCGCTAAAAAACGCCCAGGATGGCGTTCCGGCCCCACCAGCCCCGCGAGGCGGAGGATATCCACGGACGTCCCCGGGAGTTTGTGCAGCCAGTCTTCCAGCTCTTTAAGCACTTTCCCGCTGGCGGTGACAGGTTTAAGCGGGGACGTCTCTTTTACGCTACCCTCGCCTTCCCCATACACGGAGGTCGAGCTGGTAAAAATAATGCGCGGCACGGAATGCGCCAGCGCGCTGTCGACTATTTCCTGCACCGCCTGCAGATAAAAATCATCGCCTTCTCCAGTGCGTCGGGCGGGCAGCGTCACCACTAACGCGTCAACGTTCAGCAGCGCTTCCAGGTCTTCACTGTCGCAAACCAGTTCCGGCTGCAGATTCAGCTGATAACTTTCGATCCCGCACATGCGAGCTGCTTCTACGCCATCCTGCGAGGTTTTGCTGCCGGTGACCTGATAACCACGCGCTGACAATGAGAGCGCCAGCGGCATACCCAACCACCCCAACCCGACTATTGCGACCCTTTTCATGCCTTGTCTCCTGACCTTGCAGCATTATCTTCTGAAGAGTGAATTTAGCTCTCCGTTAAGGCTACGCCACCCGGGCAGAACTGACAATTCCCTCAGCCTTACAGAATATTAATCAGCGAGGAAAAAACCCCTTGCGCTCGGTGCGTCATCTGGTTTACGTTAATTAGCACATAATGAATAGTCATTCATACGAGAATTTTATGACACGCGCTCAGTTTAAAAACCACCATCATCACCATCACCCTGACTAGTCTTTCAGGCGATTGGTGCTGGGAGACGAAAAGATCTTCCAGTGGTGCGTGAACGCGAGAAAAAGCCCCCGGAAGATATCTTCCGGGGGCTTTTTTATTGGGCGTCAGACAGGAATTGATAAGGGGTAACTACCGATGACCGACAACAACCGTTTACGCATAGCTATGCAGAAATCTGGCCGTCTTAGCGATGATTCACGCGAATTACTCGCCCGCTGCGGCATAAAAATTAACCTGCACACCCAACGCCTGATTGCGCTGGCCGAAAACATGCCCATCGACATTCTGCGCGTGCGTGATGACGACATTCCAGGGCTGGTGATGGACGGCGTCGTGGACCTCGGTATCATCGGTGAAAACGTGCTCGAAGAAGAGCTGCTGACGCGCCGCGCCCAGGGCGAAGATCCGCGTTATTACACGCTGCGTCGCCTGGACTTTGGCGGCTGCCGCCTGTCGTTGGCCACCGCCGTAGACGAGCCGTGGGATGGCCCGGCCAGCCTCAACAACAAACGCATTGCGACCTCTTACCCGCACCTGCTGAAGCGTTACCTCGACCAGAAAGGCGTGCAGTTTAAATCCTGCCTGCTGAACGGCTCGGTGGAAGTGGCCCCGCGCGCCGGTCTGGCCGATGCCATCTGCGACCTGGTGTCTACCGGCGCAACCCTTGAAGCCAACGGGCTGCGTGAAGTCGAAGTTATCTACCGTTCCAAAGCCTGCCTGATCCAGCGTGACGGCGAAATGCCGGCAGCCAAGCAGCAGCTGATCGACAAACTGCTGACCCGTATCCAGGGCGTGATTCAGGCTCGCGAGTCCAAATACATCATGATGCACGCGCCAACCGAGCGCCTGGATGAAGTGATTGCCCTGCTGCCAGGCGCCGAGCGTCCAACCATTTTGCCGCTGGCCGGCGATCAGCAGCGCGTGGCGATGCACATGGTGAGCAGCGAAACGCTGTTCTGGGAAACCATGGAAAAACTGAAAGCGCTGGGTGCCAGTTCCATTCTGGTGCTGCCGATTGAGAAGATGATGGAGTGATGTGATGAGCAACTTCAACACGCTGATTAACTGGAACGACTGCGACGAAGGCGCGCGACGCGCGCTGCTAATGCGCCCGGCTATCTCCGCTTCGGACAGCATCACTCGCACCGTGGCGGAAATCCTGAACAACGTTAAAAGCAACGGCGATGCCGCCCTGCGTGAATACAGCGCGAAGTTCGATAAAACTGAAGTGAAGCAGCTGCAGGTCACTCAGCAGCAAATCGATGAAGCCGTCGCGAGACTCGGCAGCGAGATTAAAGAGGCGATGGCCGTGGCCGTCGCTAACATCGAAAAATTCCACCTCGCGCAGCAGCTTGCCCCGGTGGATGTGGAAACCATGCCCGGCGTGCGTTGCCAGCAGGTGACTCGCCCTGTAGCCTCCGTGGGCCTGTACATTCCCGGTGGATCCGCCCCGCTGTTCTCCACCGTGCTGATGCTGGCCACGCCTGCCCGCATTGCTGGCTGCAAAAAAGTCGTCCTTTGCTCCCCGCCGCCAATTGCCGATGAGATTCTCTACGCGGCCCAGCTTTGCGGCGTACAGGAAGTGTTTCAGGTCGGCGGCGCCCAGGCTATTGCCGCGCTGGCGCTAGGCACAGAAAGCATTCCGAAAGTGGACAAGATTTTTGGGCCTGGCAACGCCTTCGTCACCGAAGCAAAGCGCCAGGTCAGTCAGCGTCTCGACGGCGCAGCTATTGATATGCCTGCTGGCCCATCGGAAGTGCTGGTGATCGCCGACAGCGGCGCCACGCCTGATTTTGTCGCCTCCGACCTGCTTTCTCAGGCGGAACACGGCCCGGATTCTCAGGTGGTTCTGCTGACCCCAGACAGCACCATGGCCCTGGCCGTTGCCGATGCCGTTGAGCGCCAGCTTGCCGCCCTGCCGCGCGCAGAAACCGCACGCAAAGCGCTGGAAAGCAGTCGCTTAATTGTTGCCCGTGATTTAGCGCAGTGCATTGAGATTTCCAACCAATACGGTCCAGAGCATCTGATCATTCAGACCCGCAACGCCCGTGAACTGGTGGACGATATTACCAGCGCAGGCTCGGTATTTCTGGGCGACTGGTCGCCGGAATCCGCCGGGGATTATGCCTCCGGGACAAACCACGTCCTGCCGACCTACGGTTACACCTCCACCTGCTCAAGCCTCGGGCTGGCGGACTTCCAGAAGCGCATGACCGTGCAGGAGCTATCTCCGCAGGGTTTTGCTTCTCTGGCAAAAACCATTGAAACCCTGGCCGCCGCCGAGCAGCTGACCGCCCACAAAAACGCCGTTACCCTCCGCGTCGCCGCCCTGAAGGAGCAAGCATGAGCCTCGAAGAGTTAGCCCGCGCCAACGTTCGCGCCCTGACCCCATATCAGTCTGCCCGCCGCCTGGGCGGGAACGGCGACGTCTGGCTGAACGCCAACGAATACCCAACGCCGGTAGAGTTCCAGTTAACCGCGCAGACGCTGAACCGCTACCCGGAGTGCCAGCCAAAGCAGGTCATCGCCAACTATGCCAGCTACGCAGGCGTGAAGCCTGAGCAGGTTTTGGTGAGCCGCGGCGCGGATGAAGGTATCGAACTGCTGATTCGCGCGTTCTGCGAACCGGGCAAAGACGCGATTCTCTATTGCCCGCCGACCTACGGCATGTACACCGTCAGTGCCGAAGCCTTTGGCGTAGAGTGCCGCACCGTGGCCACGCTGGATAACTGGCAACTGGATCTTCCGGCGATTGCAGAGAACCTCGACGGCGTAAAAGTTGTTTATGTTTGCAGCCCAAACAACCCAACCGGCCAGTTGATTAATCCGCAGGATCTGCGCGCGCTGCTGGAAATGACCCGCGATAAAGCGCTGGTCGTTGCCGATGAAGCCTATATCGAGTTTTGCCCCCAGGCGACGCTGGCAGGCTGGCTTCAGGAATATCCCAACCTGGTCGTACTGCGGACGCTCTCCAAAGCATTTGCGCTTGCAGGCCTGCGCTGCGGATTTACGCTGGCGAATGAGGAAGTGATTAACCTGCTGCTAAAAGTCATCGCCCCTTACCCGCTTTCTACACCGGTAGCTGACATCGCCGCCCAGGCGCTAAGCCCGCAGGGCATCAACGCGATGCGTGAGCGCGTGGCCGAAGTGCTGCTTAATCGCCAGTATCTGATCAATGAGCTGAAAAGCGTCCCTTGCGTTGAGCAGGTTTTCGACAGCGAAACCAACTACGTCATCGCCAGAATGACCGCCTCCAGCGCAGTCTTTAAATCGCTGTGGGATCAGGGCATTATCTTACGTGACCAGAATAAACAACCGACGTTAAGCGGCTGCCTGCGCATCAGCATCGGCACGCGAGAAGAGTGCCAGCGCGCCATTGAGGCGCTGCGTCAGCAACCCGGCCTGCAGGCCACGGAGAGCAAATGAGCCAGAAAGTACTTTTTATTGACCGCGACGGGACCCTGATTTCCGAGCCACCGAGCGATTACCAGGTCGACCGCATGGAGAAACTCGCCTTTGAGCCTGCGGTGATCCCGGCTCTGCTGCAGCTGCAAAAGACGGGTTACCGTCTGGTGATGATCACCAACCAGGACGGCCTGGGTACCGCCAGCTTCCCTCAGGCCGATTTCGACGGCCCGCACAACCTGATGATGCAGGTGCTGACCTCACAGGACATTCTTTTTGATGAGGTGCTGATTTGCCCTCACCTGCCAGCGGACAACTGCGACTGCCGCAAGCCGAAGCTGGCGCTGGTCACTGGCTACCTGCAGGACGGCGTGCTGGATAAAGCCAATAGTTACGTGATTGGCGACCGCGCCACGGACATTGAGCTGGCCGCAAACATGGGCATTCAGGGCCTGCGCTACAACAGCGATGGCCTGGACTGGAAGCAAATCGCCGAGAAACTCACTAAGCGCGATCGCTACGCCCACGTGGAGCGCAACACCAAAGAAACGCAGATTGACGTGAAGGTGTGGCTGGATCGTGAAGGCGGCAGCAAGATCGCCACCGGCGTCGGTTTCTTTGATCACATGCTGGACCAGATCTGCACCCACGGCGGCTTCCGCATGGAGATCGCGGTGAAAGGCGATTTATACATCGACGATCACCACACCGTGGAAGATACCGGTCTGGCGCTGGGCGAAGCGCTGAAGCTGGCGCTGGGCGACAAACGTGGCATCACCCGCTTTGGCTTTGTGCTGCCGATGGACGAATGCCTCGCCCGCTGCGCGCTGGATATCTCCGGCCGGCCGCACCTCGAATATAAAGCCGAGTTCAACTACCAGCGCGTGGGCGATCTCAGCACCGAAATGGTGGAACACTTCTTCCGCTCGCTCTCTTACACCATGGGCGTGACGCTGCACCTGAAGACCAAAGGCAAGAACGATCACCACCGCGTGGAGAGCCTGTTTAAAGTCTTTGGCCGCACCCTGCGCCAGGCGATTCGCGTAGAGGGCGATACGCTCCCCTCCTCGAAAGGAGTGCTCTGATGAACGTGGTGATCCTCGACACGGGCTGCGCCAACCTGCATTCGGTGAAATCGGCCATTCAGCGCCACGGCTATGAGCCGCTGGTCAGCCGTGACCCGGACGTGGTGCTGCGCGCCGATAAGCTTTTTCTGCCGGGCGTAGGCACCGCGCAGGCGGCCATGGACCAAATCATCGAGCGCGATTTGGTGGAGTTGATTAAAGCCTGTACCCAGCCCGTGCTGGGTATTTGCCTGGGAATGCAGCTTCTCGGCAGCCGCAGTGACGAAAGCCACGGCGTGGAAATGCTGGGCATTATCGACCAGCCGGTATTGCAGATGAAAGACTTCGATCTGCCGCTGCCGCACATGGGCTGGAACCGCGTTTACCCGAAGGCGGGCGACCGCCTGTTCCGCGGCATTGAAGATGGGGCGTATTTCTACTTCGTTCACAGCTACGCGATGCCGGTCTGCGAAAACACCATCGCCCAGGCAAACTACGGTGAAGCCTTCACCGCGGCGGTGCAAAAAGATAATTTCTGGGGCGTTCAGTTCCACCCCGAACGTTCCGGTGCGGCTGGGGCTCAGCTGCTGAAAAACTTTCTGGAGATGTAGACGATGATCATTCCGGCTCTTGATTTAATTGACGGCAACGTGGTGCGTCTCCATCAGGGAGATTACGACCAGCAGCGTGACTACGGCAGCGATCCGCTTCCGCGTTTACAGGATTATCAGGCTCAGGGTGCGGAAGTGCTGCACCTCGTTGACCTGACCGGGGCTAAAGATCCGGCGGCCCGCCAAATTCCTCTGCTGCAAAAACTGCTGGCTGGCGTGAGCGTGCCGGTTCAGGTTGGCGGCGGTGTGCGTACCGAGCAGGACGTTGAGGCCCTGCTGGATGCGGGTGCCGCTCGCGTGGTGGTTGGCTCCACCGCGGTGAAATCTCCGGCGCTGGTACAAAGCTGGTTTAAACGCTTTGGCGCCGATGCTCTGGTGCTGGCGCTGGACGTGCGCATTGATGCCGAAGGTAACAAACAGGTTGCGGTGAGCGGCTGGCAGGAAACCTCCGGCACCACGCTGGAACAGCTTGTCGATGAGTTCCTGCCGTTTGGCCTCAAGCATGTGCTGTGCACCGACATCTCTCGCGATGGCACGCTGGCAGGCTCAAACGTCGAACTTTATCAGGAAGTGTGCGCGCGCTTTCCGCAGGTCGCCTTTCAGGCTTCAGGCGGTATTGGCGGGCTGGATGATATTGCCGCCCTGCGCGGCAGCGGCGTGAAAGGCGTGATTGTTGGGCGCGCGCTTCTGGAAGGTAAATTTAACGTGAAGGAGGCGATTTCATGCTGGCAAAACGGATAATCCCTTGCCTGGACGTGCGTGACGGCCAGGTCGTGAAAGGCGTGCAATTCCGTAATCACGAAATCATCGGCGACATCGTGCCGCTGGCGCAGCGCTATGCTCAGGAAGGCGCAGACGAACTGGTGTTTTATGATATCACCGCCTCGAGCGATGGCCGCGTGGTAGACAAAAGCTGGGTGACTCGCGTGGCGGAAGTGATCGATATTCCTTTCTGCGTGGCGGGCGGGATTAAATCCGTTGAGGATGCCGCGCAAATCCTGTCGTTCGGGGCGGATAAGATTTCCATTAACTCCCCTGCCCTGGCCGATCCTGAGCTTATCACTCGCCTGGCGGATCGCTTCGGCGTGCAGTGCATCGTGGTCGGCATTGATACCTGGTTTGACGCTGAAACCGGCAAATACCACGTGAATCAGTACACCGGCGACGAAAGCCGTACCCGCGTAACAAAGTGGGAAACGCTGGATTGGGTGCAGGAAGTGCAGAAGCGCGGCGCCGGGGAAATCGTCCTGAATATGATGAACCAGGATGGCGTGCGTAACGGCTATGACTTGACGCAACTGAATAAAGTGCGTGAAGTGTGTCACGTGCCGCTTATCGCCTCCGGTGGCGCAGGCACCATGGAACACTTCCATGAGGCCTTCCGCGATGCGGACGTTGACGGCGCTCTGGCAGCTTCCGTGTTCCATAAGCAAATTATCAATATTGGTGAACTGAAGGCGTTTCTGGTTCAGCAAGGCGTGGAGATTCGAGTGTGTTAACAGAACAACAGCTAGCCCAGCTGGACTGGGAAAAAACCGATGGTCTGATGCCGGTTATCGTTCAGCACGCGGTGTCCGGTGAAGTCCTGATGCTCGGCTATATGAACCAGGACGCGCTGGCAAAAACTCAGGAAAGCGGCAAAGTGACCTTCTTCTCGCGCACCAAACAGCGCCTGTGGACTAAAGGTGAAACGTCAGGCCATTTCCTGAACGTGGTACGTATTGCGCCAGACTGCGATAACGACACGCTGCTGGTGCTGGTGAACCCCATTGGCCCAACCTGCCACCTCGGCACCTCAAGCTGCTTTGGGGATACTCACCACGACTGGCTTTTCCTGTTTGAACTTGAACAGTTGCTGGCCTCGCGGAAAACTGCCGATCCTGCCAGTTCCTATACCGCCAAACTGTACGCCAGCGGCACCAAGCGTATTGCGCAGAAAGTGGGCGAAGAAGGCGTGGAAACCGCGCTGGCAGCAACCGTGAACGATCGTCACGAACTGACCAACGAAGCTTCTGACTTGATGTATCACCTGCTGGTGCTGCTGCAGGATCAGGATTTGGACTTGAGTACGGTGATTGAGAATTTACGGGCCCGGCATAAATAAGCCCTGGAACAGATGTAAAAAAGGCCGCTAATGCGGCCTTTTTGTTTTTTTAGCAAGCTTAGGCTGCTGATTTATAGTTACGCAGCGCGTTTCGCCCCAGGACATAGCCCGAGCCGACAATAATGCCCAACAAGGCGGCAAGCACCAGCGTCAGGCCTTTTTTCGGGCTGTCTTTACGCACCGGCAAAGTTGCCTTCATGACATACCGAAACGCATAGGTCGTTTCCGGCGTCGATTTTAATTCACTCACCGCAAGGAGCGACTGACGGGCGTTAAAATAAGAGTTATCTAAAGGCAGCGGGCGGGACGCTTCGTTTTTGATCATAGAAGAAAGCGCCTCGCTCCCCAGGACAAACAGAGTATCTTCAGACATTGTTTCAGCCTGAGAAACCGCAGGCTTAGCAATATTAGATTGCTGAGCCACCAACAGCGCCTGGTTCAGCTCATCCAGACGCTTTTGCTGTTTCTCCTTAGCAACTTTTACTTTTGTGTCGAGCACGCCTTTTAAATCGCTTATTTTTGCGTCAACGGAAGTTTTAAGGTCATCATCCAGCTCAGCGACAGTCCGCTCATTAATCTGCTGAAGATAAGTATTCAGTGTTGTCTGCGCCTGTTCAGCTGAACTCGCCACATAGCTAATCTTGAGCGGCAGCGGTTGATCCTTTCCGGCGGGTTCTATGGTCAGTTTTTCTGGTATTTGCTGATTGCCCAACTGCTCAGAGAGGGCCGAAATGGCAGAGTTGAATCGCCCAAAATAACGCTGTTGGATCTCGGCCAGCGAGGGCACAGCCTCTGGAGACCGGGCATTAAGAACGCTCATGGCATTGCTGTAGTTCGAAATCTGCCCGGTATCCGGGAGCGTAACTATCGCCTCAGAAGTCCATTTTTCTGTTGCAAAAGTGAGATAAGCAATAGCGATTAAGATGGCTAAAATCATTGCTGCCGCAATGGCGATTTTACCGCGCCATAGCTGTATAAGAAGATCAATTAAATCAATATTTTCCTGTTGATTGCTGGTGTGTTCTTTCGCCACATTTATGTCAGTTTGATTCATAATTGCCTTTGAAAAAATAATGAGAACAGCTTCGTATATTCATCAGATTTATAGTATAGAAAGATAGTAGGCAAAAGACCTTAATGATTTGTAAGGAAAAGATCGGAATTTGCTGAAAAATCAGCACAGAGACCGAATGCCAAAAAATCACAAAAAGAAGCTGTGTGATATTCGACCAGCCCTCAAATATAAATAAGGCCCTCGAAGGGCCTTTTATCAGATCGTGAAAAGAATCAGTCAAGCCACTCGGTGTGGAAGACGCCCTCTTTGTCCGTGCGCTTATAGGTATGCGCCCCGAAATAGTCACGCTGAGCCTGGATCAGGTTAGCCGGCAGAACCGCTGCGCGGTAGCTGTCGTAGTAGGCAATCGCCGCGGAGAAGGTCGGCGTTGGGATACCGTTCTGCACAGCGTAAGAGATCACATCACGCAGGGCCTGCTGGTAATCGTCGGCAACCTTCTTGAAGTAAGGGGCCAACAGCAGGTTCGCAATAGCTGGCGTTTCAGCATAGGCATCGGTGATTTTCTGCAAGAACTGAGCACGAATGATGCAGCCCGCACGGAAAATCTTCGCAATTTCACCGTAGTTCAGATCCCAGTTATTCTCTTCAGACGCGGCACGCAGCTGGGAGAAGCCCTGAGCATAAGATACGATTTTACCCAGGTACAGTGCACGACGAACTTTCTCGCTAAACTCAGCTTTGTCACCGGTGAATGGCTTGGCCTGCGGGCCACTCAGCACTTTAGAGGCCGCCACACGCTGCTCTTTCAGAGAAGAGATATAGCGCGCGAATACGGATTCAGTGATCAGGGACAGCGGCTCACCGAGATCCAGGGAGCTCTGGCTGGTCCATTTCCCGGTACCCTTGTTGGCCGCTTCGTCCAGAATCACATCAACCAGGTATTTCCCTTCTTCATCTTTCTTGGTGAAGATATCTTTGGTGATGTCGATCAGGTAGCTGCTCAGCTCACCTTTGTTCCACTCGGTGAAGGTTTCAGCCAGCTCTTCGTTAGACAGATCCAGACCGTGCTTCAGCAGGGAATAAGCTTCTGCAATCAGCTGCATATCGCCGTATTCGATTCCGTTGTGCACCATCTTCACGTAGTGACCAGCACCATCAGGACCGATATACGTTACGCAAGGCTCGCCGTCTTCAGCAACCGCAGCGATTTTGGTCAAAATTGGAGCAACCAGCTCGTACGCGTCTTTCTGGCCGCCAGGCATGATGGATGGGCCTTTCAGGGCGCCCTCTTCACCGCCGGACACGCCGGTCCCAATGAAGTTAAAGCCTTCAGCCGACAGGTCACGGTTACGGCGAATGGTGTCCTGGTAGAAGGTGTTCCCGCCATCAATGATGATGTCGCCCTTATCGAGATAAGGCTTCAGGGAGTCGATGGCAGCATCGGTGCCAGCGCCCGCCTGCACCATCAACAGGATGCGACGTGGTGTTTCAAGAGACTCAACGAACTCTTTTACGGTGTAGTAAGGAACAAGTTTCTTACCCGGGTTCTCCGCGACAACTTCTTCAGTTTTCTCACGGGAGCGGTTGAATACGGAAACGGTATAACCACGGCTTTCAATGTTCAGCGCCAGGTTGCGCCCCATCACGGCCATACCAACAACGCCGATCTGCTGCTTGGACATTACATACTCCTGTCTTTTAGATAGTTATACTATTAACACTAAACGGGTCTCGGTGCTAATCCCCTTCATCATATGATGAATAAGTGCCTGTTCATACTCTAACAGCTCAAAGTGCTTAGCTAGAAACGAATAATTGTAATATTAAATAATCTGTCCAGAAACTACGAATTTAGAATTATTATAATTAAAATCACCTTTAACGTATAATATTAAATAGATTAAATTGACGTTCTCTTTCGCAACTAGAAAAAACCTATCGCAACAATAACAAAGAAAAAAACTCGCTCAGAAAATTTCCTTCTTATTTTATTAATGTTTTTAAGCAGCAGGATACGCGAGCTTAAACTTCGCTCTGATAGGCATCGCGATAAGAATTGATCATGTATAGACAGTACATTTATCGTTCTTTTTACTTGACTTCTATACCAACCGCTTCGAATCATAGATATACGTTTCATTGCAGCTCGCCAACTATTATTAGTCCCTATTTGGTTGCGCTCATGCTGTCGATACTTCATAGTGGGCAATGCATCAATGTACCATTTACATCCAGAACTTCGCACGAGTGCATAGACAAACCAGTCATGATACTCAATTTTCTTTATCTCATCACTTTCTATAAGCACTTTTTTAAATGCGCATGCAATATTTTTATTAACAACAACCGAACAACCAGGACCCGCTGATTCAAATAAAAAATCATATTGAACCTGCTTCTGTGATTTATTTATTATTTTTGTCCTTCCATCCGCCCAAAAAGCAAGCACATTACTTGAATAGCCTGCGTATTCCCCACTGGACAATTTAGCTACCGCTCTGGAGATTTTATCTTCATACCATATATCATCCTGGTCAGAGAACGATATAAAATCATAACGACTTACATCAACATTCTTTATTAAATGATAAAAATTACTTGCAGCATCTCCAAACCTTTCACCATACGGCAACATATGAATATTATCATATTTTTCAGCCAAGCCAGTGCAAAAAATCTCCGTACCGTCAGTGGAAACATCAACACTTATATAGATATCTAATACAACATTTTTTTGATTTAATATGGACTGAACTTGCTCTTCAATCCATTCCATTCCATTATATGCTGCAAGCAAAACTACGACGCTGGACACAATAAAGCACTCCAAATGCTAGAAAATTATAAGAAATTGCAAAGTTCCGCTTTACTTAAGATATATATCTAAGTATTTATCAGCCATAATTTCTCGCGTATAAGCCGTATCAAACTTAATCTTTGCTGCATTGGCTAATCTCTGTGAGTTGCTAATAGAATGATGAACAGCTTTTTTTAATGAAATGATGTCGTCTAATTTAAAGAATGTGGTCGTGTTGTAATCTAATATTTCCTCAAAAACAGGTATGTCTGAACACACGGTCACGACATTGCTACTTAAAGCCTCAGTTAATGCCAGCGGAAAACCTTCCTCCCGGCTAGGCATGACATAACAATCGAACAGAAATATATGCTCCTTTCCATTATCTCTAAAACCAGTAAAATAGACTCTATCAACAACATCCAGTGATTCGCTGAGCGATTTCAATTCATTCATTATTGGGCCATCCCCAATAATTACACAGGACAATTCAGAGTCAATTGCAAGCACTCTAATAATCTGCTCCAATCCTTTTCTTTTATTAAAAAGTGCAATCGAGCCTAAAACCTTTAGTCCTTTAGATCTGAAGTTACTTACCGCGTCGAATATATCTTTATCAAAAGTAGATGTTTTATTTAAAGGTTTGACGCCATTGTTGATTACTTCAATTTCATTCCCCTTAATTTTTATTTTTTTTATATAATACTCCCTTGCAACTTCTGTCAAAACTATTTTAGTGTCCAAATGACGCCAAATCGATCCCCAGATTTTACTAAAAACAAATGAAACAACTTTGCCATAAGTATAAAAAAGATCAGTTTCCACAATATTATGAATGGTAGAAACTTTCTTCCCTTTGAAAAAGGGGATTATGGCGTTAATAAAATCTGGCCGAATCATGTGTGAATGAATAACATCAAAATCATACAATTTGTGAAAATTTTTAATCGTCAACTTCCTTTGACTGCAAGGGAATTGCATATTGCCTTTGTTGTCCAAATAGAAAACTTCGAAATAAACTACGTTAGATGTCACTGAATATTTATTCTGCAATTGTTCTATTATGTCATATGCAACACGTACTGGACCAACATTTTGAACTGAGGGTATAATTACAGCAATCTTTTTCACATTAATACCTAAATAATATTTTATATACACATTATGAATGTCATGTTATTACCATGTGATTTTTCTTAACGTGCATAGATAAAAATCAATTAGAAACCACCATTCTATATCCGTCAAAAATATCTTTAACTTCTAAATTAATACATAAGAGGGCTAAACTAACGATCACAGTTGTAAGGAAAACAATAATAGCCAGTGCCGTCCTCTTGCATTCTATAAGTCTATTTATAATAGCAGGTATAAGAATAAATTCTGAACAAGACAATGTGCTAGCAGTTCTCGCACCTAGAATAGCAGTATCATTGAATGCAATATAGAAACAGATAGACAAAAAATAAGAAAATAAAAACACATTCAGTTTATCACTCAATCCAATCGCTCTTTTCACATATAAAAACAATGCGAAATAAAATATCATCCTTAAAAGAATTGGATTAAATAACGAAAGCGAATAATTGTAAGCATCCCACATTATATATTGGTATGTTTTCTGGACAACCCCAATATTTTGAGGTAAAAGTGCGAAAATTTGATGCCATGTGAAATAGAAAAAAAATGAAATCAGTATTCCAATGCAATAAATTGAATTTCTTTTTTGAGAAAAGAATCTGCTACCGTATAACAGAATGCCAACCAAACCCGAAGAGTGAGCCAAAAAAGAAAAACATAAAAACGCGGTAGCTTTTAAATTTTTTCTTTCGCTTAAATAACACAACATAACCAACAATAGTGCCGAAGATAAACCATTTCTAATCTGGGTCATTTCTTTATTTAGAAAGGCATGGCAAAAATATATTAATAAAGACAAAAAAGGAAGGCATGAGTACTTTATAAAACACCAGCGATACAAAGATAAAGACAACAAACTGAAAATTAGAAATAACAAATAGGGCTCACCACCAATCAAATTAACGAGTGATGCAATGAAATAAAATATAGGATCGCCATGAACATTTGATAAATCAGCGGATAGCACAGCCGGAAATGCTGGCACTTGCACCAACATATTCAAATATTCTGGATAGTCGTGATCAACACCCTCAGCCCTTAATCCACAAAAAATTATTAAAAAAAGAAAAACAAGAAAATAACCCAACCGAAAATATATACTACGTCCAATCTTGACAAATGATTGAGTGCCTGCATTCATTATCTTTAATGAAATTTCAAGGCAGCAAAATAAAACCAAAAATCCAGCCACAATATAAAAAAGCATACAATCACCGCGTAATATACTCTGCAAACAGAAAAAATCAGTTAGATATAAAACTCGAAAGAACCTTTCTGCAAATAACTGTATATTGTGTCATTTTTTATACGTTTAAATACAACATTCAAAATATTAAGATACGTGGTAGGGAATCTTATTAAAATTTTCAGCATACGTGCTCTTAGTTTCAAGCTGAAGCTACCATACTCGGCATAAATATTGAGAATACGTCGGGCATAGGAGTCAATTTTTTCGTTGTCATCTGTACCAATTTTATAATATGCGAGTTGAGCCAGTAATTTTTCAGGTGCAGGGAGAGAACTCATTACCGATCTTATTGCCTTTTTTCTAATTTTTGATGCAGAGATAACATCAGGAAGAAATAGTAAATTATACAGATTTGCAAAACGCCAACCTCCAGCACCATTTTTTTCTGGACTACCCCACTTCACGATGTTATCGCTACTTAAAAATATGGTTGCCCCGTGTTGTAATGCCGCAAATACGGGGACAAGATGCTGTGCATTAATATATGCCCCCCAAAATGCTAGCGTCAAATATGGTAAGACACTCTTAATTTTATAGATATTATTAGAGATCAATAAATGATTACTTATCCCTGACCCGATAGAGTCGATATACTCCTCAATATTATTACATAACGTATTTTCTCTAGAAGTGGAAAGCAAATCAGTCGAGAAATTATAAAAATCCGCATTATATTTTACAATTGTGGTTCTAATAATATCTAATGCATCTGCCACTATTTCATCATCATCACTGAGCAGCCATAGATATTCAGTGTCAGCATATTCGAAACATCTTATTATGTTAGCATTAGCACCAATATTAACTTTATTCTGACGAATAGCTATTCGATCATCATGAAAAGATTCAACAATAACTCTTAGCTCGTCTCCTGGTGTGGCATTATCTGAAATTATAACTCTGTCGTTTATCGATAATTGTGGCAGAAGCCTTCCCAGTTGTTTTTTTACTCTATCAACTCGGTTGTAAGTTGGAATGGCTATGGTTATTTCTATTCCGTTTTTATACACGACACACCTTTTTTAGCTTAAAATTACTCAGAACAATATTAGTTTTATTATTCATCAATTTCAATCAGGCAAAACATTCCGGTTGTGATACTGTCTAAATAAGATTAAAACCCACGGCAAAGTGACTACAACAAGTATGGCCAGATAGCTGCCAATCATGATAAATACACTGTGCTTAGACATAAAATATGCAAACACCGCCACCAAAACACCAGTAACTACTGAGTTCAATAGCAGTGGTTCTTCTTTGTGTGCACGCATATATGATGCTAAACAAAAAATTATATGATTAATAATATTTATAATGGCAATTGACACTACAGTATTAAAGCCTGAAATTCTATCAGCCAACGGTATCCCCATGCATATCATAACCTTAACCGACACTACGAACAGAAGAGATAACAAGGCATTAAAGGCAAGTGAACATATGAATATGTTTTTAAACAGTATATTTAACTCTACTCTATTGCCGCATGATATCAATCTAGACATCGACGGTATTTTTGCATTTACCCAGCTCATTGATAACGTTAGTATCGTGGAAAATATTGTAAGTAGAAGCCCCAACTTGCCAGCCTCAACAGCACCTTGATTTGAAAAAACCAATGGATTGAAAAGTTGAAATATAAAATAACCGCTTATCCAGCTAATGGCTATCCGCCACTGAAATGGAAATATTTCATGACGCCATGAAATACGAACATTATCTTTAACATCTTCTTTCCACATTTTAAATACGGGTGAAAAGAGTATATTGAATTTTACCTTAAGTATATAAATTAAACTAAATAGTGCTGCCATGCCAGAAATAACAGGAATAGCGTTTAATTTAAAATTAAAAAATAATAAAACAGTAAGACTGAGATAACCGGCAATTGATTGATATAGCCGCAAACGCGCAACACGACCAACAAGTCCCATTCCTTCCAACACCGACAAAAATGGACTAGCGAATATATTTAACGATGAGAAGAACACAATGCCGAGCCATGCATAATTCCAATCTGACTTATTCAATGAACCATTAGTATTGAAAAAGTGAAGACCAACATAATACACAGTAACAAAAAACAATAATGAAATAACGGCATACCATTTAACTAACATGGATATAAGCGAATAAACTCTACTGATGGAACTGTCTTTACCCTCTAACTTCTCATCAGTTATTTTTATATTTACCATCTCATGACTAATCATTTGAGTAATGACAAAGTTAAAGCCAAGCTCAAAAAATATCTGCATCCCAATAAGACTGGCAAAAGTGAAGTAATAACCTTGTTCAGGTGTCGATAAGAAGAAAGGGATAATCAACACAAGTAATGCGCCTGATACCGTCGACCATAATCTTAGTAAGAGGGTATTACCAATATCAAAATCGATACCGAGCTTTTGAGTCATTTTTTTAAAAAAAATTATCATTTATGCTTCACTGATTTATTAATCATTTAAATATTATAAGAACCAATAAGCGCATCAATTTCAAGTTGCACTGATTCTAATGATGTATAACGAGGCTCAAATCCAAACTTGGTAGCTGATTTATTTTTAGAGTAATAATTACTTTTAGATCCTGTTGCGTTTATTATATTTTTATCTTTTTCCTCGCGCCATTTGAGTTCATATCTCTGCTCACAAAAATTTAACAGCTCAAGTTTATCTACTGGGGTTTTAGAAAAACAATCAACCGCCATATTAACATGCTCTTCATAAGTCAAGATGGCTTCAATAAGCTGGTGAAAATCTTCGGGATGCAGATAATCTCTCACCATATGAGACGGCGATACTGTCAAAGTACTTTTGTTTTTAATCGCACTAACAATGTCTGTAATAAAAAAACCAGTATTCAGGCTTTGATAACGGCTAAATACGTTAAAAACTCGAATATCGACAATTTGTTTATCTTTATTCAGCCGATGATTTGCTTCCGCGTATAACTTGGCAATTGCATATGCATTATTTTCACTAAGTCCATTAATTGGTATTTGTGCCATGCTTTGTTCTGTAACAGGCTCAGAGAAAACAGATCCATATACGGCACCACTACTTAAAAACAAATATTTACAGTTTTGATGTAATGATAGATAGTTCATTACCATGTTGTCATATAGTTCTGTGACTTTCATTATTTCTGAACTATTTTCAACGATATTTATTGGTTTACCTTGACCAATAAAATTGATTATCGCATCGAAAGGTTTATCTTCATGACTAAAATCGGCAATGTCATAGGAATTATATGAGGAAGCCCAATTTATTTCCTTCATAAATCCAAAAACCTTTTCTGGCCGCCTGGAATATAGCGTCAAAAAATGAGTACTGTTAGTTTCAGCCCATTGCCTAAGTAAATCTTGAGCTATTTGACTGGTTGCACCTAATATGGCAATGTTCATCATTCAATCTTTCACCGGATACTGTTTATCAATTGGATTTCCAAATGCAAGTCTCGGGCGACACTCCCGAGCATCGCTCATCGAAACTTCAATAAGCATTGGCTTAGGATTTTTGATGAAATTACTAATGTAGCCCGTAAACTCGGTCAGATCGGCAGTGGCGAATGACTCAATATTATAAGCTTTACCAATACTGCTGAAGGATGAACTGTATCCGCTCCAGAAAGTCGAGTCATTGCGCCCATCAAAATACATTTCCTGGAATGCACGAACCATTCCTAACGATTGATTATTGAAGACAACTGTCAATACAGGAAGGCGCTCTCTGGCAATAATATCTAGCTCCTGAATATTCAATTGCGCACCACCATCACCGGTTAATATCACCGTTGGGCATTCAGCAGCGTAGGCAACGCCAACGGCCGTTGGGATAGCAAATCCCATAGCGCCAAGACCGCCAGAATGATGAATTGCTTGCTTTTCTCCCAGCAGTAAAGAATGAGCAACCCACATCTGGTTATTGCCTACATCTGCGACATAATGTACAGGTTTATTTTCAAACGCTTTGTTAAGGGTTTGACATATTTGGAATGGACTAATTGACCAATCTGTATATTCATCCTGGTAATTTTTCTTCCAGTGCGTATCCAGCTCAAGCCGCCATGCTTTTTTTTCTATGTGACTTTGCTCTTCTAAATATTGCAAATGTGCCACAAAAAAATCTTCGCAGGTTGAATTGACATTAATATCACCGATGACTCTGTTTCCTAACTGGGCTTCATCGAGATCAATTTGTATGATTTTAGCATTTCGTGCAAAATCAGCGGTATCAGCCCCCGTTTGTCTCACATCCATACGGCTGCCGAGCACAATGAGCAGATCGCAATTTTGTACGGCATAGTTGGCGGTTCGCGTACCGTAACTACCAATCATTCCATAGTAAGCAGGCCGTTGACGCGTTTTTTCACTTCCTTTCAGACTGCTTACGTGAGGTAGGTCAGACTCAGAGATAGTTTTTTGCCATGTGATGAAATGAGGCTCGTTAATTGCCCCGCCTCCAATAAGGAACATTGGCTTCTGAGCGCTGGAAAATAGCTTCAGTACTTCATAAAATACCTTCGTGTTATTATTTTTGGCATTTTTCTTTTCTTTTTTATCGGTCAAGTAATCAATAATATCGTCAGGTAATTCTGCTCGCTGCAGATCCATCGGGATGTCTATCAACACCGGTCCAGGGCGACCACTCTTAGCTGTGTCGATAGCCTGTTGTAGCACTGGAATGATTTCTTCTTTGCATGTTACTTGATGTGCAAACTTAGTAATGCTTTTAACAATACTAACAATATCCAGCTCCTGGAATCCCTGCTGGCGGATATTCCTTTCTAATTTTAGCTCATTAGTATTTACCTGACCCGTTATAAAAATGCATGGGCAACTATCGAGCCAGCAGTCTGCAATACCCGTAATAAGATTTGTTGCTCCAGGTCCACTCGTACCCAGCGCCAATCCTAATTTCTGATTGTTTGTAGCACGAGCGATACCGCCTGCTGCAAATGCTGCCGCTTGCTCATGGTGCAAAGAGATCATTTTGGTTTTGCCCAGAACATTAATACTATCGACAAGATGGGCAATCATTCCACCAATAAGCTCAAAGCCATAATCGACATGATTCGCACTAAGCACTTCAGCAATAGCATCAGAAGCTTTCATTATAACCTCAGAAATTAGGCGAACCAGAATGCCTCTGGTTCGTCATTTTTTAATTAAAAATTAGAAATTCAGACCAAAGAATTCTTCGAACTTGCTAACCACATAATCCAGGTGGTCGGTAGTCAGGCCTGGGTAGATACCAATCCAGAAGGTTTGGTTCATGATGCGGTCAGTGTTCGTCAGCTCACCCACAACGCGATATTTGACGTTTGCGAAGTAAGGCTGGCGAGTCAGGTTACCTGCAAACAGCAAACGGGTGCCGATTTTGGCTTCGTCCAGGAATTTCACCAGGTCAACACGGTTTACGCCGCTGGTTTCTTTCAGCGTAATAGGGAAACCGAACCATGATGGATCAGATTTCTCGGTTGCTTCCGGCAGCTCCAGGAACTCAGCACAAGACTGTAGCGCTTGCTTCAGATAAGCGAAGTTAGCCTTACGCTGTTCGACGAACTCTTCCACGCGCTCCAGCTGAGCCAGGCCACAGGCAGCCTGCATATCGGTGATTTTAAGGTTGTAACCCAGGTGAGAGTAGGTGTATTTGTGGTCGTAACCTTCCGGCAGAGAACCCAACTGTTGACCAAAACGCTTGCCACAGGTGTTATCGCAGCCTGGTGCACAGTAGCAGTCACGGCCCCAGTCACGGAAGGACTCAATCAGCTTCTTCAATTCACCGGATTTGGTAAACACAGCGCCACCTTCACCCATGGTGATGTGGTGAGCCGGGTAGAAACTCACGGTACCAATGTCACCGAAAGTGCCAACCATCTGACCATCATAGGTCGTACCCAGCGCGTCACAGCAGTCTTCAATCAGCCACAGATTGTATTTATCCGCAATGCGACGAACTTCGCTCAGGTTGAACGCGTTGCCGAGCGTGTGAGCAATCATGATTGCTTTTGATTTCTCGGTAACGGCAGCTTCAATCAGGGAAGCGTCGATGTTATAGGTTGGGATATCAACGTCAACAAATACAGGGATCAGGCCGTTCTGAATCGCAGGGTTAACGGTGGTTGGGAAACCGGCCGCCACGGTAATCACTTCATCGCCCGGTTTCAGGGCGCGATCGCCCAGTTTTGGCGACGTTAATGCGGTCAGTGCGAGTAAATTTGCAGAAGAACCGGAAGTGGTAGTTAAAACATGAGGGACACCAATAAATTCCCCCAGTTTCTTTTCGAAAGCATCGTTAAAACGGCCGGTCGTTAACCATCCGTCCAGGGAAGCCTCTACCATCAGCTGGAGTTCTTTGGCACCAATAACTTTACCTGATGGAGGCACCACGCTTGCACCTGCCACAAAAGGTTTTGGGCTCAGTGCCACATCTGCGTATTGGGCGACGAGTTGGGAGATTTGTTCCCGCAGGTTATTTGCTGTCATTGCTCAGATTCCTGTTACTTATTTCTTAACTAATAGTGGTGGTCATGTAGTCATGGATTTCGCGCTTTGAACAAGCCAGCATATCTTCGCCGTTTATCCATGCTTTATGCCATTTAACGATGCGACCAAGTGTTTCAACCAGCCCCCAACGAGGTTGCCAGCCTAATTGCATGTGTGCTTTCGAGCAATCCAGCTTCAGATAATGTGCCTCATGAGGATGGTTTTCACCATCCAGATGCCAGCTTGCACCCTCCCCCCAAAGCCCGACCATCTTATAGACGATAAACTCGACGGTTTTTGCATCTTCTTCACGTGGACCAAAATTCCACCCTTCGGAGAACTTCGCACCATCGGAATATAAATGCTGAGCCACGACAAGATAGCCCGACAGCGGCTCAAGAACATGCTGCCATGGGCGGATAGAGTGCGGGTTACGAATAACAACCTGCTGGTTATTTTCAAAAGAACGCAAAATATCAGGAATTAAACGATCTTTTGCCCAATCACCGCCGCCAATCACGTTACCCGCTCTGACCGAAGCCAGGCCGACGCCGTGTTTATCATAATCTGCCGGGTTAAAGAATGAGCTACGGAACGCGGAGGCAACCAGCTCGGCGCAGCCTTTGCTGTTCGAGTAAGGGTCATATCCGCCCATCGCTTCATTTTCACGATAGCCCCAAACCCACTCGCGATTCTCATAGCATTTATCGCTAGTGATATTAACCACGGCCTTGACTCCCCCAACCTGTTTCACCGCTTCGAGCAGATGAACGGTGCCCATCACATTGGTCGAATAGGTTTCAATCGGTTGTTCGTAAGAGAGACGGACCAGCGGCTGAGCCGCCATATGGAAAATGATTTCGGGCTTAAACGCCGCAATAGATCCACGTAGCTTTTCAAAATCACGGATGTCGCCAATTTCTGACTCCATGAAGTCATCAAGATGTGCGATTTCAAAAAGGCTTGGGTCTGTAGGCGCCGCTAGCGAGTAGCCTTTTACCTCTGCGCCCATTTCAGTCAGCCATAGTGAAAGCCAGCTTCCTTTAAAACCTGTGTGGCCGGTAACGAAGACTCGCTTCCCCTGCCAAAAGTTTTGATTAATCATTCAACTATTCCCAGGTTTTCCACGGAGCTTTACCTTTTTCCCACAGGCCTTCCAGGTAAGTCTTATCACGCAGCGTATCCATTGGCTGCCAGAAGCCGGTGTGTTCATAGGCCATCAGTTCACCCTGTTTTGCCAGGGCCATCAAAGGCTCCTGCTCCCAGGTCGTTGCATCGTTGTCGATGAGATCGATGACGGAAGGATTCAGAACAAAGAAGCCGCCGTTGATCATCGCGCCGTCACCTTTCGGTTTTTCCTGGAACGAACGAACCTGACCCGCGTTAATATCCAACGCGCCAAAACGACCCGGTGGGAAGGTTGCCGTTAACGTGGCTTTTTTACCGTGCGACTTATGGAAATCAATAGTCGCTTTGATATCCAGATCGGCGACACCGTCTCCATAGGTGAACAGGAAAGCCTCATCATCTTTTACATACTCTGCAACGCGTTTCAGACGGCCACCGGTCATTGAAGCATCGCCGGTATCTACTAAAGTGACGTTCCATGGTTCAACACGCTTGTGGTGAACTTCCATGCGGTTTTCTGCCATATGGAATGTGACATCGGACATGTGCAGGAAGTAGTTCGCAAAATATTCTTTAATCACATAGCCTTTATAACCACAGCAGATAATGAAATCTTTAATACCGTGGGCGGAATACATTTTCATAATGTGCCAGAGAATTGGCTTGCCACCGATTTCAACCATCGGTTTTGGCTTTACAATTGTCTCTTCACTTAATCTGGTTCCAAGTCCACCAGCCAGAATCACCGCTTTCATGTCTTGCCCTCAATTTTATTTCGATGCGGTAAAGGCATCAGAATAGAAGTTCTCTACGGAGAGATGTTTAGTCATAAAGTCCTTTTTACTGGCATCGATCATGACAGGCGACCCGCATGCATAAATGTCGAAGGACTCAAGGGAATCAAAATCATCCATTACGGCGTGATGGACAAATCCTTTACGCCCGTTCCAGTTTGCATCTTCGCCTGAAACCACTGGAACAAAATGAATGTTGTCGTGCTGTTCACACCATTGCTGTGGCAGCGGTGAATAGAAGTCATTTCCCTGCGGCATGCCCCAGTAGATATGAATCTCGCGCGTACTGTTATTCCGCACAAGATGTTCAACCATTGATTTTACCGGTGCAAACCCAGTACCACCGGCCAGGAAAATAAGCGGCCGCTCATTCTCTCTGATAAAGAACGTCCCGCAAGGCCCTTCAATTCGCATCAGCGTATTTTCTTGCAGATCGCTGAAAATAAGCGTGCTCATTTGGCCATTGGGTACATTTCTGATATGAAGCTCAACGCCGTCGGCCTCATTGCTATTAGCAATTGAATAGCTACGTGTCACGCCTTTATATTGCAAATTAATATACTGCCCAGGCAGGAAACCCATTTTTGCAGTAGGCGGCATGCGCAGCTTCAGGCTGATAACATCTGCAGAAACCAGTTCGGCGCTATTCACTTTGCAAGGAACGATTTTCTTTACTTGCCCAGCCAGTTCCGGGAAGTAGTGCGCCTTAAGCTCCAAAGCTGTTTTGGGCTTACAGCAGCAAGTCAGTATTTTTTCCCCGTGGCCGAATACTCTGCCACTGGTATCGATAGCCTCCCCGGCAAGCAGGTCAGATTCGCAAATACCACAATCGCCGTTTTTACAGCTGTGCTCAAGGTGAATACCTGCTGAAAGCGCCGCATCGAGAATCGATTCATCCTCTTTGCCAGGAAACTCAATGTTTGAGGGAAATATTTTTATAATGTGAGACACGTTTTTTACTCTGATAATGAAGCTTGCTGTAACACTGGCGCTACAGCATCTTTTGCTGACAATTCTGGTGGTTGAGAGATTGGCCAATCGATACCAATACTCTCGTCATTCCACAGAATGCTTCCTTCAGCGGAAGGGGCATAGTATTGAGTTGCTTTATATAAAAATTCAGCGGTATCACTCAGCGTGACAAAACCATGCGCAAAGCCTTCGGGGATCCACAGCTGGCGTTTATTTTCCGCAGATAGATGAACGCCAACCCACTGACCAAACGTTGCTGAGCCTTGACGAATATCAACCGCAACGTCAAATACTTCGCCGGCAGTGCAGCGGACTAATTTACCCTGCGCGTGTTCGCCTTTTTGGAAATGCAAACCTCTCAGAACACCTTTACGGGACTTCGAATGATTATCCTGCACGAAAGCCACCTGGCGCCCAACAGCTTCTTCGAAAATACGCTGACTAAAACTTTCAAAAAAGAAACCGCGATCATCACCGAACACTTTAGGTTCAAAGATCAGAACTTCTGGTATTGCCGTTTTTATTACGTTCATGACTTATAAACCTTTGACCATCTTCAGGAGATATTTGCCGTAGTCATTTTTAGACAGGGGTTCAGCCAGTTTCCTGACCTGCTGGGCGTCAATAAACCCTTTACGGAAGGCGATCTCTTCCGGGCAGGCGACTTTGAGCCCCTGGCGGACTTCAATAGTCTGGATAAAATTACTGGCCTCAATCAGGCTCTGGTGAGTACCGGTATCAAGCCATGCATATCCGCGCCCCATCATAGCAACAGAGAGTGTCTCTTGCTCCATATACAGCCGGTTAATGTCGGTAATCTCGAGTTCACCGCGCGGGGATGGCTTCAGTTTTCTTGCCATTTCTATTACTTTATTGTCGTAGAAATATAATCCCGTTACCGCATAGTTACTTTTAGGCTCCAACGGTTTCTCTTCAAGCGATACGGCCTTACCACTTTTATCAAATTCCACCACACCGTAACGTTCCGGGTCATTAACATGGTAGGCAAAGACAGTGGCACCAGATTTCTTGACAGTTGCATTTTCCAGCTGCTTTTGCAGGTCGTGCCCGTAGAAAATGTTGTCGCCCAGCACTAATGCACAATCACTCTTGCCAATAAACTCTTCTCCGATAATAAAGGCCTGTGCCAGCCCGTCAGGACTTGGCTGCACTTTATATTGCAGGTTGAGCCCCCACTGCTTGCCATCACCTAACAATTGTTCAAAGCGTGGCGTATCCTGCGGCGTACTGATAATTAAGATGTCTCGAATACCCGCCAGCATTAGCGTACTGAGGGGATAGTAGATCATCGGTTTATCGTAAATAGGTAACAGCTGCTTGCTCACTGCCATAGTTACCGGATAAAGACGAGTGCCGGAACCCCCGGCCAGAATGATGCCTTTGCGTGAAATCATGTTCATTTCTCTACTCATGTGTTTCACCCATCCCAGGTCAAACACGTTACTGAAAAACTATGCGTTTGCCGTAAACAACTCTGTCAGCATGCGTTTTACTCCGAGATCCCAAGCTGGCAGTACCAAACCAAATATCTGTTGGAACCGGGCATTGTCCAATCGAGAGTTTGACGGTCGGCGCGCGGGTGTTGGGTAAGAAGATGTTGGCAAAGGGTTCGTTTTCGTGACAGCCAAATCAACACCTGCTTTTTTAGCTTCAGCAAAAACTAATTGGGCATAGTCGTACCAGGTTGTCGAGCCGGAAGCAACCAGATGATATAGACCTGCGACATCAGGTTTTTTTAACGCAATTCGAATGGCGTGAGCCGTGCAATCTGCCAGCAATTCGGCACCAGTTGGGGCACCTGTTTGATCGTTGATAATAGAAAGTTCTTTACGATCTTTTGCCAGGCGCAGCATGGTCTTCGCGAAATTGTTGCCTTTAGCGGCATAAACCCAGCTGGTTCTGAAAATCAGATGATTAGGGCAATGTGTCTGTAACGCTATTTCACCCTCACGCTTGGTCTTACCGTAGAC
This sequence comes from Cedecea sp. AS113, assembly GCF_037152415.1. Lineage (NCBI taxonomy): Bacteria > Pseudomonadati > Pseudomonadota > Gammaproteobacteria > Enterobacterales > Enterobacteriaceae > Cedecea > Cedecea sp. AS113. Next base: position 222,018 of record NZ_JBBCMI010000001.1, read on the forward strand.
ATTCAGCGGTGCCGTCTCATCGGTTTCTTTCCAGGGTGTTTCACCGTCACCGGGAAAAACATAATCGGTCGAGTAATGGACAACCCATGCACCAATTTTTGCAGCCTCTTTAGCAATAGCTTCAACGCTTATTGCGTTCAACAGTCGTGCTAATTCGGGTTCTGATTCTGCTTTATCAACGGCCGTGTGGGCTGCAGCATTGACGATGACATCTGGTTTAATACGGCGTACGGTTTCAGCGATACCTTCAGGGTTGCTGAAATCGCCGCAGAACTTTTCTGAACGAACATCCAGTGCGGTAACTTTGCCTAACGGCGCCAGTGCGCGCTGCAGTTCCCAGCCGACCTGCCCTGTTTTACCGAAGAGTAGAATATTCATTCGCGCTCACCGTAGTTCTCTTCGATCCAGCTCTTGTAGGCGCCGCTTTTCACATTCCCCACCCACTGCTGGTTATCTAAATACCACTGCACCGTTTTACGAATACCCGACTCAAACGTTTCCTGCGGCTTCCAGCTCAGTTCGTGAGAAATTTTTTCAGCATCAATTGCATACCGGCGATCGTGCCCAGGCCGGTCAGCAACATAAGTAATTTGTTCACGGTATGAGCCAGACTTTGGCACGATTTCATCCAGCAGGTCACAGATGGTGTGTACGACTTCCAGATTTTGCTTCTCATTGTGCCCGCCGATATTGTAGGTTTCGCCAATTTTCCCCTGAGTCACCACGGTATAGAGCGCGCGGGCATGGTCTTCAACATAAAGCCAGTCGCGAATCTGATCGCCTTTGCCGTATATTGGCAAAGGCTTTCCGTCGAGCGCATTAAGAATAACCAGCGGGATCAGTTTCTCAGGGAAATGGAACGGACCATAATTATTTGAGCAGTTGGTGACAACCGTCGGTAGACCATAGGTACGCAGCCAGGCGCGAACCAGATGGTCGCTGGAGGCTTTAGAAGCAGAATATGGGCTGCTTGGCGCATAGGCAGTCGTTTCAGTAAACAGAGGTAATGCCTCGCCCTGCCCTGCTTCATCGGGGTGAGGCAGATCGCCGTAAACTTCATCGGTGGAAATATGATGGAAACGGAAAGCAGATTTTTTCTCGCCGCTCAGTTCAGACCAATATCGACGTGCAGCTTCCAGCAGGACATAAGTGCCAATAATGTTTGTTTCAACAAATGCCGCCGGGCCGGTAATAGAGCGATCTACATGGCTTTCAGCTGCCAAATGCATGACGGCATCAGGCTGATGTTCATGGAAAATGCGGTCGATGGCGGCTGCATCGCAGATATCTGCCTGAACAAAGTGATAACGCTGATTCGCGGCGATGTCTGCTAAGGACTCCAAATTACCGGCGTAGGTCAATTTATCTACGTTAACTACGCTATCCTGGGTGTTATTTATGATGTGGCGGACAACGGCTGAGCCGATAAAACCCGCACCGCCGGTAACAAGAATTTTCACTTGAGCAGTCTCTCTATAATTTTAGCATTACACTTCTATAACGCCCTGAAATGTAATATATCTCATGGCTGTGCTTATCACATATGGTATGGCTATAGACCATGCTACCGCCCCTGGCTCAACAGCTACCAGTGCACTGCAAACATGGGCAATCGCGTACCTTCCGGTACTGCGTGTCAGAAATCGCCACGATTTTATATTTCACACAGCGATTCTCAAGGAAAAATTTGGTCTATACAGAACGACCAAAAAAATGATAACCCTATGAAAATCTTAAACTTCATTGTTTATTTATAAAGCAAAAACGGCGGCTCAACGTTCAAAGCCAGCCTAAGACTGAACGCCATGCCACCGTTTACCCCGCTCTCCTCCATGACAGCGACTTAAAACAGAACTTATGCCTTAGCTAGCAGCTTCTGAATGCTTTCGCGAAACTTCTGGCCTTCCTTGTGGTTGCGCAGCCCGTACTGGACGAACGCCTGCATATAGCCCATTTTCTTACCACAGTCGTAGCTCTCGCCGGTCATCTGCGTCACTTCAACCGGCTGAGTTTCATTCAATACCGCGATGGCATCCGTGAGCTGAATACGTCCCCATGCACCCGGTTCTGTTTTTTCCAGCAACGGCCAAATATCAGCCGAAAGGACATAACGTCCAACGGCTGCAAGATCGGAGTCCAGCGTTTGCGGCTGGTCAGGTTTTTCAACAAACTCGACCATACGGCTCACCTGCCCTTCATTCTGCAGCGGTTCTTTCGTGGTGATTACAGAATATGCCGCCAGATCTTCATTTGGCATGTGCTTAGCAAGAACCTGAGTTCGCCCCGTTTCATTGAAGCGAGCCACCATGGCAGCCAGGTTATAGCGCAGCGGGTCGGCACTAGCACCATCAAGCACAACATCCGGCAGTACCACAACAAAAGGATTGTTACCCACGATAGGCTGCGCGCAAAGTATAGAGTGCCCCAGCCCAAGCGGTTGGGCCTGACGAACGTTCATGATGGTGACGCCTGGCGGGCAAATAGACTGGACTTCGGCCAGCAGCTGACGCTTAACGCGCTGCTCAAGCAGGGCTTCCAGCTCGTATGAGGTGTCGAAGTGGTTTTCAACAGCATTCTTGGAAGAGTGGGTTACCAGCACGATTTCTTTGATACCAGCGGCAACAATTTCGTCGACAATGTACTGGATCATCGGCTTATCAACGATAGGCAGCATCTCTTTAGGAATCGCCTTAGTGGCAGGCAGCATATGCATGCCCAAACCGGCTACCGGGATAACTGCTTTTAAATTAGTCATTCTTAGTCCCACCTCTAAATGGTTGGAAGATTATAGTCTTTTCGTGCTCTGATGCCAGCATGAATTTATTAAACGAATGATTCATGCTAGCGCCATAGAAGTGTCAACGAAATATGTCAATGCCGCTATTTCAGCCTTCGTTGACTCAGAATTGTCGTAAAAGGGGTTGCATTATTATTTACTTACTTTTGAGAGCGTAAAATTAAGATTCTCACCGTTGACGTGCAGCTGATCGATCCGGTCTATGTCTACCGAGCTTTGCCCCCTTTCATTTACTGCGTGAATATTCGCCAGCGACAGCAGCGTGCCGTCTTTGGCCATGAACTTGCCGCGCACATCCTTGCGGAGGTCGAAGTTCAGCTTCAGGGCTGGTCCTGCCGTAGAAAGCTGCATTACGTTGATATTTCGCATGAAAAGGTGCTGAGGTTTGTTATGAAACTCAAGCGAGGCGCGCTTGAGTGTGATGTTATTCAGTGCCACAAAGGAGGTTGCGTTCCCGGATGAGATCTGAATGCCGCGCAGAGGGCTACTCAGTTCGCTATTATCGAGTTTAATATCGCTTAACTTAAAGTTTTGCGGAATAGACAGGTAATTTCCCTTAATGACGCCATAACCAATCAGCATCCCGGCGCTGTTAACCATATCCACATCGTCAATGACAAAGTTATCGCAGCCATATATTGCCACGGTTGCGTTATCAATCCCTGCCGTGCGGCTAAAGCTCGGATTAATATTGCGCGCCTTTACGTTACGTATAAGGAAATGCTTCCCATTCTCAACATGGACTAATTGCCGGCAGTTGCTGCCGGTAATGTTGGCCACAACGAAGTTTTTTACCGCCTGATCTTCGGGATAATTATTGTCATATGTGCTGCCCGCCAGCCCAATACCTATTCCCCAGTTAATCTTTCCATTAGTACAGTTAATGTTGTCAATAACGTGGTCGGAAATCAGCAGGTCGTGGTCGTTGATCGCCACATTCCACTCAATGGCATCCCCTTGCAGATGGCTGAAGTGGCCGTTGGTGATACGCACATTCTCCATCCGGTTGTGAAACCCCTGCCGCAGGATGGCGTAGTTGGCATCATGTACCGTGATGTTGTCGATAGTCAGATTGCGCATAGTCCGGTTATCTTTCCCGCCAATGTAAATCTGCGCCACATTGACAAACCCGCTCATATCTATGCCCTTGATCGTACAGTCGGATCCCCTCACATCCAGCGTGATGTTGTTAAATCGCCCTTTTCCCTCCCCGACTATCTGGCAGCTATCCTGCAGTACAAATCGCCCTTTGCCATTCCCTTTCAGCCCACCAGCCACATGAAGCGTTTTCCCCTGCGGCATAAAAATGGCGGTATTCATGCTGTCACAGACAACGTCTGCCGGGACTTCAACCACATCCGCTGCGGCAAACGCCTTGTTAAACGCGGCGATCCAATCGGTCTGGTAGAAATCTTTGATGTTTACCTGTGTTCCCCGGCCAATGGCGTTTACCGTACCGGGAATAAGGGATGTCGCCGCTAACGCAGAGCCTGCGGCGAGCAGTTTGCGGCGAGACGCAGAGAAAGGAAGATGCTTCAGTGAATTGCTTTTCGACATAAGTCCTCAGCATAAGATTCGGTGATTTATAGCGTCTGAAGCTGACGGGCAAGCTGCTGGTAGATAACCTGCTGATTGAACTGGCCGGCGACTTTCTCTCTTGCCCGAGCCAGTATTAACTGCAGGTCACTTTCTGGCACAGAAGCCGCAACCTGTAGCTTATCGGCGAGCGCAAAAGCATCCTTTTCCGGCACCAGCCAGCCCGACTCATCGGCGTCGATAAGCTCAGGAATACCGCTATGAACGGTAGACACGACCGGAATGCCAACGGCCATCGCCTCCATCAGCGCCACGGGGATGCCTTCCATATCCCCGTCTTCGCCGGTCACCGAAGGAAGCAAGAACAGATCGGCCTGGTCCAGCATCGCCTTCACTTCATGGCTGGGCTTAAAACCGGGCATAAAGACCACGTCCTCCAGCTGCAATTGCTCAATCAGCGTCTTCAGACGACGCTCCCAGGGGCCAATGCCTAAAATGTTGTAGCGAAATGCCACGCCGCGCGCCTTCAGCAGGCGACAGGCTTCAATGGCAAAATGTAACCCTTTTTTTTCCGTCAGCCGCGCCACCGAGATAATCTCCAGCGTCGCCCCCGGCGTTTTCATGGGTCTTAAAGAAAACTTGTCCATATCCACGCCCATCCTTGAGACCGCAATTTTGCTCTCCGGGCAGCCCATGTTTTTCAGGCGGCTGGCCCAGAGATTGCTTATGGGTAGCATTAAGTCCCCGCGCTCAAACAGCTGCCTGTATTCCGGCGTATAGTGAGCCAGCGCATCCCGGTGCGAGATATCAATCCCGTGAAACACGGTGGCAATTTTGCCGTTGAGCACGCCAAGCTCCTTCAGCTTGGCGGCCGTAACGCCCGCCGGGCCAAAGTGAGCAATAAAAACGTCGGCCTCAAGCGGCTGTTTCTGCCGGCCACAAATCGAGGGCAGGATCAGATTGCGGGCTTCATCGCCATAGCGCGTGCGGTTAAGCGCTCGCCATGTGCTGCCTCGCAAAGCCCCCCGCAGCGTATTCCACGCCCGGTTTTTCAGCTTCGCGACTTTACCTTCTGGCTCGTCGAGCAGCCAGACGGTTTTTTCCGAAAGCCCATAGCTTTTAAACGCCGCGTGGGTATTGGTCATGTCGCCCTTTTGCAGGGCAACAATCTCAACCTCGTGGCCCATGTCGATAAAAGCGGTTATCTGATTCAGCACAAAAGTTTCCGACGCCAGGGGAAACTTCAGCAGGAAGAAACCGACCTTCATTTATCCTCCTTAACTCGCTCAAGCACCGAGCGCACCATGTTCATGCCGTTAGCACGCTCAGCGCTCACTGCCGCCGTAAGACGTTGGTTAATCGCGGGCAATTGCCCCAAAACATCCGCCACTACGCCCTGCAAAGAGCCGTCCAGCAACTGGCGAATATCAATAGCCATTTCTGGCATCCCCAGTTGCTGCATGATGCCCGCAGATTTGTGCTCGTAGTTGATGGCGATAGCCGGCGTGCCGAAGTTCATCGAAATAATGGCCGAGTGGAGACGCGTGCCCACCGTGAGCTCGCAGGCAGCAAAAATTTTGCCCATTTCCAGGTCGTTCAGCTCGTCCATCACGACGTGGTAGTCATCGGGTTGGGTGATGTACTGGCGGATATTGAGCGCCACCATGCGGTCGTCTTTGTTATAGCTGTCGATGCCGGTGCAGGTGGAAAGCGCCAGGACCTGATAGCCCTGTTCAATCGTGCGATTTACCACTTCGGCAAAGGCCTTCTCGTAGGCTTCCTGGGTGGTGCCGAGGCGTTTATCAAACGGCGCCAGTTCGCGGAGCGTAATCGCCACGGTTCTCTTTCTCTCGACCACGCCCAGCCAGTGCTTAACCGCATAACCCGGCACAAAATCCTCTTCATGCTGCGCCACCAGCCACGCCGTATCGACGCCCTGTTCCACCTTGCTGGTGTCGATTTGACTTTGCTTCATCAACGCCAGACTTACGGTTTCCCGCAGAATCAGGGACTTCGCGTGCCCAAAGACGTAGTTCGCCAGTTGGTTAAATTGCGGCTCCTGGAACGGGCCCACGCTGTGGCCAACCATATAAACCGGCTTGCGGGCCATGAAGCTGCACAGCGCGTGCTCAAACTGCGTGACGCCATAAAGATCGACAAAGAAAGAGCCGCCCACCTGAATAATCGCGTCGTATTCCTGCAGCGATTTCACAAAATCAATAAACCCCTGTGGGATGGCGATGTTACGCAACCGCCCGGTGTTGCTTGCTTTCGCTACCAGCACATGGTGCTGATATTTACGGCGCAGGACTTTTTTGACCCGCCCGACCAGCCCGGCGGCGTTGTTATACCGCTTCATCTGCTTGTAGAGCCCGTCACCCAGCACCGGGCGCCCCAGCAGCCAGGCAGAACTGACCGGGTAGCGGCTCATTACATCCACATGAATGCTGTCATCAAGCGTCGTGATGGCGTCAATCAACCCGCGCAAAATGGCGCTATCACCGCGGTTGCCGCAAGTATGGTTGCCAAGAATAAGTAATTTCATATCGACCTCTAACTTTATGACAAAGGGGAAAATGTGGTTTCCCCTCTTTGTTGTTCTTAGCCAGCGCGGAGCAGCGCTTTCAGGCGTTCGCTGCGGCAAAACTGCCGCTTCAGTTCAACGATCAGCGCATTGCGGGACAAAATAATCACCACCATAAACGTCGCCGCTCCCGCGACGACCTGTGCCGCCAGCAACATCGCCAGAGGCAAATGCCCGGTCAGCGCGATGCCTAGCCCGGCGCTGACAATCAGCGTTGGGAGTGAGAGATAAAAAGGCAGCCAGATGCTGAGGATGTATTCCCGATAGCTGGAGCCCAGCACGGGTTTAATCATGATGAAATAGCTGAGCACGGTGTTCACAACCTGAACCAGCAGGAAACCGAGCGTCACGCCGAGCGCGCCGCCGAGCCGGCCGCCGACAATAATCGCCGGAATAAACAGGCAGGTTTTAAACACGTTGAATTTGAAGCTGATGTCCACGCGCGCTTTGGCCATCAGCAGCGAACCGATGGGGTTCCCGATGGAACGCAGCAGGCCAACAACGCACAACAGCTGCAGGATGGGCGTGATGAACTGCCACTTGTCCCCAAACACCAGCGGGACGAAGTTATTGGAGACCACCATCAGCCCCAGCAGCGCCGGGAAATTAATGATGCCCACAATCGACAGCAGCTTGTAAAAATTCACCCGGAGCTTCGCCGTGTCGTCCTGAATTTTGGCAAACGCCGGAAACAGCACGCGGGTGATGATCGGGTTGAGCTTCATCGGCGGCACGACGGCCACGTTATAAGCCAGGTTATAGCCGCCGGCGACCCCAGCCCCGAGAATACGTGCCAGTACCAGCGTGGAAAGGTTGGTATTGACGTAGTTGATCACGCTGTCGGCGGTCAGCCAGGCGCCAAACTTCAGGTTGGAACTCACTGATTTCAGGGAGAAGTGGAAGCCAGGGCGGTAAATCTTGCGGCCAAAGAAGCCAAACAGTGAGGTACGAACGACGGTATTCACCAGGTAACCGATGATTGCCGTGATGGCAAACGGGTAGTACATCGCCGCCGTCACGGTGACGCTGAACCCCACCAGCACGGACACAGTCTCAATCGAGCCGATTTTTGAAAACTCCAGCTCCTTTTGCATCAGGGCGCGAAACTGCTGCCCGTGAGGGATGACAATAAAAGCAAAGGCCAGCGTTTTAATCAGCGGCGACAGGTCCGGGTTATGCAGCACGCCGGCAATCACATCGCTCAGTAAAAACACCGCGATGCACACCAGCACGCCCAGCCCGACATTCAGCCAGTAGAGCGTGGTCAACTCCAGCTGGCTTATCTCTTTGCGCTGAATAATCGAGTTGGCGATACCAAAATCAGACAGCGTATCGGCCAGGGCGATGATCACCAGCGACACCGTCAGCAGGCCAAACTGGTGGTTATCAATAGTTCTGGCCAGAATCGTCATCTGCGCCAGCCCTAAACCAATAATGATCACCGTTGCAATCGCGGACCACTTCGCCCCGCTGATGGTTTTTTCTCTCAGGCTCATGTTGGATTCCGGTCAGTATGCCGCTTTGTGAACAAAGCCTTTGAAAACGGTCAGGAAGACAATCTTGATGTCGAACCACAGGCTCCACTCGCGAATGTATTCCAGGTCGAACTCCACGCGCTTTTCCATCTTGTCGAGCGTATCCGTTTCCCCGCGCCAGCCGTTAATTTGCGCCCAGCCGGTAATGCCCGGTTTGACCTTGTGGCGCAGCATGTAGCCTTCTATTAACGCGCGATATTGCTCGTTATGGGCCACGGCATGGGGACGAGGGCCGACGATGGACATACCGCCCAGCAGCACGTTGATAAACTGCGGCAGTTCGTCGAGGGAGGTGCGGCGCAGAAAGCTGCCTACCGGCGTGATGCGCGAATCCCCTTTCGTGGCCTGCACAACCACCGCGTCGTTTTCCATCACCTTCATAGAGCGGAATTTCCACACTTTGATTGGCTTGCCGTCCATGCCGTAGCGCGTCTGGCGGAAAATAACCGGCCCGGGCGAAGTCAGCTTCACCGCCAGGCTAATGCAAAGCAGAACAGGGGAAATGAGCAGCAGGATAAAAGAGGAGAGCACGATATCTTCCAGCCGTTTGAGTACGCTGTTAAAGCCACTCAAAGGCGTTTCAAACAGCGGCACAACCGGCACGCCGTTGACCTCTTCGGTGCGGGCATTAAGAATATTAAAGGTGAAAACATCGGGGATCAGCAGTACCGAACAGGTGGTATCCGCCAGCTCACTCACCAGCTTTTTAATGCGCGACTCGTGGCTCATTTCCATCGCGATATAGACTTTATCAATTTGGCCGCTGCGGGCGTCCGCCACCAGCGTATTGAAGTTGCCAATATAGCTAACCAGGGCACCTGCAGGCGGCTCATCGTCATACACGCCAAGCACGTTGAAGCCGAGCCACGGTTCATTCTTGAAGCTCTGCGCCAGCATCTGTCCGACCGGCAAAGAGCCCGCAATGGCAACGCGTCGCGTATTAAAACCTTTATTACGCAGCCAGCCTGCGGCAAAACGGATCCATGACCGGCAGATAACCATCCCCACACCGGCCAAGGCATACCAGGCCAGATAAACCCAGAAAGAGCCATCAAAATCGCTGTTAAACGCCAGCAGACCGGCGCTGAAAACCACGCTCAGCGTCCAGTTTTGCAGCAACAGGAATAGCTCGCTGGACATTTTCACCCCGCGCCATGAACGGTAAAAATCCGTCATCCCACCGATCATCTGGAACACAACGAGGGTTAATAAAGCCATCAGCAAATGCATATAGAGAAAAGGCAAAGCGTTAGCCTTGCAAACCATCCATAGCCCGGCAAACATGATGCTGATGTCAGAAAAACGTTGCACCATAGAGATCAACGATGCGTTGGTTTTTGGCAGCTCGCGCTTTTTTAGATTTGTCATCGTTTTACCTTTGAAAGTTGTCGCATCGGTGTTTTCCCCCTCACCCCAGCCCTCTCCCCACGGTGGAGAGGGAGAAAAGCTGGCACCTGACTATTCCCTCTCCACTGGAGAGTGCGAGAAAAGCTGGCACTTGATATTCCCTCTCCCTTCCAGGGAGAGGGTCAGGGTGAGGGTTAAACACCTCAATACGGCAGATTATTGGTTCAGCAGAGCCATAATTTCCTGCGTTCGCGCCTGCATCAGCGCCTCGTTTCCGCGGGACTCCACGTTCAGGCGCACCACAGGCTCGGTGTTAGAGCTGCGCAGGTTGAAGCGCCAGTCGCCAAACGCCATGCTGATGCCGTCCGTGTGGTCAATCTCTGCCGCGTGCGGGCCGAAATGCGCGCGTACACGTTCAATCGCCTCTGCCGGCGCTTCCAGCTTGCTGTTAATTTCACCGCTGGCCGGCCACGCAGCCATGCGATCCTCGACCAGCTCGCCCAGCGTTTTGCCCTTCAGGCACAGCAATTCGGTCACCAGCAGCCACGGGATCATCCCGCTGTCGCAATAGGCAAAATCGCGGAAATAGTGATGGGCGCTCATCTCCCCGCCGTAAATGGCATCCTCTTCACGCATCCGCTCTTTGATAAACGCATGCCCGGTTTTCGACATCACCGGCTGGCCACCCGCACGCTCGACGATATCGACCGTGTTCCAGGACAGCCGCGGGTCGTGAATGATTTTTGCCCCGGGCTGTTTCTCAAGAAACGCCGCCGCCAGCAGGCCCACGATGTAGTACCCCTCGATAAACTGCCCTTTCTCGTCGAACAGGAAGCAGCGGTCAAAGTCCCCGTCAAACGCGATGCCCATATCCGCCCCGTGCGCAATCACCGCGTCGCGCGTATCGGCGCGGCACTCCGGCAACAGCGGGTTAGGAATACCGTTCGGGAAATTGCCGTCCGGCGTGTTGTGCACCTTCACAAACGTCAGCGGGACATTAAGTGCCTTAAAGCGGGCTTCGATGGCGTCCACAATCGGGCCGGCCGCGCCGTTACCGGAGTTCACCACCAGCTTCAGCGGCTTGATGTGGCTGACGTTGATGTACGAGAAAAGATGGTCGAGATAAGCGTCTACCACCGACACTTTCTGATAGCTGCCGCGCGCCGCCTCATCCACCGGCGGGAAGTCGTTGGCTTCCGCCAGGCACTGTACGTCCCGCAGGCCGGTGTCACCGCTGATAGGGCGAGCTCCCTGGCGCACCAGCTTCATGCCGTTGTAGTCCATCGGGTTGTGGCTGGCGGTCACTTCGATGCCGCCGTCCACGTCCAGATGCCAGGTGGCAAAGTAAATCTCTTCGGTACCGGACAGGCCAATATCCAGCACGTCCACGCCCGCATCCTGCAGGCCACGCGCCAGCGCCTGCTTCAGCGATTCGCTGGTCAGACGCACGTCGCCGCCCAGCACGATAGTTTTTGGCTTCAGGTACTCACCGTAGGCGCGGCCAATGCGCCAGGCGATGTCTTCATTTAGCTCGTCGCCCAGGCGGCCGCGGATGTCGTAGGCTTTAAAACAGGTCAGTTGCTGCATGATTTCGCTCCTTCGGGCAACAGTTACCCAACCCACGGGTCTTTGGCCCGTGGAGCTTGTTTTTTAGTCAGGGATTAAATACGTCCGTAGCGATCCTGGAAGCGGACGATGTCGTCTTCTTCCAGATAGGTACCGGAGCGGACCTCAATCAGGTCGAGGGGAATTTTGCCGGGGTTTTCCAGGCAGTGGGTCATGCCGAGCGGAATGTAGATAGACTCGTTTTCACCCAGCAGCTTAATCTCATCCCCCAGAGTGACTTTGGCGGTGCCCGCCACCACAATCCAGTGTTCGGCGCGGTGGTGGTGCATTTGCAGCGAGAGCCCTTCGCCAGGCTTAACGGTGATGCGCTTCACCTGGTAACGCTCCCCGGCGTCGATGGAGTCGTATTTCCCCCACGGGCGGTAAACTTCCCGGTGGTTATGGTGCTCGTGGCGGCCATCACCTTTGATGCGCTCCACCACTTTCTTCACGTTCTGTACGTGGTCACGGTCGGCAATCAGCACCGCATCTTTGGTTTGCACCACGACCAGGTCTTTCACCCCCACGGTAGTGACCAGGCCGGATTCGGCATAGATGTAGCTGTTTTCGGTTTCGTGACTGATGACATCGCCGTGATGTACGTTCCCTTCCGGACTCTTGGCGCTGATTTCCCACAGCGAGGACCACGAGCCCACATCGCTCCAGCCGGCGTCCATCGGCACCACCACCGCATCGGCGGTTTTTTCCATTACCGCATAGTCGATAGACTCATCCGGGCAGGCCAGGAACGCCTGCTCATCCACGCGAACGAAATCCAGATCCGGGTCAACGCCCGCCATGGCTTTTTCGCAGGCGGCCAGAATGTCGGGGCGGAACTTCGCCAGCTCTTCCAGATAGCGGCCCGCGCGGAACAGGAACATGCCGCTGTTCCAGTAGTATTCGCCGCAGGCGACATAGGCCTGGGCGGTGGAGAGATCGGGTTTTTCGACAAACTGCGCGACGCTAAACGCCAGGGCGTCGCCGTTTTCCGGCGTCGTCACTGCGCCACGGCGAATATAGCCGTAGCCCGTTTCCGGCAGGTCGGGGACGATCCCGAAGGTCACCAGCTTGCCTGCTTCCGCATAAGGCATCGCGCAGCGCACCGCCTCGCGGAAGGCTTCTTCATTCTGGATGACGTGATCGGCGGCGAGGATCAGCATCAGCGGGTCCTGCTGCGGCTGGTTACGCAGCGCGGCCAGGGCGGCCAGCGCAATGGCTGGCGCGGTGTTGCGCCCGGCCGGTTCCAGCACGATATTTTCGGTCAGTTTACTTAGCTGGCGCAGCTGCTCGGCGACAATAAAGCGGTGTTCCTCATTGCAAATCACCACCGGGCTTTCGCACTCTACCCCGTTCAGGCGATTGATGGTGGTTTGCAGCATGGTCAGATCCCCTTTCAGGCAGAGGAACTGCTTGGGGTACAGCACGCGGGACAGCGGCCAGAGACGGCTCCCGTTTCCGCCCGCCATGATCACCGGATAGAGTTGTGACTGACTCATCATTTATCCCCGAATGTCAGCAATAAATTGGCTTAACACGTTCTCTTTTTCGAGCGTGCGTTCGGCATATTCACGTGCCGTCGTGTTGTGTTGTGGCAGCTGCAGACAGCGTTCAATGCCCGCCGCCAGCGCATCGGCGGATTCAGGCATCACGCAAACCGCAATGCCCGGATACGCTTCGCAAAGCTGGCCCAGCTCTGTTTCAGGCTCGGCGGTAATCACCGCATTGCCGCCGACGGCCAGGATATTGGTGAGTTTTGACGGCAGGACGGCGTCCGCCGCTCCCCGACGCTGGATAACCAGATGGCAATCGGCCAGGCAGAGCAGCGCGGGCAGCGCGTCGTAAGACTGAAGCGGGTGGAACACCACGTTACTCAGCCCGTGAACGTGCACCAGTTTTTCGAGCCTCTCTTTACCGCCGCCCTGGCCCACAATCACGAACAGATACGGGCTCTCAGAGAAGCGGCTCGCCACTTCAATCACCGTTTCCAGCCCCTGTTTTTCGCCGATGTTGCCGGAGTAAAGAATGATTTTTTTATCTTCCGGCAGATTGAGCGCCTGGCGCACGGCCTGGATTTGCGCCGGATCAACATCACGGAAACGCGCCACTTCCGACCAGTTAGGGAAAAAAATCACACGCTGTGGGTCGACGCCTTTCTCGGTAGCCTTGTTCATCATCGAGCGAGAAATGGTGGAGACGTTATCAACGTTGTGCAGCCCGCTTTTTTCAAAGCGCTGGGCCAGGCGAGCAATTTTTCCCGGTGTCTTTCCGGCCATACCGAGGCCGAGCATCGCGTCCACCTCGTAGTCCTGAATGTGCAGCAGCGTGCGCGCCCCGCTCAGTTTTGCCAGCAGGCGCATCCCCGGCACGCAAAACAGCGTCGGCACCACGCCAATGACCCGGTCTGGCTTCCAGTTGCGTTGCGCCAGAAGCGGAAAAAATGAACTCAGCGCGAAGCTGCCCAGGTGAATCAGGCGTTTCAGCGTCGAAGGCTGCTTCGGCACATACAGCGGGCAGCGCCAGACGGTCGCTTTCCCCGGCTCTTTTTTGTATTTCCACGCCGAGTAGTCCGGGTGCACGCGCCAGACCGGATAATAAGGCGGCGCGGTGATCACCCGCACCTCATGGCCCCGGCTGGTCATCCACTCCACCATTTCACCGGTGTACTTGCCGATGCCGGTCAGCTCCGGGGAATAGTTAATGCCGTAGACCAGAATTTTCATAAGCCCGGTACCTTCCCTTTGCCCTGGGTGATGAAGTAAGCACGGCTGTTGTCGTGCACGTCTTCCCGCTTGAGCAGCGCTTCCGGCGTCAGCCAGCAGTACGCTTTGTGCTGCTCAGCAGGCAGGTTCAGCTGTTTGTCGTCCACCCGCAGGCGGAAACCCAGCACCACGTAATGGGTCGAGAAATCCTTCCCGGAGAAGTTATCGCCGTAGAAATGCTGCCAGACGCCGTAAAACTCCCCGTCCAGCAGAGTGAACGATTTGCCCAGCTCAGCCTCGGTGAGACGAATAAAAGCATTCGCCAGCGTTTCGTTCTTCAGCACCCTTCCCCCCGGCACAAACCAAAAGCCCTTCGCAGGGCGATTGGTCCGCAAACCCAGCAGGAATTCGCCCGCCTGGTTTTCGACGATAAGGTCGATGGAGATCAGCGGCGTGGCGCTCACTACGGTGGCAAAATCTTCCGCGCTCAAAAACATGCTTACCCCCGGAACCGCTGCTGATTTTCGAGGAACCACTGGTAAGTGCTGGCGAGGCCCGCCTCCAGGGAAATCTCGTGATACCAGCCGAGGCGATGCAGGCGGGATACATCCAGCAGCTTGCGCGGCGTGCCGTCAGGTTTGGTGGCGTCAAACACCACGCGCCCCCGGTAGCCGGTCACTTTGGCCAGCGTCTGCGCCAGTTCACGGATAGTGCAGTCCACGCCGGTGCCGACGTTAATGTGCGACAGCATCGGGTCGGTATTCTCCTGCCACACTTCCCGATCCAGTTCCATCACGTGAATGCTGGCTGCCGCCATGTCGTCGACGTGTAAGAACTCACGCATCGGCGTGCCGCTGCCCCATACCACCACGTCCGGGGCATTTTCCTGCGTGGCTTCATGGAAGCGACGCAGCTGGGCCGGAATAACGTGGGAGTTGCTCGGGTGGAAGTTGTCGTTCGGCCCGTACAGATTGGTCGGCATCACCGAGCGGTAATCCCGCCCGTACTGGCGGTTGTAGGACTCGCACAGCTTGATCCCGGCAATCTTGGCAATCGCATACGGCTCGTTCGTGGCTTCAAGCGTGCCCTGCAGCAGCTCGCTTTCGGCCATCGGCTGCTTCGCCATCTTCGGGTAAATACAGGATGAGCCGAGGAACAACAGTTTGTTCACGCCGTGCGTGTGCGCGGCATGAATAATGTTGCTTTCGATCATCATGTTCTCGTAGATAAACTCTGCCGGGAACGTGTTATTGGCGACGATACCGCCCACTTTTGCCGCCGCCAGGTAAACCTGGTCGATTTTCTCGCTGGCGAAGAAGGCATTAACGTCCCCAGCGTCCAGCAGATTCAGCTCATCGCGCCCGCGCAGCACCAGCTCAACGTCATCGCGCTGCCCGAGCTGGCGGACGATGGCCGAGCCGACCATCCCACGGTGACCGGCAACAAAGATACGTTTTTTATTCATGCTCAGGACTCCAGCGCGATGGCGACCTCATAACCATGGGACTTCAGCAGAGAGTGTTTCTTCGCCGCTTCAAGGTCTTTGGCTACCATTTCACCAACCATCTCCTGCAGGGTAATTTCCGGCTTCCAGCCCAGCGTTTCGTGCGCTTTGGTTGGATCGCCCAGCAGGGTTTCCACTTCCGCAGGACGGAAGTAACGCGGATCAACGGAGACGATAACGTCGCCTGGTTTCACGCCCGGCGCGTCGTGACCCGTGACGGAAACCACAATGCCTTTCTCTTCCACGCCCTGACCTTCAAAGCGCAGTTTGATGCCGAGCTGAGCCGCCGCCATTTCTACGAACTGACGCACGGAGTACTGCACGCCGGTGGCGATCACGAAGTCTTCCGGTTTTTCCTGCTGCAGCATCATCCACTGCATTTTCACGTAGTCTTTGGCGTGGCCCCAGTCGCGCAGGGAATCCATGTTGCCGAGGTACAGGCACTTCTCCAGGCCCTGAGCGATGTTGGCAATCGCGCGGGTAATTTTGCGAGTGACGAAGGTTTCGCCGCGACGCGGAGATTCGTGGTTGAACAGAATGCCGTTACAGGCATACATGCCGTAGGATTCACGGTAGTTGACGGTGATCCAGTAGGCGTAAAGCTTGGCGACTGCGTAGGGGGAACGCGGGTAGAAAGGTGTGGTTTCTTTCTGTGGGATCTCCTGCACCAGGCCGTACAGCTCTGAAGTGGATGCCTGGTAGAAGCGCGTTTTCTTTTCGAGGCCGAGGAAGCGAATGGCTTCGAGCAGGCGCAGGGTGCCCATCGCATCCACGTCCGCGGTGTATTCCGGTGACTCAAAAGAAACCGCGACATGGCTCATCGCGCCCAGGTTGTAGACTTCATCCGGCTGCACTTCGGACAAAATACGGGTCAGGTTGGAGGTATCGGTCAGGTCGCCATAGTGCAGATGGAATTTTGGGTTACCCGCGTGCGGATCCTGATAAATGTGGTCCACACGTTCGGTATTGAAAGAAGAGGCGCGGCGCTTGATACCGTGGACTTCATAGCCTTTTTCCAGCAGGAATTCCGCCAGGTAAGAGCCGTCTTGTCCGGTGACACCCGTAATGAGAGCTACTTTAGTCATGATAATTTATCCTCTGTGAACATTTTTATTGGCCCTTACCCCTCACTCCCTGTCTCTCCGCAGAGGGAGATAAACAGTCACAAACAGAGCAAGGGTGAAAGCATTACGCGCGGTCGCGTATTTTTACTGCCGGGTTTCCCCGGCAAACGGCATTCGCCGGTAATGATTTATAAACGCTGCTCCGGGCTCCCACGACACAGCCATCGCCTATCGTGACGCCCGGGGAAACAAATACATCCGTTGCCAGCCAGCATTTTTCGCCGATAACAATCGGTGACTGGGTAATATCGAAATGCTGACTCATATAATCGTGACTGCCGGTGCACAAATAACATTTTTGCGACACCACGGAATTTGCGCCGATGCTAATTTCACCGAGGGTATAGAGCACGGCATCATCGCCAACCCAGGCATAATCTCCGAGCGTTAACTTCCAGGGGTAGGTAATTTTCACCGAGGGGCGAACAACAACCTTCTTGCCTACCTTCGCTCCAAAAACACGTAATAAAAAGGCACGCCACGGATATAAAACTTGCGGAGACCAGGCAAATAGAGTGGCCTGAACCGCCCACCACAACTGCACTTTAATGCCGCTCGCGCCGCGAAACCCCCTCGGTACACTGAAGCCGCTTAAATCCTGCATAATATTTCCTGTGAGCTTTAAGCTTTGTTATAAAGCGCTTTTGCTTTGCCGGTTGTTTTTAATCTGAGTCGGAAAGAGAGCTCGGCAATAAAGCCCGGCACGCGTAATATTTTTCGCTGAACATGTCTCGCATCACGGCACAATTCAATATTGTTAGAAGTAGACACGCCGCCCATTGAAAATTCAGACACCAGCCCTTTGATACGCTTAAAGGCATAGCCGTTTTTATACATTTTTGCCGCCAGCGCGTAATCGGATGAGACTTTATATTGCAGATCGTAGGGATATTTACGCAGTCCAGAGAGCGGGAAAAAGATAGCCTGATGGCTGGCCGGCAGGCTATGGTAGATATACCAGCCCCGCTTGGCGCTGCGGCGAATTTTATTACCATCACCAAAGTCCAGCAGCGCGTCACCAATCACCATCGCGTCATCGCGCTCGCCTAAGGCTGCCAGCTGATAAATCACCTCGGCAATCTCAGGGTGGAAAGCATCGCCGGAGTTCAGAAAGAGCGCATAGCGCCCCTGCGCCATGGCGATGCCTTTGTTCATCGCATCGTAAATGCCGCTGTCTTTCTCACTGACAAAGCGCAGGTTGTACTGGCCCTGCAGGCCAGCAAGAAACTCAGCCGTGCCGTCTGGAGAGTTGCCGTCCACCACAATCCATTCGAACTCGATGCCTTTGGCCTGTGCCAGGTGCGCCAGCGATTGCCAGGTCTTCACGACCCCGGCATGGTTACGCCATGCCACTGTAATAACACTTAATAACATTATTGCGCACCTCCTGGCAGCGAATGCTGAATTGCTTTACGCAAAATAAATGGGCAAACAATTAAAAATGCATATTCCGGGCTAAAAATAGAACCGGTAAAAAACAAAGATACAGGCATAAACAACCAAAGCTGAACACGATAATTCTCATTATTGCCAAAGGCATTGCGCATCATTTTCATGACTCGCCACATATAGCCAGCGGTCATTAACACTGCAAACCATGAGAAATAAATAATCAGCAGATACAGTCCATTGTCCACGGTTTTCCCTACATCCGCACCGTTAAATATTCCGAATGATGCGACATATTCATAGAGAGAACCAAACCGTACTACGCCATCAACATTTGCCAGAGAGTAACCAACCATCACCAATGGACCAATAATACGATAATACGATGACGACCCTTCGGTTCCCAAATCGCCAACACGGGTTGCGATATAAGGGAAAGCGAATACCAAACCGATTAAAAAAACAGCCAGTGAAATAATTGCCAATGGCAACTTCTTTTTAATGGCGCTTTTATTAAGGTATTGAAACGCCCACTCCAGCAGATAAAACAAAATAAACGTCATTACCCCGGAGAAAGATCCTGACAGGATTATCCCTAAAAGAATCATAACATCAGTTTTCGGCGTTTTGATACCAAACTGTTTGATGCTGAGCCAAATTGAGATTAATGCCAGGGCGAAGAAAGCGGGCTCGAAATAGAGCGCCGTAGTACGCCGCCCACCAAAGCTAATAAAGTTGAGCACGTAATTGTTGCTGTAGATGAGAAACTTTGAAATTTTCTCAATCAGGCTACTGCCGCCGGTCAGAATAATCTGAGCCATTTCCGCCGCCGCCAGCGCCACAATAATGCCCACCACGGCATAGAAAAACCGTAATATCTTGCGGTGATTACGCTGAGAAATAGTTTTGAATCGGCAGCTCCATGTCATGCCCAATATCAGCACAATATAGACAAACAGCATCATCGAGGTGACATACTTGGCCGGGTCGAGCGACTGGCCAAAAATGTAGTTAAACGCCGTCAGTCCCGCCCCCACACCCAACGCAATCATCAATTTTTTAAGGTTGATGCGCTCGATATACAGAAACAAAATCGCCGGCAGGAAGGTCACGATGGTTATCGGGAAGCTCTCCCCCAGCGAGGCGAGCTTAATGTTCACCACCAGATAGATGAACGGCAGCAGCAGATAGCTACAGACCCTGATAGAACGAGACATATTCCTCCAGCATCTGCTTGCCACTATAGGCCGTGCGGCTGGCTGCACGGAAGGTCGCTAAATCAGTCGCGAAAACCTGCTCTGCCAGCTGCGTTTTTTTAAGCTGCACCAGCGCCAGAACGTGTTCCGGTGTGAAGGTTTTGCCCCCCACTTTACGCAGAACTTCATCCGCGGCCTCGCTGCTCGTCGCCACCACCGGCACGCCGATAGACAGCGCCTCGCACAGGATCAGCGGATAGTTATCCACACGGGAACTGAACACCAGGCTGTCCATCGTGTTCAGCTCGCTCATCAGCGCGCGCTTGTCGGTCATATAGCCGTGGTTCACCACGTTAGCGCCTTCAAACGGCGAGAACTTGCCGAAGGTATGCAGCTCAATTTTGTCGCCCAGCGCCATCATTGCCTGTACCAGTTTCTGGTTGGTTTTGCCGTCATAGCGCAGATCGTGGGCCACAATAGCCACGCGGGGCTTCACCGTCGCGACACCGCTTTCAGGCAGCTCCGCCAGAATCGCCTCGGTGGCGACGTCGATACCGTTATTGATGATGCTGCAGCGCCCGGCACCATAGAGCTGATTAAAAGCTTCGGCGACGTGCTGGCTGGGGGATATAAACTTGCAGCCCAGCGCCAGCATCTCGCGAAACAGCTGGCGCTTGCCCGCCACCTGCTGGTGCGCCTTATCCACTTTGACCGGCGGATAGTTGTTCAGCGTCGGGCATTTAACACAGCCGGTTTTCCAGCCTTCGCAGCCGTCCAGAAAGGCGCAGCGCCCGGTAATGCTCCAGTGATCGTGCAGCGTCCAGACGAAGGTAACATCCGGCTTGTGCGCCTTCACCCGCTGGCAAAACGACACCATTTCGTCCAGGTTCAGCCAATAGCTGTGCACCACATGGAAGTGCAGCACAACCGGCTGTGGGCTGCGAGTGACCCGACGGTAAAGCTTATTCAGATTGCCGAATGGATCGCGGTTCAGAAAACGGAACAGCGCGATATTGGCAACCGACACCAGGCGAGGCGTGTGTTTCTCAACGTCGGGATAAATGTCGTGGCTGGCGCTTTTCTTGCCGCCTTTGCCATAGCCGTAGATAAAACGTGAGGACAGCCCGGCCAGACGTGCACGCTGGTGCAGATCGAGCGCCACCCCCGCCGCACCGCCTTCGGCCAGGCGGACATTAAATTGCATGATGTTCATTGGATCACCTTCACCCGAGCTTTTTCACCGACCACCAGCGCATTGTCCGGCACGCTGTCCAGCACCACGCTGCCCGCGCCTACCGTCACGTTATTGCCGAGGGTGATATCGCCCACAATGATTACGTTGGCGCCCAGCTCAACGCCGTTGCCAATCACCGGGCAAGCGAGACTGTTCCCCCGGTTACCAATGGTGACGCCGTGGCGGATGGTGAAATCATCCCCGACGACGACGAACTTATTGATAACCACCGCATAGCCGTGATGAATAGTGAACCGGCGGCCAATGGTGGCGCCCGCCTGAATTTCATAGCCAAACAGGCATTCGGTAATGAATCGGTAGGCCAGCAGCACGGGCGCAGCCCAAAGGTTGTTGATAACGTTTTTCTTGCGCCACACCGAGCAAAAGTGGGCTACGCGATAGGCCAGCACCATGCAGCACGGGCGCAGGCTCCAGCTATTGGCACGAATATCCTCCAGCACGCTTACCTCCCCCGCAGACTATCGGCCAGGCGCTTGCCGTTGCGCACCGTCAGCAGAGCTAACAGGGTACGCCACGACATGCGCTTATTGCGGATTTGGTAGAGCGTATACAGCTGATATTTCTTGCTGGCCCGGTCGAACTTGGCTTTGTGCTTGCGGTAAAAGTGGAAATAACCGGCAAATTTCTTGGGGGATTTGGTTATCTGCATTTCGCCGTGATTAACGTGCAGAATTTGGGTCGCCTCTTCCACCTTCCACGGCTGGCCGAACGCCACCACCATGCGCAGGAAGATATCGTAATCCTGCGCCGCCTTCAGCTCGGTATCAAACAGGCTGCTTTTAAAGCGTTCGGCGTAGGTAAAGACCTGATTGCCGATGATATTGCGCTTGTAGAACAGCTTCAGGGAATACGGCGACTTCGGGTACAGCGGCAGGCTGGTCGGCTGCGAGTAGACCTGCCCTTCACACAAATAGTCGTTGGCATATAAAAACGCGTGGGTGACCAACTGATTCTGGTGGGACAGAAACACCGACAGCCGGTTCGGCGTCCATTCGTCATCATCATCAATGCCGGTGATAAAGCGCCCTTGCGCCAGCCTAATGGCCTGGTTACGTACCGCACAGGCACCGCTGTTCATGTCGTTGTGAATGTAACGCACCCGAGGATCGCCGAGGTCTGCAACAAACTGCTCCAGTTGCTGGAAGCTGGCGGAGCAGTCATCGACGATGATCATTTCCCAGTGGTCATAATCCTGCCGCAGCACCGAGTTGATGGCGCGAATGGCCAACTGCTGGCGGTTCCACGTCGGCATATATATAGAGATAAGCGGGCGAGTTGCGCTGCTGTTCATGGCTATCACCTTATTTAGCATCCGACTTATATTCGTATTCGTAATACCCGTAATCCTGGTAGCCCGTGGCCCGGCGGAAAATCGAGTTAAGGATCACGCCGCGCACGGCAATGCCGTTCTGCTCAAAGCGGCTCAGGCTGGTTTCCACTTCTTTCAGCGTGTTCACCGCGTAGCGAGCCACCATCAGCGTGGTGCCCGCATGGCGCCCCACAATTGCCGCATCGGTGACGGCCAGAATCGGCGGCGTATCTATCAGCACCAGGTCATAATTTTCACTGGCCCACTTCACCAACTGAGAGAAGCGCTCGTTCATCAACAGCTCGGACGGGTTAGCCGGGACCTGCCCACGTGGGATAAGGTCAAAGTTCGGCACGGAGGTTTTCTGCGCGCAGCGGGTAATATCCCCCTGCCCTGACAGCACATCGGACAGCCCGTTAACGTTGGTGGTCCCCAGCAGTTCGTGGGTATAGCCTTTGCGCATGTCGCAGTCCATCAGCAGCACGCGCTTGTTGGTCTGGCTGATCACCGCCGCGAGGTTGGCGCACACAAAGGTTTTACCGATAGACGGGCTAACGCCGGTGAGCATCAGGACGTTGTTGGGGGCCTGCATCATGGCGAAATGCAGGCTGGTGCGCAGGCTGCGAATGGCTTCAATGGCCAGGTCGGTCGGGTTACCCACCGCCAGCAACTGACTCTGTTTGAAGCGCTTAGTGCCTTTGACGTTGCGCAGGTTGGCCTGGTCGCGGGTTTTCTGCCATTCGGAGAGCGGAATGCTCGCATACACGCTGAGCCCCGCCTCTTCCAGCACGGTCGGGCTTTCAATGCCGCCGTTAAACAGCGAGCGCAGCAGCACCCCGATCACAGACACAATCAGGCCCAGAATGATGCTGCCCAGCACCACCAGCACGCGCTGAGGTTTAACCATGCCAGGCTGCGTAATCGCCGGGTCGACGATGCGCACATCACCCACCGTACTGGCTTCGGTGATTTTCAGCTCTTGCTGCTTGTTCAACAGCTGCATATAAACCTGCTGCCCGGACTCCACATCGCGGGTCAGGCGAACAATTTCCTGCTGGGTTTTGGGCATCGCGGCGATGCTGTTGGTCAGGCGAGCTTTCTGATCTTCCAGCGTTCTGCGCTGCTCCAGCAACGTGCGGTAGGACGGGTGGGCTTTGGTGTACAGCTTGGAGATTTCGGCTTCTTTGAAGGTCAGTTGATTCAGCTGAGCGTCAATGTTGACCACGGAATCCAGCAGCGATTTTGCCTCCAGGGAAAGATCCACCGAATCCTGGCGCTGGCGATAAGCGTTCAGTTTGTTCTCTGCGGCATCCAGATTGCGGCGCACCTCCGGCAGCTGCTCGGCCAGGAACTTCAGGCTTTTGGCGGCCTCTTCCGATTTGCGCTGCACGTTCTGCGCCAGATAGTTGCGGGTGATACTGTCGAGAATGGTGCGGATCTGATCTCTATCCTCCCCGGTGTAGGACAAGCTAAGCACGCCGGTATCTTTGCCGTTTTCAGTCACCGTCAGGTTGCCCAGCAGCTGGTTGATCATCCCCAACGTGGAATACTTCACCACCGTGAAATTGTCACCGGGCTGCGCCTGGATGCCCTCCACCTGCATCGTAACGCCCGATTTACTCAGCAGCTTGCCCACTTCACCTTTGGCGCTAAAGCCATTGTCGCTGGTCAGCTGATACTGTTTATCGTTCAGCACTTCCACGGTAAAGGTGTCTTTGTTCATCGCCGCCGGCAGCGTAAACGTGGTGACATTCACCGTGTCGTTCTGGTGCCCCTGCAGGCGGTCCCAGCCAGCGCCGAACAGCCAGAAGGTGTTCTTAGTCACCGAGATGTCCAGATTCAGGTCATCAACGGTTTTCCCCAGCACCATGCGGGACTGGATCAGCTGAATTTCTGCGGCAGACGCCGGTGGCTTATTGCTGAGCGCGGAGCTGATGTCGTTCACCAGCGTGTTACCGGCATTTTGTTCGATTTGCACCAGCGCGTCGGCCTTGTAGACCGGCGTGGCAAACAGGGCATAAACCGCGGCCAGCACGGCAAACAGCCCCGTAATGCCGATAACCCACCAGCGAGCCTCCAGCACGGTGCCAAACAAACGGCCAATATCAATTTCGTCATTGCCCTCGGTCGGGGCGCTCGAACGGCGTACTTTCTCTGTCATTGTTATCCCTGATGAGCGTTGAGTGCGTTAGCCCACTTTTGGGCAGAAAGGTCGAGCATGCTGTAGACCGCTTCGAAGGCGTCGCGGCTTTTACGATAGGGGTCAGGAATTTCTCTGCCGGCATCCCAGTGGCCAAACAGCATCACTTTGCCGCGCATTTCGGGTGCCATTTCGCACAGCGTGGTGATGTGGCGTTTTTCCATCGCCAGAATCAGATCGTGCTCCCGGCATAGACGCCCCGAAACCTGGCGGGCTAAATGCCCCTCAAGCGAAAGGTTGTGCCGCCCGGCAACCTCAACAGCACCGGCATCAGCGCCCTTGCCGACCAGCGCCCCCAGCCCGGCTGAGCTGACGCTAAGCTCCGGGTGGTAACGTTTGAGCAGCCGTTCAGCCGTGGGGGAACGGCAGATGTTCCCCACGCAAACCACAAGTATTTTGTTGAACATAGCGCGTTACCAGGTGTGAATATCTTTGGCGGTATCGGTCATGTAACGCACGCCGCTGATGGTTGGCAGAAGCTGGTTGATCAGGCGATTCCAGCGAGAAACTGGGGCGGTAGTGACGTACACCACGTCATACGGCTGGAGCTGGAACTCGGTGCCCATCACCAGCGAAGTCGCATCGGACATATCGAGCTGATAAATGTTGGCAATCTTGCCGTTTTGCTGCGTCTGGCCTTTGAGCGGACGGATCACGAAGATGCCGCTGGCGTTGGACGAGGTGAGATCGATACCTTCGGCCTGGCCAAGCGCCTCGGTAAGCGTCATGCCGCTGAAGTCCATTTTGAGGGTGGTTTGCTTCTTCACTTCCCCCATCACAAACACTTTCAGATCGTCATTACGCGGCACAAACAGAATGTCGCCGGGGTAGAGCAAATGGTTTTGGCTGAGGTCGCCATTTTGCATCAGCGCCTGCAGAGAAATGCGTTTTTCCTGCCCGTTATGGGTCAGAACGACGTTACGCCAGTCGGCTACTTCGGTTAAACCGCCTGCGGCATTTATCGCGTCGAGGATAGTCAGCGGTACGTTAGTGATGGGCTGCTGGCCGGATTTATTTACCTGCCCGGAGATATAGGCCTTTTGCGAGCGGAAGGCAGCGATATTAACGTCCACCTGCGGCTGGGCAATGTACTGCGCAAGACGGCTGGTAATATCGCTGCGAATTTCTGCCAGCGTTTTGCCGGTCACGCTGATTTTGCCCACATACGGATAGAACATGGTGCCATCGGGCTGTACCCAGTTACCGGTGTCGCTTGAACTGCGATATTGCCCCGCAGGCGTGGTGAGTTCCGGATGATCCCAGACCGTGACGTTTAATACATCCCCCGGCCCGACGCGGTACTGGTAATTGGCGATATCTTTATCCAGCCCGGCATTCGGCTGGGCAACCACTGGACGAGGCCTCAGTTGCTCCACCAGTCGCGGCGTTAAAGGATAAACGTTGACCATTCGGTCAAGGTCGAAATCGGCATCCCGTTGTTTGATGACGTCTTTTCCCGACGTAGACATATTGCTGCCGGGAAATATCGTGCAGCCGCTCATCAGGGTGACTGACACCAATAATGGCATCAACTTCAGTTTGTATTTTATCATTGAATATTTATCACTATGGCAGAGTAATTATCCTGAGCGAATAAAACAGGCAAGCAATTAACCGTGAGAACGAAGTGCAGAATTGAACATATTCAGAGAATGAGAAAACTGGCATTATTCCTAAAATAAGCTTATTCCCCGACATTCTGATGACGCCATCACTTGCTGTTATCTGGCCGCATCCGGGCATGCTACCGCCCCTGGCTCACAGTCACCAACCCACTGAAAAAGGTAAATAATCCTAATAACCTGAGATTCTCTAATATCCGAAAGATATTGAAAAAAATGAATCAGGTCTTATGACAATGCTGGGACAAACTATTACTAAACGAGTAATCACACATTCATTGCTAATCATCGCCAAAGATTGTTGCAGCTTAAAACTCAGCAGGCAAGGAGACAAAAGGCTGGAGGCGGACTTTTAAGAATAATATGAACCACGCAATAATAACATTTTAGGATTTTCTTTATATTGACAATAAAAATAATAAGACAATGTCTGGGAAAATATGCAGAACTATCTCATAGCGGCGTATTCATATATAAAATATATAACTCAAATGCTTCTTTAAATATTATCCGCAATAATTTGCCGGGCATTCATTTAATGCTGAAAATTCTATTAGTCATTACGGATTATTCTCAGACAAACATTGCTTTTTGTCCGACAATTATCCATCATTTCCGTGTGGCATTTGCCCGTAAGTTAAAGGCTATAAACCCCGTATGGAATGGATTGCCGACCCCTCAGTCTGGGCCGGGTTAGTTACCCTGGTCGTTTTAGAACTGGTTCTGGGCATTGATAACCTCGTTTTTATTGCCATCCTCGCCGAAAAGCTGCCTCCTAAACTGCGCGATCGCGCCCGCGTCACGGGCTTACTGCTGGCGATGGTTATGCGCCTGCTGCTGCTGGCCTCCATTTCGTGGCTGGTGACGCTTACCCGACCGCTATTCACCCTTCACGACCTTAGCTTTAGCGCCAGGGATCTGATCATGCTGTTGGGCGGTATGTTCCTGCTGTTTAAGGCCACGATGGAGCTGAATGAGCGGCTGGAGGGCAAAGACAGCGAGCATCACACGCAAAAACGGGGGGCCAAATTCTGGCCCGTTGTGGCGCAAATCGTCATCCTTGACGCCGTGTTTTCCCTTGATTCGGTGGTCACCGCCGTTGGCATGGTCGACCATCTGGCGGTCATGATGGTCGCGGTTATCATCGCCATCGGGCTGATGGTGCTGGCCAGCAAGTCGCTGACTCGGTTTGTGAACAGCCACCCGACCATCGTGATTTTGTGCCTGAGTTTCCTGCTGATGATTGGCTTTAGCCTGGTGGCCGACGGCTTTGGCTATCAAATCCCGAAAGGCTATCTCTATGCCGCCATCGGATTCTCGGTGATGATTGAATCACTCAATCAACTGGCGATATTTAACCGCCGACGTTTTCTTTCCGCAAATCAGTCGCTGCGGGAGCGCACCGCCGAAGCCGTGCTGCGGCTATTGAACGGCAAGAAAGAAGACGCGGAACTGGATGCCCAGACCGCCTCACTTATTGCCGACAGCGGCATTAACAGCGATGTTTTTAACCCGCAGGAAACGCGGATGATCGAGCGCGTGCTGCACCTGAACCAGCGCAGCGTCAGCAGTATCATGACCTCCCGCCACGACGTCGAGCATCTGGACATTACCGCCCCGGAAGCCGAGGTTCGCGAACTTCTGAATAAAAACCAGCACACGCGCATCGTGGTCACGGACAATGACGATGACATCCTCGGCGTGGTGCACGTTATCGATTTATTGCAGCAGTCGCTGCACGGCGAAGCGCTGAATATTACGCCGTTGATTCGTCAGCCGCTGGTTTTCCCGGAGGCATTACCGCTGCTGCAGGCGTTAGAACAGTTCCGCAACGCGCGCACCCATTTTGCTTTTGTCGTCGATGAGTTTGGCTCGGTGGAAGGCATTGTCACCCTAAGCGACGTGATGGAAACCATCGCCGGTAATCTGCCGAACGAAGTGGAAGAGATAGATGCCCGCCACGATATCCAGAAAAATCAGGACGGCAGCTGGACGGCTAACGGCCACATGCCGCTGGACGACCTGGTGCAGTACATCGCCCTTCCCCTGGATGAGAAACGGGAATACCACACCATTGCCGAGTTGCTGATGGAGCATTTGCAGCATATTCCAGCCGAAGGCGAGAGCGTTGAAGTGGGGAATTATTTGCTCAAAACGCTGGAGGTGGTGAATCACAGGGTCAACAAAGTACAAATCATCCCGCTCGAACAAGGCGATAATCTGCTGGATTATGAGGTATAAAAAAACCGGCGAGAGCCGGTTTTTTTGTCGTTAAAGCTTATTCAGTAACTGCTGAGCGTCTTTCGCCTTGTCGCTCTCTTTATGCTTATCCAGCCAGTCATTGAGCCGACGCTTAGCTTCATCCTGCAGCTGCTTACGCAGCACCTGGTCAACCTGCAGCGTGTAATTCAGCTGCTGCCACGGGCCATAAACCCGGAGCGGAACGGCCGTGTTTTTTAGCACTTCAATCAGTTTACTGTCGCTGCCCTGCCAGCCGCCGCCGACTTTAATTGCAAAGTTGGTGTCGCAGACCTCTTTCACCAGATCCATCGTGCCTTCGCCGGTCAGGGACAATACGCTGGACTCACCGACCATCTTCGTCATCGTCAGAAGCCCGTTATCCAGCGACGCAGACGTGGAGAAGTGATCAAGCTCGGTGACGTTCTGAACATTCTGCTGCGCATCCACGCCCTCATTGTTCCGACTGACCGCCTGCTGAATCAGCTGCTGGAAGTTCATCCCCTCGAGGCGGGAATGGGCCAGCTCAAGCTGGGCGTCTCCCTGCCAGTTACTGCGGAAATCCTCCGCATCAAGGCGTTCACCGCTGAAATCACCCGTCATAGAAAACTGCCCGGTTAACGCAATCGGGTAATCAAACGCGGTCAGAATTTTGCCGATCTCAATATTTTTCACCTGCGGCTGGAAGGCAAGCTCAGGCGTCTTGCCGCTGGCATCCAGGAAGCCCGGCAGCGAGAGCGTGCCCTGCCCCAGCTTGCCGTTGAGCTGGTTAATACTGAGTTTACCCTCCTGATTCACCAGCGCGGTCTGCACATCGCTGAACGCCAGGCCGCGCCAGCGCACTTCACCAGCCTTGATATTCAGTACGGCATTAAAATTACGCAGGCTGTGGTAGTTGGTTTCACCCTGTTGTTCGGCAATCACCGGGCCCGGGCGGGACGGTTGCTGAGCCTGCTGGGCCTGTTGGTTAATCAAGGTATCCGCAACGGGCGCATTGGCCACCAGTTTGTCGAGATTGAGCAGGCGAGATTGCAGATCCACCGTCCACTGCGGTTTATCCTGCATCGCCACGCTGACATTGCCCTGTAAATCACTGTCGTTGGCCGTGAGCTGCATATTTGACAGCGAAAGCTGGCTGCCCGTGTTTTTCCAGCCCAGTTGAAGCGATCCCGAGCCGCCGATGCCGCCAGCCGGAAGGTCGGCGCCCTGCAGCTGGTAGTCAATTTGGCTTAACGTGGCGTTGATTTGCTGCGGATAGTCATGGAGATCGACATCTGCGGTGACCGAAAGCGTTAAATCCCGCTGGTCACGGTTGATTTGGCTGCTGAATTCAATATGCGCCTGGCGCTTATCATCCTGCGTCATTTGCAGGTTAATGTTGCGGACGGTGATCTGCTCGTCATTGATATGCTGGAAGACCAGCACGCTGTCGACGACCTTAAGCTTCGCGACATCAAAGGACCAGCCACGCCCGGTATCCGGTTCACTAATGGTGTCTTTTGGCCCTACCGGCGCGTTAGCCGAAAGCTTCGCTTCAGCCTGCGGCGTCATCTGAATCACCGCGCTTTTCAGCATGACCTGGCGAACCTGAAGCTGGTGAGAAAGCAGCGGAATCAGCGCTACATCCAGACGCATATTTTCCGCGCTAACCATTGGCAAACTGGCACCCGGCGCAGTCAGTGACATGCGACCAGACAAAATACTCAGCTGCGGCCAGACATGCCAGCGCAGCGGCCCTTCCAGCTCAAGGTGATAGCCGCTGCGGGCCTCAACCTGACGAACCATATAACCACGGAAGTCGTTAGGGTTAACCAACAACACGAGTGAGGTCAGGCCGGCTATCAGCACAACCAGCAGAATCATCAACGTGGTTAATAGTCGTCTCATAACATTCTCCATATCATTCGCCAGAGGGCGAACAACTCACTGCAATTCAGTCTTTATCGATACGGCTTGCTACCGCACCCTGCTGGTCGCGGTATTTGGCATCCTGACGGCGATTATAAGGGCGAGCGGCTGGCCCGGAGAGGGGTTCAAAGCTCAGCGCGCCAATCATCATGCCCGGACGCAGCGCCAGCGGCAGCTTCCCTGAATTGTAGAATTCAAGCACGATACAGCCATGCCAGCCCGGATCGATGCGGTGGGCGGTGACGTGTACCATCAGGCCCAGGCGCGCTAACGAGGAACGCCCATCCAGCCAGCCCACAAGGTCGTCCGGCAGCGTGACAGATTCCAGCGTTACCGCCAGCGCCAGTTCACCGGGGTGTAGAAAGAAAGCTTCACCTTCTTCCAGCACAATCTCATCACTCATCACGCGCTCTAACGCTTCGGTGACTTCATCTTTTGGGCCGCTGAGATCGATAAAAGGTGCGGTATGCCCGCTAAACGTGCGGAATTTATTGCCGAGGCGCACATCCACGGTGGCACCGTTAATGCGTTCAACCGGAGGACGGGGGGTAATCGCTAAACGGCCATCATCCAGCCAGGCTTCGATATCACGATCGCAAAGGCGCATCGCAGATTCTCCTTATCAATCTCAGTTTACACACACTGCCACAGAGCGTCGACGATAGCCAATTGGCAATGGATGAGGGATTCAACGTAAAAGCGAGCGGCTTACGCGCGCCCGCAAAGGTCTTTATTCAAAGAACTGACTGATTTTGGCTTTCAGAATATCGATTGCGATGCGGTTCTTGCCCCCGCGCGGCACGATAATATCGGCGTATTGTTTGGAAGGCTCAATAAATTGCAGGAACATTGGGCGTACCGTTTTTTGATACTGCGCCATCACGGAGTCCATTGAACGGCCGCGCTCGTTAACGTCGCGCTTCATACGGCGCATCAGGCAGATATCCAGCGGTGTATCAACAAAAATAGAGAAGTTCATTTCCTGGCGCAGGCGCGCATCGGTCAGCAGCAGGATGCCTTCCAGAATGATCACCTTCTTCGGGACCAAATGCACGGTCTGGTCGGTGCGGGTGTGCTCCACGTAGCTATAAACCGGCAGTTCGATAGCTTTGCCGGACTTCAACGTCTGCAAATGCTGGAAAAGCAGGTTGTGGTCCATTGCGCTGGGGTGATCGTAGTTGGTTTTAACACGCTCTTCCATCGACAGATGGCTTTGATCTTTGTAGTAACTGTCTTCTGGAATGACACCAATGTGTTCATCGCCGACTTGCTCGCGCAGTTCACGATACAACGTGCTGGCAATGAGGCTTTTCCCTGAAGCCGATGCGCCGGCTATCCCGATGATGACGCATTGATGAGACTGATCGGTCATATTATTTACGGCCTGAATACGAAAAGTGTTGGAAGGACGACGCGGAGGCGTCAAACGCCGCAATTATAGGGACAACCGCCTTTTGATACCAGTCTCTTACCCCCTGCAATCGTGAAATTACGCGGCAAAGGGCCAACAAAGTGACAAAGGCATGACAGCGCACCATCGCCAGGCAACGGGTAAAGTGGAATTATTTAATTACGTGATTTGACTACGCAATTTCTGACACTCTGTAGGTAAATTCTGACAACCGAGCATAGGAATTGTAAATTGTTTGTACTAGCATAAACCGATTCTTTATTTATATGCATCCGGGCATGACTCCTGGCGGCAGTGTCCAAGCGGATTTGCGGTAATGATTAGAAAAAACAGACAAACAGAAGCCGCCGTCCATTCACTGATACTGCTGGCTGGCTTGGGGTTACTCAGCTTTGTTTTCACCCTCTATTCCCTTGAGCTGACGTTAAAAGGCACCGATCTGGTGCCTATCTGGTTTACCACCTCGGTGATGATGGCGGCATTTTTCCGTTCTCCTTTCCGTCAATGGCCGTTCATTGCCGCCGTCTGTGCACTGGGCAGCATGGCAGCCAGCGCCGCCGTTTTTTCATTTAGCGGTCTGAATATCTCGTTAACCGCAATAAACCTGTTTGAGGCGCTGCTGGGCGCGCTTTTGTTACGCCGCTTTTTGCCGCGGGAAAACCCCTTACAAAACCTCAATAACTGGTCACGACTTGCCGTGTGCAGTGCGGTAATCCCTCCGCTGGTCGGCGGCCTGCTGGTGACGCTATTGCCGATACCGGTTGACTCCTCGTCGCTGAAAACCTTCTTTATATGGGTGCTGTCTGAATCCATCGGGGCGCTGGCGCTGATGCCGGCAGGGCTGCTGTTTAAACCTTATTATTTGCTTCGTCACCGCAAAGCGGCCCTGCTGTTCGAAACCGTGGCAACCTTCGCCGTCACGCTGGCACTCAGCTATTTTTCATTAATTTATCTGCCCTGGCCGTTCACTTTTATCATCGTCATTCTGATGTGGAGCGCCATTCGGCTGCCGCGTCTGGAAGCCTTTATTATTTTCCTTGCCACGCTGATGATGGTCTCGGCGATGATAGCCATCGGCAAGCTCCCGATGTTAACGCCCCACCCGCGCGTGCTGGAATATGCGCCGTGGCTGCCGTTTCTGCTGATTCTGCTGCCGGCAAACGTCATCACAATGGTGATGTACTCCTCCCGCACAGAGCGTAAACACATCACCGAAAGCGAAACGCGCTTTCGTAACGCCATGGAATACTCGGCTATTGGCATGGCGCTGGTCTCTACCGAGGGCAAATGGCTGCAGGTCAATAAGTCATTATGTAAGTTCCTCGGCTATTCCAGCGAAGAGCTGAGCGATCTCACCTTCCAGCAAATTACCTGGCCCGAAGATTTGGATCTCGATCTTCAGCACCTGAGCAAGCTCGAGGCCGGGCACATCAATAGCTATTCAATGGAAAAGCGCTATTACACCAGCGCGGGCAATGTCGTGTGGGCCATGCTCACGGCGTCCGTTGTGCGTCATACCGACGGCACGCCGCTCTACTACATCGCCCAGATTGAAGACATCAACGACCTGAAGCATACCGAGTGGATCAACAAGCGGCTGATGGAGCGGATTACGCTTGCCAATGAAGCCGGCGGCATCGGCATCTGGGAGTGGGATCTGACCAACGATGTCATCAGCTGGGATAAGCGGATGTTTGAGCTTTACGACGTGCCGCCGCATACCAAACCCACCTACCAGCTCTGGCTGAACAGGCTGGTGAAAGAAGATCTCGCCCACTCGGAGACCGTTATTCGCGAGTCGTTAAAAAATCGCCTGCCGTTTAAGCTTGAATTTCGTATCCATGTCAAAGACGGTATCCGCCATATCCGCTCCCTGGCTAACCGCGTGCTGAATAAGAACGGCGACGTGGAACGACTGCTGGGCATCAATATGGACATGACCGAAGTTAAGCAGCTCAACGAAGCGCTGTACCAGGAAAAAGAGCGGCTGCACATCACGCTGGACTCGATCGGCGAAGCGGTAATTTGCACCGACGTCGACATGAATGTCTCCTTTATGAACCCGATTGCCGAGAAGCTCAGCGGCTGGGCGCAGGAGGCGGCCATCGGCCAGCACATTCTGGCGATTCTGCGCATCACCTTCGGCGATAACGGCCCGGTGATGGAAAACATACACAGCGGCGATTTTTCCCGGAGCGCTATAGAGCAGGATGTCGTGCTGCATTGCCGCAACGGCGGTAGCTACGACATCCACTACACCATTACGCCGCTGACCACGCTGGACGGCCAAAGCATTGGCTCCGTGCTGGTTATCCAGGATGTGACTGAGTCCCGGAAAATGCTCAAACAGCTGAGCTACAGCGCCTCGCACGATAGCCTGACGCACCTGGCCAACCGGGTAAGCTTTGAGAATCACCTGAAGCGCTTACTGCAGGGTGCGGTTGAACACCGCCAGCGCCATGCCCTGGTGTTCATTGACCTCGACCGTTTTAAAGCCGTAAACGACTCCGCGGGCCATGCCGCAGGTGATGCTTTGCTGCGGGAGCTGGCGGCGATGATGCTGAGTATGCTGCGCACGGGGGATTTCCTTGCTCGCCTCGGCGGCGACGAATTTGGTTTGCTGCTGCCAGATTGTTCCACTGAAAACGCACGTTATATTTCTGAGCGCATCATTCGCAGTATCAACGACTACCACTTTATGTGGGATGGCCGTCTGCACCGCATCGGCGCCAGCGCCGGGATCACGCACATTGACGGCGATAATGCCATCGCGTCTGAAGTGCTCTCTCAGGCCGATATCGCCTGCTACGCCTCGAAGAACAACGGCCGCGGCCAGGTCACGGTTTATGAACCGCATCGCCACTACATGGAGCAAGGACGAGACACCATGCCCCTCGACGAGCAGTGGCAGGTGATCAAAGACAATCCGATGCTGATGATAGCGATGGCGATTGCGCCGCCGCGCATCCCGGAATCGACCTGTTTCTATCTCCTGACCCTGCGCTTCTGGGGAAACGAAGGGGACGTTATCAACGAACCCGCATTCCGCTCAGGCCTCGCCGACCCGGCACTTCACCATGCGCTGGATCGCCGCGTATTTAGCGAATTTTTTGACAAGTATGCCGCTCAGGTCGCAAGGAAAGGTTTTGGCGTCGCGCTGCCCGTTTCCGGTGCGGGCCTGGTCAGCGACACCTTCGTCAATGAGCTGCTGGAACAGCTTTCCTCCCGCACAATGCCGGCCCGTCTGCTGCACCTGACGATTCAAAGCAGCGACTTGCTCGCCGAGCCACAGCGCGCTTATGCCAGCCTGAAGCGGCTGCGCAAAGCCGGTTGCCGCATGGTGCTGAGCCACGTTGGGCGCGATCTGGAACTGTTTAATACCCTGAGCCATCATCTGTTCGACTACGTGATGTTAGACCCGGACCTGATCCTCAACGTGCACTGTAATCTGATGGACGAAATGATGGTGACGATTGTGCATGGTCACGCCCAACGCATGGCGTTGCAAACTATCGCCGGTCCGGCGGATATGCCTCTGGTAATGGATACGCTGTCGGGCATTGGCATTGATTTAATCTATGGGGAAACCATCGCCCAGCCGCAGCCGCTGGAGCTGCTGCTGACGAATAGTTATTTTGGCATTAACTGACCGGCCTCACCCCAATAAAAAAACCCCTGTCCGGTTGACCGATTCAGGGGTTTTTATTTAGCGTCTGCCAGTCAAAACTGGCTTAGTCACCGCTGAGTTCAGCTCGTGACCTTCATCCTGACTTTAATTGGGCATATCGCAGGAAGCATTTTTCCATACGATATCGCAAATATCATCGCTAGGATTAAAGCCTGTAGGCGCCTTGAGTAAAATGGAACGAATGGTATCCATGTCATAATGTCCACAGGCGTCGTTCATGTCGGTGAGATAAACGTTAAGCTCCTCCCATGAAAGCTTCACTTCACTGGCGGCCATGATTCGTGGGTGCTGCGTCGTCATCACATTGTCACCAATGAGGAGTTCCTCAAAGAGCTTCTCACCTGGTCTCAATCCGGTGGTTTTAATCTCAATATCACCCTCCGGATTCGAATCATCACGTAAGGTAAAGCCACTTAAAGAAACCATACGCTCTGCCAGGTCGATGATTTTTACCGGATCGCCCATATCGAGGACAAAAACGTCTCCGCCGTTGCCCATCGCACCAGCCTGTATAACCAGCTGCGCGGCCTCTGGAATCGTCATGAAGTAGCGAATAATGTCCGGGTGTGTCAACGTAATTGGCCCCCCTTTAGCTATCTGCTTTTCAAAGAGTGGCACAACAGAACCTGAAGACCCCAGCACATTACCAAATCTCACCATGCTAAAGCAGGTACCTGACTGCTGTACCGCCAATGCCTGCAGCACAAGCTCCGCCATGCGTTTTGTTGCCCCCATCGTGTTGGTCGGGCGAACAGCTTTATCCGTAGAGATCAATACAAATTTCGGGACACCGCAGCGGATTGCTGCCTGTGCACAGGCCAGCGTACCAAAGACGTTATTTCTGACGCCATCGGCAACGTTATACTCAACTAAAGGTACGTGTTTATAAGCCGCGGCGTGGTAGATAGTTTCGATACCGAAACTCCCGATAACCCGCTCCAGATGAGCCTGGTTTTGCACATTACCCAGCACAGGATAGAGTTTGATCGTCAATCCCTTGCTCTTGATCATCTCAGATAATTCGCGCTCGATAGCGTAAAGCGAAAACTCAGAGATCTCATAGAGAACTAACGCTTTTGGCCCGTTCAGAATAATCTGGCGACAAAGTTCTGAGCCGATGGATCCCCCCGCCCCTGTCACCATGACCGACTTATCCTGGATATTCCGGGCAATTAACTCAGGTACAGGCGCCACGGGGTCACGTCCTAAAAGGTCGGTAATAGAGACTTTTTTCAGCGTAGCAATGCTGGCTTTCCCTTCCACCAGATCAACCATTCCGGGAATAGAAAGCACCTCACAGGGGAGACCTTCCAGCTTTTTCATCACTTCGCTTTTACGAGTGCGGCTCAAGCTTGGCATGGCCAACAGGATTTTTTTGGCCTCGTACTTCTCGACTAACCAGGCCAGCTTTTCAGGCGAGTAAACCGTCACACCATGCATAACGGTTTTTTGTAGACGTGGGTTATCGTCAACAAAAGCAATCGGGTAATACTCAGACGCCTGGCTTAAGGCAGGCAGTAACTGGCAGCCTGATGCACCTGCACCGTAGATAATGACCTTGGTTCCCAGTTTTAATCCATGGTTGACCAGCATTCTTAACGCCAGTCTGGAGCCTGTAACCAACAGTAAACCAAAGGAAAAATAGATAAATGGGATTGTACGAGGCAAATAAATATTTGTATAAAACGCGGTCACGATAAGCAGGATGGACGACGCCACCATACCCACCGCAACCGAGACAAAAACTTTAGCCGTAATATATCGAATAACCGCACGATAGAGGCCAAGTCTGACAAAGAAGCCTAGCGTGACCAGAATAATCGACAGAATCAGTAACCAGTGCGGCCCACTTGTCAGAGGTGTCAGGGCATCAATACGCACCCAGAAAGAGAACCAGAAAGCACACAACAGCAGCACAACATCAATTGCCAGCGTAATAATTCTTTTTACCGGTCTTGGTAAAGCAAGCAGAAACGTAAGCATATTTTCAATAGAACAGGACACCTGTTCACCAACCTGTTGTTATAGAGTGAAAATTTTTACTGAGCACCCTCTGGTACAACTAAATATATATCAGTGGTGCCCGTAACCCTGCTTTATTAGCCCTTATCCTCTACGCCAGCTCCGCAGCGCCACGCGACAATCACAACCGGAGCCCAGGCTATCGCTAATCCTACCACTCCCGTAATGGCACCCGCTGCAATCAACATGGCAAAAGGGGTTAACCAGATAAAATTGACGCACAGCGCACCAAGAGTAACGGGCTTATGGCTACCATATTTTCTTGCAAGTATCTGGTAGCCATGGCTTGCGTGAGCTTCGTACACCTTTTTGCCTGCCAGCAAACGGCGCAGTAACGTTAAGGTAGCATCTACGATAAAAACGCCAAGTAAACACATCTCGGCAAGGAAGAGTTTGCTATCAAGCAGGCCAATATGAAGAGCCAGTAAGCCGATGGTTATTCCCAGAAAGCCACTTCCGGCATCGCCCATGAAAATTTTTGCGTTCGGGAAATTCCAGAAGATAAAACCGAGCGCGGCAGCCCCCAGCAGCAAAACGCTAAGCGATGCGTCTGACCCCAAAGCATCAGGCACAGCAATCCAGACAATCAGCAGAGATGAAAGGGAAAAAACAATCGCCTCCATGCTCGCCAGCCCATTAATGCCATCCATAAAGTTATAAAGATTCAGCATCCATACCAGATAGACTAATCCGAAAACCATCCCAATCCATCCGGCAGAGAAGGTGTAGCCGAAAAGCTCGATCGCAGGAAAGTTTCCAAGAAAGAAAAGCCCTGCTGCGGCGGCCAGGAAGTGCATCAGTAATCGCCAGCGAGCCGCAATGTGCCCATGGTCGTCAAGAAAACCGACCACCGCGGTAATTCCGCCGGCAACAATCAGCGAGAACATCGTCGAGTATGAAATGAGCTGAAGGAGGGACAGCGCAATCAACCCAACCATAAGACTGATAACAATGGCCACACCGCCACCACGAGGCGTCGGTATAGAGTGAGAGCTACGTTGATTCGGTATATCAATAACGTTGTTTTTTAACGCATAGGCTCGTAGGCACCAGGTCAGAATAAATGAGAGAATAAAAACGACTACGGCCACAATTAATGCCTGCATTACTGAGCGTCCTTTGAATAATATTTTGCTGCTTTTTCCATCGTTTCGGAAAGCGTAACGGGTTGCTGCCAACCCAACAGCTCGGAGGCGTAGGAGGCATCAATATCCAATGAGCCATAGAGCTGCTCATAAATGCTTTGCTTCCCTGTTAGCATCAGTAAAACCTTCAATATAGCCGCTGGAAACCAAAAGACACGAGGAGATTTGTTCATTCCACCCGCGAATGATCGAACAATATCTTCCGTGGTGGGTTTATCTTTATCGGCGAGAACAAAAAGCTGATTTTTTGAACGAGGATCGTTCAGGCAAGTGGCAATAAAGCTGACAACGTTTTCCAGAGAAACCATGCTTCGCTTGTTTTTTATTCCTTTGAAAGGAAGTGGCAGCCCACTGGCAACCAGTTTTAACAAACGCCGAATATTGCCCGGTGCATTTTCGCCACAGATAAGCGCCGGGCGAATCACCGTAATCGCCATTGGGCCTGAAGAAAATGCTTCGTTCAGCTTTTGCTCAGCTTCAAATTTAGAAATCGCATAATCTGAGACAGGCTTAGGTATTGATTTTTCGTTAAATGGCGTATGAGTAGTGGCATTGCCATTTACGCCAATAGAACTGATGAAAATAAAATGGTTGACCCCTGCATTCAACGCGTCGTGAGCAAGCTTTAAGGTTGCGTCACAGTTAACCTGCCGAAACGCCGAGAGTTTATCCGCAGCTGAATCTTTTAAGATATGAGCCCGACCGGCGGTATGCACGACGGCATCACACCCTTCAAGCACCGGGGACCAGTCCGTTGTTGCCGAAATATCGCCGATATCAACCAGTCCAGCAGTATTCTGCGAGCCACGACGAGTTGTGCCGACGATTTCATACCCCAATTCCCTGAGCGTTGTAACCAAGCGACTCCCCACGAAACCCGTGGCCCCTGTAACTAAAACTCTCACATTCGACCCTTATAATCCGTTCATCTGAATTAAAAATGAAACTCATTCAGTAATATTAATTTAAATATAAAATTCGGACACCACTTTTATATCGGGATTTTCTTACTAATAAAGGTCGGTTACAAGTTCAAATATCGTAGCATATAATCCTGTGAGTCAGTCTGGCGTCCAGCCGTCGCTATACCAGATGTGTAACAGCGCGTAAGAGCGCCAGGGCTGCCAGCGCTCGGCGTAGCGGCGGATTTGTGCAGGCGTCATATCAGGAAAGCGCTGTTTAATCAGGTAATCGTCCGGCAGGAAAACGTCGCTGGCCTGCCAGCCGCGCAGGGCGAAATAGTTGGCTGTCCAGCGCCCGATACCGGGCAATGCTATCAGGTTTTTTATTCCCTGCTCCAAATCATCGGGTAGCTGCAGCGGAAACTGCCCTTTCACCACCTCTCCGGCAAGATGCACAATAGCCTCTGCACGCTTAAGCGACATGCCTAAAGATTTCAGCTGTTGAACATCGCAGTTTGCCAGCGTCCTGGCATCCGGAAACAGATACCAGCCCTCGTGACCTTCAAGCTTCCCTCCGAAGGTCTTTGCCACTTTGCCGGTCAATTTTGCCGCCATCGCCACGCTAACCAGTTGCCCAAGAATGGCCCGAATGGCCTGTTCGAACGGGTCCATACATCCCGGCAGACGCAGGCCGGGCCGGGCTGCCGCCAACGTGCCCAGGCTGCTTAATACCTGCTGCGGATCCTTGTCCAAATCCAGTAAGTTCTTCACGCGCTGTAAAACTTCGCCTGCCACAGGCTGCAGGCCGTCGCTTAGCGTCACATTGAGGCAAAGATTTTTCTCGTCTGGTTCAAGCGTCACCAGCCCGGCATATTCTCCCAGCGCGAAGCTGCGCTGATAGCGACTGGCGGTAACAACTTCCACGCCCTCCACGGCACGTCCCCGTAAAAAACCAAGGATCCAGGACCAGTCATAGGGCGGTTGATAGCTAAGGGTGTACATAAATAATCCTGAAGAGAATGAGGGCATTAGGCAGACAACACTGCTTATTTAGCATACCGCCAAATGCCGATTTCTGCCTTGCTTTCATATTCAGTTGCCCACGGACCGGCATTCCGCTAAAGTCGCCCCCCTTCTCACTGGCATGGGGATAATCAACAAAAATGAAAATCGGTTTTGACTACGGGACGGCGAACTGCTCGGTCGCCATTATGCACGACGGAAAACCACAGCTGCTGGAGATGGAGAACGGCTCATCGCTGCTGCCTTCTATGCTCTGTGCACCGACGCGTGAAGCGGTGAGCGAGTGGCTCTTCCGCCACCACGAAGTTCCGGCTACGGGAAGCGAGACCCAGGCGCTGCTGCGCCGTGCGGTGAGCTACAATCGCGAAGAAGACATTGATGTGCTGCCCGGCAGCGTAAAATTTGGCTTAAGTTCTCTTGGCCAGTACATGGAAGATCCGGAAGAGGTTTACTTCGTTAAATCGCCAAAGTCCTTCCTCGGCGCCACCGGCCTGAAACCGCAGCAGGTCGCGCTGTTTGAAGATCTGGTCTGCGCGATGATGCTGCACATCCGCAAACAGGCGGAAAACCAGCTGGAAGGCACCATCGACCAGGCCGTGATTGGCAGGCCGATTAACTTCCAGGGACTGGGCGGGGAAGATGCTAACCAGCAGGCTCAGGGGATTCTGGAACGCGCCGCGCACCGCGCTGGCTTCCGCGACGTGGTGTTTCAGTTTGAACCCGTAGCCGCGGGGCTGGATTTTGAAGCCACGCTACAGGAAGAAAAGCAGGTGCTGGTGGTCGACATTGGCGGCGGCACCACCGACTGCTCGGTACTGCTGATGGGGCCTGACTGGCACCTGCGCCGCGACCGTGAACAAAGCCTTCTGGGCCACAGCGGCTGCCGCGTGGGCGGTAACGATCTGGATATTATGCTGGCATTTAAACAGCTGGCTCCGCTGCTTGGTATGGGCGGCCAGACGGAAAAAGGCATCGCGCTGCCGGTATTACCCTGGTGGAACGCCGTCGCGATTAACGATGTCCCGGCTCAGAATGACTTCTACAGCGCGGCTAACGGCCGCTCGCTCAATGAGCTGGTGCGGGACGCGCGCGAGCCGGAAAAGGTGGCGTTTCTGCAGAAAGTCTGGCGTCAGCGTCTGAGCTATCGCCTTGTCAGGGCGGCAGAAGAGAGCAAGATTGCGCTCTCCAACAGCCAGCAGGTTTCAGCATTGCTGCCGTTTATTGCCAAAGACGTAGGCTGCGACATCAGCCAGCAAGCGCTGGAAACCGCTATCAGCCAGCCGCTACAGCGGATCATGGAACAGGTCACGCTGGCGATGGACAACAGCCAGGCTAAACCTGAGGTTATATACCTGACCGGCGGCAGCGCTCGTTCTCCGCTGCTGCGCCATGCGCTCGCCCAGCAGTTGCCTGATATTCCAATTGCCGGAGGGGATGACTTTGGCTCGGTGACGCAGGGGCTTGCCCGTTGGTCAGACGTGGTTTTTAGATAATCACGTTCAAACATACCGCTCAAACCGCAGGCCTCCTGCGGTTTTTTATATCTGGAAACGCCGGTCGCTTTCTGGAAACTCCAGATGCAGCGAAAGTTTACCGCCCAGCGCCTCAACGTAGCGCTTCAGCGTGAGCACTTTGAGATCGTTGCCGCGTTGTTCAATCGCGGCGATTGCCGGCTGGGAAACCCCCATTTTTTGCGCCACTTGTTTTTGAGAAAGTCCCTGCTGCTCACGTACCAGCTGTAATCCCGTTTCCAGAATTAAGACTTCGGTCATTGCGCGGATCTCGGCCTGCTCTTCCGCCGAAAACTCCGCCATCACTTCAGTTAACGTTTTCATTTTCATCTTCCAGTTCTGCCAGGTGATGCGCAAACTGCGTATCGGCCACTTTCATCTGCGCCTGATAAAAACGCGTATCGTTTGATTGGTCTCCACCACACAGCACAACGGCTCTGCGATGCGGGTCAAAAGCAAAAAAGATCCGATATGGCTTGCCGCGGCATAGCAAACGTAATGCCTTCATATTGGGATAGCGAGATCCCTTTACCGTGTCCGCCTGCGGGCGGCTTAAAGCCGGCCTCCAGAACTCAATATTGCCGAAGGCCGCCCCAAGTCGTTTGCGGAGCTCTACGGGCTGGGCCTGATACCAAAAGTAGAAAGAGTCGGTAAATATCGCGCGCCAGATCATCACTCACCTCATAAACTATAGGTTATATTTAAAATATAAACCACAGCTTATTTCTCGCTTCGTGATATGACTACTCCTGGGACTGAAACTTGCGTGACGCCTCGGAAAACGTTTTGGGAAAAACAGTTTTATTTGGCCACGAAAACATCACTTACTTACTATATGTTGCTAATCTGACAGTACTTCATATTTCCTCCATCATTACGGGGCTATTGATTACTAAACTAGTCACATTAAGCCTAATCGTTTCAGAAAGAGAACACGTCATCTATGAAAGGCACGCAGACTTCTCGCTGGTTGTGGATTACAGCCTTTATTCTGGTGGTGATTGCCGCCGTCTGGTTCTGGCGCAGCCACAATACATCTTCGGGGACTCAGCCCCAGGCTAAATCAGGCCAGACATCCGCCCAGGGCGGCCGACGCGGAATGCGCGGCGGTGCGCTGGCCCCGGTTCAGGCTGCAACGGCAACCAGTGAAGCCGTGCCGCATTACTTAACCGGCTTGGGCACTATCACCGCGGCCAATACCGTGACGGTGCGCAGCCGCGTTGACGGGCAACTTCTGGCCATTCATTTCCAGGAAGGCCAGCAGGTAAAAGCCGGTGATTTGCTGGCAGAAATTGACCCGAGCCAGTTCAAAGTCGCCCTGGCTCAGGCCCAGGGGCAGTTGGCTAAGGATCAGGCAACCCTGGCAAATGCTCGCCGCGACCTCGCCCGCTACCAACAACTGGTAAAAACCAACTTAGTCTCCCGCCAGGACCTCGATACTCAGCTGTCGCTTGTGGAATCCACACTCGGCACGGTTAAGGCCGATGAAGCCAGCGTTGCCAGCGCTCAGTTGCAGCTTAACTGGAGTCGCGTCACCGCCCCTATCGACGGCCGGGTTGGCCTGAAGCAGGTCGATATTGGCAACCAGATCTCCACCAGCGACACCAACGGTATTGTCGTGCTGACGCAAACGCACCCGATTGACCTGGTGTTCACCCTGCCGGAAAACGACATCGCCACGGTGATTAAAGCGCAGAAAGCCGGCGAAACGCTGAGCGTTGAAGCCTGGGACCGCACCAACAGCGCAAAACTCAGCAGCGGTAAACTGCTGAGCCTTGATAACCAAATCGATACCACCACCGGCACCATCAAGCTGAAAGCGCGCTTTGATAATCTGGATGACGCTCTGTTCCCAAATCAGTTTGTGAACGCCCGTATGCTGGTGGACACCCAGCAAAATGCCGTGGTGATCCCAGCCGGTGCGTTGCAAATGGGCAATGAAGGCCACTTCGTCTGGGTACTGAACGGCGATAACAAAGTCAGTAAACACCTGGTTACGCCGGGAATTCAGGACAGTCAGAAAGTCGTGATTAGCGCCGGCGTTTCCGCAGGCGATCGCGTGGTGACCGACGGTATTGACCGCCTGACGGAAGGCGCGCAGGTTGAGGTTGTCGAACCGCACAGCGCGGCCGACGATAACGCCAAACCTGCCGCCCAGGCAAAATCCGGCCACAAACACAACGGAGCACGCTCCTGATGCAGGTGTTACCTCCAGGCTCCACTGGCGGCCCTTCCCGCCTGTTTATTCTTCGTCCAGTTGCCACCACGCTATTGATGGTGGCTATCCTGCTGGCGGGGATTATTGGCTATCGCTTTCTCCCGGTATCAGCGCTACCGGAGGTGGACTACCCTACCATTCAGGTGGTCACGCTCTATCCCGGCGCCAGCCCGGACGTCATTACTTCGGCGATCACTGCCCCACTCGAACGCCAGTTTGGGCAGATGTCTGGCCTGAAGCAGATGTCATCGCAAAGCGCCGGAGGGGCGTCGGTTATCACCCTTCAGTTCCAGCTGACGCTGGCGCTTGACGTTGCCGAGCAGGAAGTGC
Source organism: Cedecea sp. AS113 (assembly GCF_037152415.1). NCBI lineage: Bacteria > Pseudomonadati > Pseudomonadota > Gammaproteobacteria > Enterobacterales > Enterobacteriaceae > Cedecea > Cedecea sp. AS113. The sequence continues at coordinate 266,116 of NZ_JBBCMI010000001.1, forward strand.
AGGCAGCCATCAACGCCGCGACAAACCTCCTGCCCACTGACCTGCCAAACCCGCCGGTTTACAGCAAGGTCAACCCGGCGGATCCGCCTATCATGACTCTTGCCGTGACCTCAACCGCCCTGCCGATGACGCAGGTGGAAGATATGGTGGAAACCCGCGTAGCCCAGAAAATCTCCCAGGTTTCTGGCGTCGGTTTGGTCACGCTGGCGGGCGGCCAGCGCCCCGCCGTTCGCGTTAAATTGAACGCTCCAGCGATTGCCGCACTCGGCCTGACCAGCGAAACCATTCGCACCGCCATCACCAATGCCAACGTCAACTCCGCCAAAGGCAGCCTTGACGGCCCGGAGCGCGCCGTCACGCTCTCCGCCAACGACCAGATGAAGTCGGCCCAGGAATACCGGGATTTAATCATCGCTTATCAGAACGGCGCGCCAATCCGCCTCGGGGATATTGCCACCGTTGAGCAAGGGGCAGAGAACAGCTGGCTCGGCGCCTGGGCAAACAAGCAGCAGGCCATCGTGATGAACGTCCAGCGCCAGCCTGGGGCCAACATCATTGAGACGGCAGACAGCATCCGCCAGATGCTGCCGACGCTGACCCAAAGCCTGCCGAAGTCGGTTGAAGTAAAACTGCTCAGCGACCGTACCACCAACATTCGCGCCTCCGTGACCGACACCCAGCACGAGCTGATGCTGGCCATTGCGCTGGTGGTGATGATCATTTACCTGTTCCTGCGCAACGTGCCGGCCACCATCATTCCTGCCGTCGCCGTGCCGCTGTCGCTGGTCGGCACATTTGCGGTGATGGTATTCCTTGATTTCTCCATCAATAACCTGACGCTGATGGCGCTGACCATCGCCACCGGGTTCGTGGTGGACGATGCCATCGTGGTGATAGAGAACATTTCTCGCTACATCGAAAAAGGCGAGAAGCCGCTAGCCGCCGCGCTAAAAGGTGCCGGGGAAATCGGCTTTACCATTATTTCCCTGACCTTCTCGCTGATTGCGGTACTCATCCCCCTGCTGTTTATGGGTGATATCGTGGGCCGTCTTTTCCGCGAGTTTGCCGTGACGCTGGCAATTTCTATTTTAATCTCCGCCGTGGTTTCGCTGACGCTTACCCCGATGATGTGCGCCAGAATGCTGAGCCACGAATCATTGCGTAAGCAGAACCGTTTCTCCCGCGCCAGCGAGAAGATGTTTGATAACATCATTGCCGCCTATGGCCGCCTGCTTAGCAAAGTGCTGAATCATCCGTGGCTGACGCTGAGCGTTGCTTTTGGCACGCTGGCGTTGACCATTGTGCTGTGGATCTTTATCCCCAAAGGCTTCTTCCCGATTCAGGATAACGGCATTATCCAGGGCACGCTGCAGGCTCCGCAGTCGGTCTCCTTCGCCAGCATGGCCCAGCGTCAGCAGCAGGTCGCAGACGTGATACTGAAAGATCCGGCGGTGGAAAGCCTGACGTCGTTTGTCGGCGTAGACGGCACCAACCCTTCGTTAAACAGCGCCCGCCTGCAAATTAACCTTAAGCCGCTCAGCGACCGTGATGACCGCATCCCGACGGTGATTGACAGATTGCAGCAGAATGTCGCCAGCGTCCCGGGCGTGCAGCTTTATCTGCAGCCGATCCAGGATCTGACTATCGACACCACGGTGAGCCGCACCCAGTACCAGTTCACCCTGCAGGCGACCTCGCTGGACGAACTGAGCACCTGGGTGCCGCAGCTGGAAGACAAGCTTAAAACGCTGCCTCAGCTCGCGGATATCAGCAGTGACTGGCAGGATCAGGGGCTGATGGCCTACGTCAACGTTGACCGCGACAGCGCCAGCCGCCTCGGCATCAACATGTCATCGGTGACCAGCGCCCTGTATAACGCCTTCGGCCAGCGCCTTATTTCAACCATTTACACCCAGGCCAACCAGTATCGCGTGGTACTCGAACATGACACTAGCACCACGCCAGGGCTGAGCGCGCTCGACAACATTCGCCTCACCAGCAGCACCGGCGGAAGCATTCCATTAAGCGCGATTGCGAAGGTGGAGCAGCGCTTTGCCCCGCTGTCGATCAATCACCTCGACCAGTTCCCGTCCACCACGTTCTCCTTTAACGTGCCGGAAGGGCAATCGCTGGGCGACGCGGTGAACGCCATCACCTCGGCGGAAAAAGAGCTGGCGATGCCGTCCGATATCACGACGCAGTTCCAGGGCAGCACCCTCGCCTTCCAGGCCGCGCTGGGCAGCACCATCTGGCTGATTATTGCTTCGGTCGTGGCGATGTACATCGTGCTTGGCGTGCTGTATGAAAGCTTTATCCACCCGATCACTATCCTGTCGACGCTGCCCACGGCGGGCGTTGGCGCACTGCTTGCATTGATGCTGGCGGGGGCCGAACTGGACGTTATCGCTATTATCGGCATCATTCTGCTCATTGGTATCGTGAAGAAGAATGCGATCATGATGATCGACTTTGCGCTGGCCGCCGAGCGTGAACAGGGCATGGCCCCGTACGAAGCGATTTACCAGGCCTGTCTGCTGCGTTTCCGTCCGATTCTGATGACCACGCTCGCCGCGCTGCTGGGTGCACTCCCGCTGATGCTTTCAACCGGCGTTGGCGCAGAACTTCGCCGCCCGCTGGGTATTGGCATGGTGGGTGGCCTGCTGCTCAGCCAGGTGCTGACGCTGTTTACCACGCCGGTGATTTACCTGCTGTTCGACCGCCTGTCGCACTACACGCGCCGTCGTTTCGGCCGACAGCATGAGGAGGCGTAAGTGAAGTTTTTTGCCCTCTTCATTTACCGCCCGGTGGCGACGATTTTATTGACCGTCGCCATTACGCTGTGCGGCGTGCTGGGCTTCCGCCTGTTGCCGGTTGCCCCGCTGCCGCAGGTCGATTTTCCGGTGATCATGGTCAGCGCCTCGCTGCCGGGCGCGTCGCCGGAAACCATGGCGTCGTCCGTGGCCACGCCGCTGGAGCGTTCCCTGAGCCGCATTGCCGGGGTCAACGAAATGACCTCGTCCAGTTCGCTGGGCAGCACCCGCATCATTCTGGAATTTAATTTCGACCGTGACATCAACGGTGCCGCGCGGGACGTGCAGGCGGCGATTAACGCTGCCCAAAGCCTCCTGCCAAGCGGGATGCCGGGGCGGCCAACTTACCGCAAGGCCAACCCGTCCGATGCACCGATCATGATCCTGACGCTCACTTCGGACACACTATCGCAGGGTGAGCTGTATGATTTTGCCTCCACGCAGCTCGCGCAAACCGTCTCACAAATCGACGGCGTGGGCGACGTGGACGTCGGCGGAAGCTCTCTGCCCGCGGTGCGCGTGGATCTCAACCCACAGGCGCTGTTTAACCAGGGCGTGTCGCTGGATGCCGTCCGGACGGCAATAAGCAATGCCAACGTTCGCCGTCCCCTTGGTTCGGTAGAGGACAGTACAAGCCGCTGGCAAATTCAGACCAACGACGAGCTAAAAAAAGCGGCAAACTATATGCCGCTTATCGTGCATTACAATAACGGTTCGGCCGTACGGCTTCAGGATGTCGCCAACGTCACCGACAGCGTACAGGACGTGCGTAACGCCGGGATGACCAACGCCAAACCAGCCATTTTGCTGATGATTCGCAAGTCGCAGGAAGCGAACATCATCGAAACCGTGGACCGCATCCGCGCCAAAATACCCGAACTACGAGAAACCATTCCGGCTTCCATCGACCTGCAGGTAGCCCAGGACCGGTCGCCAACCATTCGCGCCTCGCTGGCCGAGGTAGAACAATCGCTGGTGATCTCCGTGTCGCTGGTGATTCTGGTGGTGTTTCTGTTTCTTCGCTCAGGGCGCGCGACCTTTATTCCGGCGGTGGCCGTGCCGGTGTCGCTGATCGGGACTTTTGCCGCCATGTATCTGTGCGGCTTCAGCCTCAATAACCTGTCGCTGATGGCGCTGACCATCGCCACAGGTTTTGTGGTCGATGACGCCATCGTGGTACTGGAAAACATTTCCCGTCATTTGGAAGCGGGCGTGAAGCCCATGCAAGCGGCGCTCCAGGGCGTGCGGGAAGTGGGCTTTACCGTGTTGTCCATGAGTCTGTCGCTGGTGGCGGTCTTCCTGCCGCTGCTGTTGATGGGCGGTCTGCCGGGGCGCCTATTCCGCGAGTTTGCGGTCACACTTTCGGTCGCTATCGGGATTTCGCTGGTGGTGTCGCTCACGCTCACGCCGATGATGTGTGGCTGGCTCCTGAAGAACCGTCCGCCGGAAAAGAGAAACAAAAACCGTGGATTTGGTCGCCTGCTGATTGCCATGCAGGGCGGTTACGCCCGGTCGTTGAAATGGGTGCTAAACCATACGCGGCTGGTGGGCATGGTGCTGCTGGGGACGATAGCCCTGAGCGTCTGGCTCTACATTGCGATCCCAAAAACCTTCTTCCCGGAACAGGACACCGGCAGGCTGATGGGCAATATTCAGGCCGATCAGAGCATCTCTTTCCAGGCCATGCGCGGTAAGCTGCAGGACTTTATGAAGATCATTCGTGAAGATCCGGCGGTGGATAACGTCACCGGCTTTACCGGCGGCTCTCGGGTTAACAGCGGCATGATGTTTATCTCACTTAAGCCATTGAGCGAACGCCAGGAAACCGCCCAGCAGGTGATTGACCGACTGCGCGGCAAGCTTGCAAAAGAGCCCGGTGCCAACCTCTATTTAATGGCGGTGCAGGATATTCGCGTTGGTGGCCGTCAGGCGAACGCCAGCTACCAGTACACGCTGCTTTCCGATGAGTTAAGCGCCCTGCGAGAGTGGGAGCCGAAAATCCGTAAAGCGCTGGCGGCGCTGCCGGAACTGGCTGACGTTAACTCCGACCAGCAGGATAACGGCTCGGAGATGGACCTGATTTACGACCGTGAAACCATGTCACGTCTGGGGATCAGCGTCTCGGATGCCAACAATTTGCTCAACAACGCCTTTGGTCAGCGCCAGATTTCCACCATCTACCAGCCGTTGAACCAGTATAAGGTGGTCATGGAGGTCGACCCGCGCTACACCCAGGACATCAGCTCGCTCAACCAGATGTTTGTGATTAACAGCGAAGGAAAGTCGATCCCCCTCTCCTACTTTGCCAAATGGCAGCCAGCGAACGCCCCGCTGTCGGTTAACCATCAGGGGTTGTCCGCCGCATCAACCATCTCGTTCAACCTGCCTGACGGGGTATCGCTTTCTGAAGCCAGCGACGCCATCGACAGAACCATGACCTCGCTGGGCGTACCGACTACCGTGCGCGGCAGCTACGCCGGGACGGCACAGGTGTTCCAGCAGACGATGAACTCGCAGGTGATTCTGATTCTGGCAGCCATTGCCACGGTGTATATCGTGCTGGGTATATTGTACGAAAGCTACGTTCACCCGCTGACCATCCTCTCGACGCTGCCTTCTGCGGGCGTCGGGGCGCTGCTGGCGCTGGAACTTTTCGGCGCCCCCTTCAGCCTGATTGCGCTAATCGGTATCATGCTGCTGATAGGTATCGTGAAAAAGAACGCCATTATGATGGTGGACTTCGCAATAGAGGCGCAGCGTAAGGGCGATTTAACGCCGGAAGAGGCGATTTTCCAGGCCTGCCTGCTGCGCTTCCGCCCTATTATGATGACCACGCTGGCCGCGCTGTTTGGCGCGCTACCGCTGGTGCTAACCAGCGGGGATGGCGCAGAACTTCGTCAGCCGCTGGGGATCACCATCGTAGGCGGACTGGTGATGAGCCAGCTGTTGACGCTTTACACCACGCCGGTGGTTTACCTGTTCTTTGACCGACTGAGATTGCGCTTTAGCCGCAAACCCCGTGAAAGTAAGGCTCTGTCCGTATGACTGATTTGCCCACCGCCGTTCGCTGGCAGTTATGGATTGTCGCTTTTGGCTTCTTTATGCAGGCGCTGGACACCACGATTGTGAACACCGCACTTCCCTCGATGGCGCATAGTCTGGGCGTAAGCCCACTGCACATGCACTCGGTGGTGGTGGCCTACGTGTTAACGGTTGCGGTCATGCTCCCGGCAAGCGGCTGGCTGGCGGACAGAGTGGGCGTGCGCAATATCTTCTTCACGGCGATCGTTCTTTTTACCCTCGGGTCCCTGTTTTGCTCCAACGCCTCAACGCTCAACGAGCTTGTTCTCGCCCGCGTCGTGCAGGGCATTGGCGGGGCCATGATGGTACCGGTGGGGCGCCTCACGGTGATGAAAATCGTGCCGCGGGCGCAATATATGGCGGCGATGACCTTCGTGACGATCCCAGGCCAGGTAGGCCCCCTGCTCGGCCCTGCGCTGGGCGGCGTGCTGGTGGAGTACGCCTCCTGGCACTGGATTTTCCTGATAAACATTCCTGTCGGCATTGTCGGGGCCATCGCTACCCTGTGGCTGATGCCCAACTACACCATGCAAACCCGACGCTTTGATATTTCCGGCTTCCTGCTACTGGCGTTTGGGATGGCGGCGCTGACCATTGCGCTGGACGGACAAAAAGGCCTGGGCATTTCCAGTGAAACGCTCGGGTTGCTGATCCTCGGCGGGGTTATCGCCATTCTGCTTTACCTGTGGCATGCGCGGGACAACGAAAACGCGCTGTTCAATCTCAATCTGTTCAACACGAAAACCTTTTCGCTTGGCCTGCTGGGCAGCCTGTGCGGGCGCATCGGCAGCGGCATGTTGCCGTTTATGACGCCGGTGTTTCTGCAGATTGGGATGGGTTTCTCACCATTCCATGCCGGGCTGATGATGGTCCCAATGGTGCTGGGCAGCATGGGCATGAAACGTATCGTTGTGCAGGTCGTCAACCGCTTCGGCTATCGCAACGTGCTGGTCGTCGCCACGCTTGGCCTGGCGCTGATCACGCTGATGTTTATGGGTACGGCCCTGATGGGCTGGTTCTGGCTGCTGCCGGTCGTCCTGTTTGTACAGGGCATGGTCAACTCCATGCGCTTCTCTTCCATGAATACGCTGACGCTAAAAGATCTGCCGGATGACCTAGCCAGCGGCGGCAACAGCATGCTCTCAATGGTCATGCAGCTTTCCATGAGTATCGGCGTGACCGTCGCGGGCCTGCTGCTGGGCATGTTTGGCCACCAGCAGCTTCCGGTGGGTGGGGAACAGGCTCACAGCATCTTTATGTACACCTATTTCTGCATGGCGCTGGTCATCGCCCTTCCGGCATTGCTGTTTACCCGCGTCCCAAATGACCGTTCAGAAAACACGGTCATCAGCCGCCGTAAAAGGAGCGAAACATGAAACTTTACCGCTCCGGGATCACCGGGAAATTATTCCTCGCCATATTCTCCACCTGCCTGCTGGTGCTGGCCATCATGCACTGGGGCGTGAGGTTAAGCTTTGAGCGTGGCTTTATCGACTACATCAAACGCGGCAATACTCAGCGCATTGAGATGCTGAGTGATGCCCTGGGCGAACAGTATGCGCTGCACGGCAACTGGCGCTTCCTGCGGCACAACGACAGGTTTGTGTTTCAGATTTTACGTTCGTTTGAGCGCGAAGGGGATGAAGCTCACGGCATGCCGCCGCAGGGCTGGCGCACTAAGTTTTGGGTGGTCGATCAAAACTATCAGGTTCTGGTTGGCCCGCGAGAGAAGCTCCCTCCAGACGGGATGCGCAAACCGATTAACGTCAATGGTCAGGACGTTGGCTGGGTGATTGCCTCCCCCATTGAGCGTCTGACCCGCAATACCGACATTAACTTCGATCGCCAGCAGCGGCGCACAAGTTGGATCATCGTCGCCCTGTCCAGTTTGCTGGCGGCAGCGGCCACCTTCCTGCTTGCCCGTGGTCTTCTGGCCCCGGTGAAACGCCTGGTTGAAGGTACGCACAAGCTGGCCGCCGGAGATTTTTCCACCCGGGTTGCGGTCGGCAGCCAGGATGAGCTGGGGCGGCTGGCACAGGACTTTAACCAGCTTGCCAGCACCCTGGAAAAAAACCATAAAATGCGCCGGGCTTACATGGCGGATATTTCTCACGAGCTGCGCACCCCGCTTGCCGTTTTGCGCGGTGAGCTAGAGGCAATTCAGGACGGCGTGCGTCAGTTTACGCCGGAGTCCGTCACGTCACTGCAGATGGAAGTCGCCACCCTGACCAAGCTCGTTGACGACCTGCACCAGCTTTCCATGTCCGATGAAGGCGCGCTGGCCTACCAGAAAAAATCGCTGGATATCATTGCGCTGCTGGAAGTGGTTGCCGGGGCATTTCGATCCCGTTTTGAGTCACGCGGGCTGACAATACGCCTTGCGCTACCGGAAACCGCGACTATTTTCGGTGACGGAGACCGCCTGATGCAGCTGTTCAATAACCTGTTGGAAAACAGCCTCCGCTACACCGACAGCGGTGGGCAACTGGTGATCGGCGGTAAAATTGTGAATCAGCAGTTTGTGATGAGTTTTGACGACAGCGAGCCCGGCGTCTCGGACGAGCAGCTAGGCCAGCTGTTTGACCGTTTTTACCGTGCGGAAGGCTCCCGCAACCGCGCCAGCGGCGGCTCAGGGCTGGGCCTGTCTATCTGCCAGAATATTGTGACCGCCCATGGAGGAACGCTAACCGCCTCCCATTCACGCTTTGGCGGCGTTAGTATTACCGTTGAACTTCCTCTGGAAACAGAAACGTCGAGGACACTATGACCGAGCTACCGATTGACGACAGTACGCCCCGTATTTTGATCGTAGAAGATGAACCTAAGCTTGGGCAGTTGCTCATCGACTACCTCCGCGCGGCAAGCTATGCCCCTACTCTGCTGAACCACGGCGACCAGGTGCTGCCGTATGTTCGCCACACGCCGCCGGATCTCATTCTGCTGGATTTGATGCTGCCCGGCACAGACGGCCTGACGCTGTGCAAAGAGATTCGACGTTTCTCCGAAGTCCCCATCGTCATGGTGACCGCCAAAATAGAAGAAATTGACCGTCTGCTGGGGCTGGAAATTGGCGCTGACGACTATATTTGCAAGCCTTACAGCCCGCGTGAAGTCGTCGCCCGCGTGAAAACAATCCTCCGCCGCTGCAAGCGTCAGCTTGCCATTTCCACCGGGTCGGAAGAAAGCCCGCTGGTGATTGATGAAGGCCGTTTCCAGGCTATCTGGCGCGGTAAACTGCTGGATCTCACCCCCGCCGAGTTCCGCCTGCTAAAAACCCTGTCCCACGAGCCGGGGAAGGTGTTCTCCCGCGAAATGCTGCTGAACCATCTGTATGACGACTACCGCGTGGTCACCGACCGCACCATCGACAGTCACATAAAAAACCTGCGCCGCAAGCTTGAAGCGCTGGATACCGATCAGTCGTTTATTCGCGCCGTTTACGGGGTGGGTTATCGCTGGGAGGCGGACGCCGGGCGAGTAATTTAAACTCATATCCGGGACGACTACTTTTAGTAGACTGCTCAGAGAACCCAAAAAACTCTACGATAGAACACAGGCCGGTCAACATTGACCGGCGTCTTCCCTGCAAGGAGGTTGTCGTGGAAAAGTATGTTTTCTATAGCCGAGATATTGCTTTCAATATCTACCCTAAGGCATCTCTTGGTGTGGAAGAGAAAAAAGAGTTGGCTGCTGATGGATTTAAAAAAATTGGCTTCGAGATACTGGCGACGGATGAAGCCGCCGCGCTCGACAAGTTCATCGCGCATTTCAAAGAAAATACCGAAGCACTGAAAGAGTACACGGAGAATATTGCCTTCGCGTCGCTCCTTTTTGTCGGTATCCCGCTCATCGCCTGAATCCGCAAGACGGTTTACTCCCCAGCCTCACGGCGCTACAATTCCCGCCCTTAAATTGTGGTAATCCACTCGACTTTAGCCGCTTCACCAGATGGAGCGGTTCTGACCTGATATCAGAACGAGAACTTCATGTTTAAACCGGAACTCCTCTCCCCGGCGGGAACGCTGAAAAACATGCGTTACGCTTTCGCCTACGGTGCAGACGCCGTCTACGCTGGCCAGCCGCGCTACTCGCTGCGCGTGCGCAATAACGAATTCAACCACGAAAACCTCCAGCTCGGGATCAACGAGGCCCACGCGCTGGGTAAAAAATTCTACGTGGTGGTGAACATTGCCCCGCATAACGCCAAGCTCAAAACCTTTATTCGCGACCTTAAGCCGGTTATCGACATGGGGCCGGATGCGCTGATCATGTCCGATCCAGGGCTAATCATGATGGTGCGCGAGGCGTTCCCGGAAATGGACGTTCACCTCTCCGTGCAGGCTAACGCCGTTAACTGGGCGACAGTGAAGTTCTGGAAGCAAATGGGGCTGACGCGCGTGATTCTTTCCCGCGAGCTGTCGCTGGAAGAAATCGCCGAAATTCGCGAACAGGTTCCAGAAATGGAGCTGGAGATCTTCGTCCACGGCGCGCTGTGCATGGCGTATTCAGGCCGCTGCCTGCTCTCTGGCTATATCAACAAGCGAGATCCTAACCAGGGAACCTGCACCAACGCCTGCCGCTGGGAATATAAGGTTCAGGAAGGCAAAGAAGACGACATCGGCAATATCGTCCACGTGCACGAGCCAATTCCGGTGCAAAACGTTGAGCCTACGCTTGGCGTCGGCGCCCCAACGGACAAAGTGTTTATGGTGGAAGAAGCCAAACGTCCAGGCGAATACATGACCGCTTTCGAAGACGAGCACGGCACCTACATCATGAACTCGAAAGATCTGCGCGCCATTGAGCACGTGGAGCGCCTGACAAAAATGGGCGTGCACTCGCTGAAAATCGAAGGCCGTACTAAGTCCTACTACTACTGCGCACGTACCGCGCAGGTGTATCGTCGCGCCATTGACGACGCCGCAGCGGGCAAGCCGTTCGACCCTACGCTGCTGCAAACGCTGGAAGGCCTGGCCCACCGTGGCTATACCGAAGGATTCCTGCGCCGACATACCCACGACAGCCATCAGAATTACGAGTACGGGCACTCCATTTCCGAGAGCCAGCAGTTTGTGGGCGAGTTTACCGGCGAACGCCGGGGTGATCTGGCGGCCGTGGCGGTGAAAAACAAATTCCTGCTGGGCGACAGTCTGGAAATGATGACCCCGCAGGGGAATATCACCTTTACGCTGGAAACGCTGGAAAACGGCAAATCCCAGCCGATAGACGTGGCTCCAGGCGACGGTCATACCGTATGGATGCCTGTACCTCAGGAGATAGCGCTGGATTATGCTCTACTGATGCGCAATCTCTCTGGTCAGACAACCCGTAAACCGCACGCAAACTAGTGAATTAGGGTTATTTTTCGCGCTAAGAGCATTCTTAGAAACCGATCACATACGGTTACACAAGATAACGTTATTATCCGCAAGCTGAAAAACATAACCCATAAATGCTAGCTGTACCAGGAACCACCTCCTTGGCCTGCGCAATCTCCCTTGCGCAGGCTTTCTTTTTTCCGCTGATTCAGCCAGTTCTTACTCCCCCGCGCCCACTTTGCTCTACACTTTGATAATGCTCACTTTTCTGAGGTAAGTCATGGAGAGATCCCCGCATTCATTTTTGATTCTGAACGGTAAAGGCGCCGGTAACCCACAGCTGCGCGAGGCCGTGCATACGCTGCGTGAGGAAGGTTACACCTTGCATATCAGGGTGACCTGGGAAAAAGGTGATGCCGAACGTTACATTGACGAAGCCCTGAGCCTCGGCGTAGACACCGTGGTTGCCGGCGGCGGTGACGGCACAATCAATGAGATTGCCACCTGCCTCGCGAAGCTTTCTGCGGGCAGCCGCCCGGCATTGGGCATTCTCCCGCTGGGGACAGCCAACGACTTTGCCACCAGCGTCGGTATTCCTGAGGACTTTGAAAAAGCGCTGCGCCTCGCGCTGTTTGGCAAAGCCGCCAATATCGACCTGGTGCAGGTCAACGATGAAGCCTTCTTCATCAACATGGCGACCGGCGGATTTGGCACACGCATCACCACCGAAACGCCGGAAAAACTCAAAGCAGCGCTTGGCGGCGTCTCATACTTTATTCACGGTTTAATGCGCATGGACATGCTCAAGCCGGATCGCTGCGACATTCGCGGAGAAGGCTTTAGCTGGCAGGGCGACGCATTAGTGATCGGCATCGGTAACGGTTGCCAGGCCGGCGGCGGGCAACAGCTTTGCCCGGAGGCGTTGATCAACGACGGGCTGCTTGATCTACGGATTTTCACCGGTGAAGACCTGCTTCCTGCGCTGTTGACTACGCTCACGCGCCCGGATGAAAACCCAAACATTATTGAAGGGAAATCGGCCTGGTTTGAGATTTCGGCCCCGCACGATATTACCTTTAACCTGGACGGGGAACCGCTGAGCGGACGGCATTTTCGCATTGAAGTGCATCCGAATGCGCTGGCCTGTCGTTTACCGCCTAATTGCCCGCTATTGGGGTAAGCCAGCACGGTGAAGCCTTTTCCCCTCTCCCTTCCAGGGAGAGGGGAATAATGCCACAGTATAAAAATCCGCATAAAAAAGCCCTCATAAAAGAGGGCCTTATAACCCTACTCAACGGAGCTTAAGCGATGGTCACTTTCTCATTCAGGTAAACATCCTGCACGGCGTTGATCAGCTTCACGCCGTCGGCCATTGATTTCTTGAACGCTTTGCGCCCCAGAATCAGCCCCATGCCGCCCGCACGTTTGTTGATCACCGCCGTACGCACCGCATCCGCCAGGTCAGTTTCACCGCCAGCAGCACCGCCGGAGTTGATAAGGCCGGCACGGCCCATATAGCAGTTAGCCAGCTGGTAGCGCACCAGGTCGATAGGGTTGTCGGTGGTCAGCTTGCTGTAAACTTTTTCGTCAGTGTAGCCAAAGTTTACCGCTTTATAGCCGCCGTTATTCTCCGCCATTTTTTGCTTCACGATATCGGCCCCGATGGTCGCCGCCAGGTGGTTAGCCTGCCCGGTTAAGTCGGCGCTGACGTGATAATCCACCCCGTCTTTTTTAAATGCGGAGTTACGCAGATAGGCCCAAAGCACGGTGACCAGGCCAAGTTCATGCGCACGCTCAAAGGCGGCGGAGATCTCTTCAATCTGGCGGCGGGATTCCGGTGAACCAAAGTAAATCGTGGCCCCGACAGCAACGGCGCCCATGTTGAAGGCCTGCTCTACGCTGGCGTACAGCGTCTGGTCGTAGGTGGTCGGGTAGCTCAACGTCTCATTGTGATTAAGCTTCACCAGGAACGGAATGCGGTGGGCATAGCGGCGTGAAACCGAGGCCAGTACGCCATAGGTAGAAGCCACGCAGTTACAGCCTGCCTCGATGGCCAGTTCAACGATGTTTTTCGGATCGAAGTAGAGCGGGTTCGCGGCGAAAGAAGCCCCCGCCGAGTGTTCAACGCCCTGATCGACGGGAAGAATAGAGAGGTAGCCAGTCCCAGCCAGACGCCCGGTGTTGTACAGCGTCTGCATGTTTCGCAGCACCGCAGGCGGGCGATTGTTGTCTACCATCACCCTGTCAACGTAGTCCGAGCCGGGCAGATAAAGCTGGTCTGCCGGAATAGTCATACAACGATGCTGTAACAAGCCGTCGGCATCTTTGCCAAGCAACTGCGCAATATCAGTCATAATACGCTCCCGTAAAGGCAGCGAGCCCCCTGCCCGCTGCGCATGAAGAATCCTGTTCTGCCGGGTCGAAAAAACCGGCCGCACTAAGCCTGGTACCGACGGCGGGGATTTGCCAGTTCAAGCGCACTTTTGCCTCCTTTCCAGGAGTAAAGCCAGGTGGCCACCCCGGCTATTTTTGCAAAGGCGATCATAGAATCGACGCAAAGGTATTTAAAAGGTATTATTAATTGGTATGGTTAAGGCACACCCTACACCTGTCATGAAGGTCCTGAGCATGAAACGTACAACGATTAGCCTTTCGTTCATGATGTTTATGGAATGGTTTATCTGGGGCGCCTGGTTTGTGCCCCTGTGGCTGTTCCTCAACAAAAGTGGTTTTACCGCCGGTGAAATCGGCTGGTCCTACGCCTGCACCGCCATCGCTGCTATTCTGTCTCCTATTCTGGTCGGCTCGCTGACCGACCGCTTCTTTGCCGCACAAAAAGTACTGGCGCTGCTGATGTTTGTCGGCGCCGGGCTGATGTATCTGGCCGCCCAGCAAACGGAGTTTGTCTATTTCTTCCCGTTACTGCTGGCTTACTCGCTCACCTATATGCCAACCATCGCGCTGACCAACAGCATCGCGTTTTCCAACGTCGACGACGTGGAGCGTGATTTCCCGCGTATTCGCGTGATGGGCACCATCGGCTGGATTGCCTCCGGGATCGTGTGTGGCTTCCTGCCGCAGATAATGGGCTTTAGCGATATCTCGCCAACCAACGTACCGCTGCTGATCACCGCCATCAGCTCGGTTATGTTAGGCGTATTCGCTTTGTTCCTGCCGAACACGCCGCCGAAAAGCACCGGCAAGCTCAGCCTGAAGGTGATGCTGGGCCTGGACGCGCTGGTGCTGCTGAAGGACAAAAACTTCCTGGTCTTCTTCTTCTGTTCCTTCCTGTTTGCGATGCCGCTGGCGTTCTACTACATCTTCGCCAACGGCTATCTGACCGAAGTCGGGATGCACAACGCCACGGGCTGGATGACGCTTGGCCAGTTCTCGGAAATCTTCTTTATGCTGGCGCTGCCGTTCTTCACTAAGCGCTTTGGTATTAAAAAGGTTCTGCTGCTGGGCCTGATCACCGCCGCCATCCGCTACGGCTTCTTTGTCTACGGCGACGCGTCGCACCTGTTCACTTACGGCCTGCTGTTCCTCGGCATTCTGCTGCACGGCGTGAGCTACGACTTCTACTACGTCACCGCCTACATTTACGTAGACAAGAAATCCCCGGTGTACATGCGCACCGCGGCGCAGGGGCTGATCACCCTTTGCTGCCAGGGCTTCGGCAGCCTGCTCGGCTACAGCCTCGGCGGCAAAATGATGGAAAAAATGTTTGCTTACTCCTCACCGGTGAACGGTCAGACCTTTAACTGGGCGGGGATGTGGGGCTTTGGCGCAATAATGATTGCCGTCATCGCCGTGCTGTTCATGGTCTTCTTCCGCGAGTCGGACAAAGAGATTGCTGCCATCGCCGTTGCCGGTGATGAATCTGAAAAAATATTAAAGGAAGCGTAACAATGGAAAATCGTATTCTGGGAGCCTTTTACGGCCAGATGTTAGGTGATGCGATGGGGATGCCGTCCGAACTGTGGCCGCGCTCGCGGGTGAAGGCCCACTTCGGCTGGATAGACAAGTTTCTGCCGGGTCCGGCAGAAAACAACGCCGCCTGTTATTTTGCCCGCGCTAAGTTTACCGATGACACCTCAATGGCGCTTGCGCTGGCGGACGCCATCATCGAGCACCACGGAGTTATCAACCCGGACGCCATTGGTCGCCATATTCTGGCGTGGGCAGAAGGGTTCGACGCGTTTAACAAAAACGTGCTCGGCCCGACGTCGAAAATAGCCCTGAATGCGATTAAACAAGGCACGCCGGTAAGCGAGCTGGAAAACAATGGCGTAACCAACGGGGCGGCGATGCGTGCCTCCCCGCTTGGCTGCCTGCTCCCCACGGCCAGTCTCGATGAGTTTGTGGACGAGGTCGCGTTAGCTTCGAGCCCGACGCACAAATCAGATCTGGCCATTGCCGGGGCAGTCGTTATTGCCTGGGCCATTTCCCGCGCTATCGACGGCGCAAGCTGGGCCACAATTTGCGATGAGATGCCCTCCATCGCCCGCCACGCGCAGGAAAAACGCATCACGACATTTAGCGCGTCCCTCGCGGCACGCCTGGAATTAGCGCTGAGCGTGGCAAGAAAAGCGCGCGGCACCGAATCCGCCATGGAAGAGATTTACCAGCTGGTCGGCACCGGTACCAGCACCGTTGAGTCGGTACCAGCGGCGATTGCGATGGTCGAACTGGCGAAAACCGACCCTAACCGCTGCGCCATCCTGTGCGCCAATCTCGGCGGAGACACCGACACCATCGGCGCTATGGCCACCGCTATCTGCGGCGCGCTGAACGGCGTGGAAAGCATCGACCCGGCGCTGAAACAGGAGCTGGATGAAGAGAACCAGCTCGACTTCACGCGCTACAGCCGCATCTTTATGGCCTATCGCCAGCAAAGAGAGGCCAGCCATGAAGCCAAATGAACTGCTGAGCAAACTGCCCCAGCTGCAGGCTCAACGCCCGGTTTGCGTGCTCGGTTCGGCGGTGATTGACGTCATCGCCGACGCCTACGCCCTCCCGTGGCGCGGCTGCGATATCGAACTGCATCAGCAGGGCGTGAACATTGGCGGCTGCGCGCTGAACATCGCCATCACGCTTTCGCGCCTCGGCATTGACTCGCAGAACGCGCTGCCAATTGGCCAGGGCACCTGGGCCGACATTATTCGCAACAGCCTGGAAAAACAGCACATCCGCAGCGAGATCCACACCGATACGGGAGACAATGGCTGGTGCCTGGCACTGGTCGAACCCGACGGCGAACGCACCTTTATGTCGTTTCGCGGCGTCGAGCATCAGTGGAATCAGGCCTGGCTTGACGGCCTGACCATCCCGCCAGGTAGCCTGCTCTCGCTCTCTGGCTACCAGCTTGCCGGGCCGTGTGCGGAACTGCTCGTTGGCTGGCTGGAGTCGCTGCAGGAAATTACCCCGTTCATCGACTTTGGCCCGCGTATCGCAGATATCCCGCAGCCGCTGCTGGCGCGGATTATGGCCTGCAAACCGATTGTTTCGCTCAACCGTCAGGAAGCGGCGATTGTTGCCGAATGGCTTGAAGTGGAAGCGGAAAATATTGAAGCGATTTGCCGTGCATGGCTCACCCGCTACGGCAGCCAGCTGATCGTTCGTTTAGATAAGGACAGCGCGTGGTTTGCGGCCGGCGATAACATAGGGATCGCTGCGCCCTTCCCGACTACCGTCGTGGATACCATCGGCGCGGGCGACAGCCATGCGGGCGGCACAATTGCGGGCCTGGCGGCAGGCTGGAGCCTGGAAGAAGCAGTCAGCCTCGGGAATGCGGTAGCCAGCTACGTGGTCGGCCACCGGGGCGGGGACTGCGCGCCAAAACTCGCGCAGCTCGAGCAAACCTTACTCCTCGCAGACGAAAACGTATAAGTCGCTGCGGCAATGGCTGATGCTGTACTCGATGGGCCGGTTGTGCGGGTCGAACGCCACCTGTTTGATGACCAAAACCGGCACCGGCGTTTCCAGTTTGATGTGTGACTGGAATTCGCTGTCCGGCATTCTGGCGCTGACCCGGCTGCGGGTGCGCTGCGGAATAATGTTCTGGCTGCGGAAGTAGTCGTACAGCGAAACGCCAATCTCATCCGGGTCGGCAATCAGCCCGGTCGGCACGTAAGACTCTTCGATAGACACCGCATCTTCATCCACGTAGCGAATGCGCTTGAGCAGGAAAACCTCGCTTTCCGCCGGGATCGCGAGTTGTTCAGCCACGTCTGCCGGGCATTTCACCACGCGTTTGTTCACCCACAGCGTATTTGGCTTTTTACCCCGAAGCACAACCTGCTGCGAAAAGCCCCTGGCCTCTTTCAGCGAATACTCAAACGTCGCATTAATTTGCGTCCCGTAGCCGCGCGAACGCGTCACCACGCCGTCATCTTCCAGCGCCTGCATCGCCTTGCGCACGGTAATGCGTGACACCCCCGTGAGCTGGCTGAGATCGCGCTCCCCCGGCAGGATATTGCCCTGCGGCAACAGGCCCGCGCGCACGGCGTTTTTCACCGTTTCGGCAAACTTGAGGTACAGAGGAGCGTTATCCGGAGCGGAAAAGCGCTGTTTGAGCTGTTCAACTAACTGGTGATGAGCCTGTTCCATGGTACGCAATTGTCCGGCAGGGAAGATGAAGCCAGTATAGTACCACTGGTATTACGCTGGCTAAAAACTTCTCTTTTAACCGACAGTTACCACCATTCGTGAAAATGATGTACCGGGCCGATACCGTGCCCGACCTCCAGCGAATCCGCCTGAGCCAGCGCCTTCGACAACCAGATTTTTGCGGCAGCCACGGTTTGCGCCCAGTCGTCATGGCGGGGGCGGAGCGCAGCCAGCGCGGCAGATAAAGTGCAGCCAGTGCCGTGGGTGTTTTTTGTTTGCACGCGCGGCGCGGTAAAGCGCTGGACATCGTGGCTAGTAAATAGCCAGTCCGGGCTTTCTGCGTCGTCGAGGTGCCCGCCTTTCATCAGCACGGCCTCGCAGCCCATTGCCAGCAGCGCTTCACCCTGTTCGCGCATCTCTTTTTCACTGCGCGCGTGGGGCGCATCCAGCAGCGCTGCCGCTTCCGGGAGATTGGGCGTGATCAGCGCGACATGCGGCAATAGCTTCCGACGTAAGCTTTCTACCGCCGATGGGGCCAGCAGCGGATCGCCGCTTTTCGCCAGCATCACCGTGTCCAGCACCACGTTTGGTACCTTATAGAACGCCAGTCGCTCTGCGACGGCTTCAACGATATCGGCCTCTGCCAGCATGCCAATTTTTGTGGTGTCTATTCGCACGTCGCTCAAGACAGAATCTAACTGCGCCGCCACAAACTCAGGCTCAATACGATAAACGGACTGCACGCCACGGGTATTCTGCGCCACCAGCGCAGTGATCACGCTTGTGCCGTAAGCGCCGAGCGCGGAGAAAGTTTTCAGATCGGCCTGGATCCCCGCGCCACCGCTTGGATCGGTTCCGGCAATAGTTAATGCGTTGATGCGTTTCATGCAAGCCCCTCCGCATTCAGCAGATAAAGGGCGTCGAGGAAGGCTGGGGTAAAACTGCCCGGCCCACGGCTGGCGGCGATGGCCTGCTCGCCGGCAAGCGACATAAAGCGGCAGGCGCTGGCGACGTTGTCCAGCCTGTCTCCCGGTAAAGCACAGCACGCAGCAACCACGGCGGAAAGCGCGCAGCCGGTGCCGACCACACGCGTCATGAGTTCTCCCCCGCCGGTCACGGCAAACGTTCGTTCGCCATCGGTGACGTAATCAGTTTCTCCGGTTACGGCAACCACTGCACCGGTTTCGCGGGCCAGCTTTTGCGCCGCCGGGATCGCCGAAAGTGCATCATCGGTGCTGTCTACGCCACGGCCTCCGGCCTGCTCCCCTGCCAACGCCATGATTTCAGACGCATTACCGCGAATGGCGGCTGGTTTCAGTTGAATAATGTCGCGAGCGAAACGCGTGCGGAAAGCCAAACCACCCACGGCGACCGGGTCTAGTGCCCACGGCGTTCCGGCGCTATTGGCGGCGTGAATAGCAGCCAGCATCGCCGTCGCGCGTTCTGAAGTCAGGGTGCCAATGTTGATCAGCAGCGCGCTGGCAAGCCCGCTAAATTGTGCCGCTTCTTCGGCTTCAATCACCATCGCCGGGGCAGCCCCAAGCGCCAGCAGCACGTTAGCGGTAAAGGTTTGCACTACGTCATTGGTCATGCAGTGAACCAGCGGCGAATGCTGACGGAGGTGGTGTAAAACAGAGGCGGCGGTTGCGCCGGGTAGCAGGTCAGGTTGCATAACGGTAAGGCTCCTGTCCGGCGTGAAAGAAGGGACGCCGGACAGGCATCTGACTTCCCTACGCTGGCATTATCCAGATCAGGTGGTACGGGTATTTCTCAGCCTTCACAAAGAAGGGCACCCCGAGTCATTTACAGCAATATGTTGTGATTAATGCAGGTCATTAATCCGTGCAGAGGATGGTAATGCCAGCGGGAAGTCTTGTAAACGGCAAAAACGGTCATCATCCCGTCAAATTTAGCCGCTCCACGCTCTTCTGCCATCAAGCGGCCCGCGAGTAACTGCACTTTCAAACGTAAGCGCCTTACCCCTTTTCACCCCGATTGTAACAGCGGTGTGAGCAGCCTGGCACCAGCGCAAATAATGAATGTGAACGGCCTGTTTTATCGCTTTTAAACACTCTCCACTAAGAATTTTCTTATGATTTAGATCAAGGATTGCATTGTCACATTTCGGGATAGTTCATTGCCGTTATTAGTGCACTCAATAATGCATTGGAACGTTCAATTTATTTATGGTGAGAGAAAAATGAAATCCTTTAACTTTGGTCAATCAATGGCTTTGGTGTTTGGTATTTTGGTCCTTTCGACTTCAGCCAGGGCTGATGTGGTAAGCGACTTCTATAATAATATGGTGAATAAATCTATTACCTGGCAGGAAGCAAAGGCCTGTTTTGAAAGTATGGATGCGTCGCAGCAGCAGGCTGTACGGGATTACGATCGCGTCCATCAGACAAACTATACCAGCGATTTTGTGAGTGGGACGGTGACGACCCCGCATATGGACGGGAATCATTCAGAGCCCGTTCCGCCGCATCCCGATGCTCCCCACTCAATCGTCGCCAGCACGCTTACCCCTTCAACGGCGATAATTATGGATCCGGTTGTACCGTCCACAGCCGATAAAAGTTCACACCTGGACAGCCCGGAGACAGATGCCGACCACCAGGCAGCCAAAGATAAAGCGATGATCGAATATGTCCAGTCTCAGGTTAAAAACGGCGCTGATGGTAAAAACGGAACAAATGGCAAAAATGGCCTGATAACCACCGAAACGAAACTTGATACGGCAACGCAGGCACGCGTATCCACTAACGCTAACAATATTTCTTTAAATACGGGACATGCAGAAAATAATACCCGCCTGATTCAGGCCAACAGCCTATCGATAGACAAATTAAATAATGCATTTTCTGCATTAAAAGACGAAGTTAACAATAATCAAAAAGAGGCCAACGCGGGTATCTCTGGCGCGATGGCAATGAGCAATATACCGCAGGTGATGAATAATCAAACCGTGGCTATAGGGGCAGGGATTGGCGGCTATGAAGGTGAAAATGCTTTAGCCGTGGGCGCCTCTACACGTATCGGAAATGCTGTTGTTGTGAAAGCCACCGTCAGTGATGATACAGAAAACAATATGGGTTACGGCGCGGGGTTATCTGTAGGCTGGTAAGTTTTCCCAGGCAACATTTACTTCGTTAAAACCACTGCTATGCTCTATTTCAGCGCCTTTTCAAAGGCGCATTTTGGGCAGTCGGGGCTTTGGCCCGGCAGGGAATGAGCAAAAAAACACAGTGGTCAGATAACAACATGAAATATATTATTTTACTCATCATTATTATTTCAGTGGTCTATGTGCATTATCGCGGCAAGATTCGCTTTCGTTTCTGGCGGCAGCTGTCGGACCATTCCACGTTTACCGCCCCGCTTAACGGTTTTATGTATCTTTTCTCCAGGGTGCCGAATACGCCCTATTTAACACCGGAAACCTTTCCCGAGCTGACAACGCTGCGGGAAAACTGGGAAGTGATTCGCGACGAAGGTATGCATCTGCAACAAATGGAGCAGATAAAAGCCGCGGATAAATTTAACGACGCCGGTTTCAACTCCTTCTTTAAAACAGGCTGGAAGCGCTTTTACCTGAAATGGTATGAAAACGCCCACCCGTCGGCCAGCATACTGTGCCCGAAAACCACCGAACTGCTGCGCACCATTCCTTCCATCAAAGCTGCGATGTTCGCCACCCTGCCCGACGGCAGCCGCCTGCCGAGGCACCGGGATCCGTACGCCGGTTCGCTGCGTTTTCACCTTGGACTTGCGACCCCGAATGACGATCGCTGCTTTATTGAAGTGGACGGGAAGCGCTATAGCTGGCGGGACGGTGAAGGCGTGCTGTTCGATGAAACCTATATTCACTACGCGGAAAACACCAGCGGCGAAAATCGCCTGATTCTGTTCTGCGACGTGGAAAGACCGATGCGCTACCGCTGGGCTCAGGCGGTTAACCACTGGCTGGGGCGCAACCTGATGAGCGCCGCGTCGGCACCTAACGATGAAAACGACCGCATCGGTGGGATCAACCGCGCTTTCCGCTACATCTATCAGATTCGTATCGTCGGCAAGAAGTTAAAAAGCTGGAATAAAACGGTGTATTACATCGTGAAATGGATCCTGTTTGGCGGGATTGCCGTGCTTATCTGGCGGGCGTTTTAGTTCACTTCCGCGAAATAAACGAGCCTTTGCAGTAATAGCCAGGGCTCGTTATTCGTTATCCGTAATCAGGCCAGTGACGCAATCTGGTTTTTCGCATCGGCGAGTGCGGCGCTTTTCGCTTCGTCGCCACGGCTCAGGTTTTCTGCGCGAATAATGGTCACATCGGTCAGGCCAATGAAGCCCAGTACCGCTTTCAAATAGGATTCCTGATGCTCCAGGAATGCCGCCGGGCTGTCGCCGGTGTACTGGCCGCCGCGCGAAGAAGCGATAAACACTTTTTTGCCTTTTGGCAGCAGGCCTTCCGGGCCGTTGGCGCCGTACTGGAAGGTGCGTCCAGCCACACAAACTCGGTCGATCCACGCCTTAAGCTGGGATGGAATAGAAAAGTTGTACATCGGCACGCCAATGACAATCACGTCTGCGGCGAACAGGTCGTCAATAAACGCCCCACCGGCCGCGAGGTCTGCGCCCAGCTCAGCGTCGGTCACTTCCGCGCCCTGGAAAGCGGCAATGTGCTTGTCGGACAGGTGCTGAGCCGGGGACTGCACCAGGTCGCGGTAAATCACGGTGGCACCGGGGTGCAGCGTTTTCTGGCGGGCAACAATCTCCGCGGACAGCTGGCGGCTGACGGAATAACCGCCCAGAACACTGGTATCAATATGCAGGATAGTCGACATCGTTTTAGCCTCTGAAATGGAGTCTGATTTAGGGGATAAGCGCGTTAAGAGTTTTTTTAGAGCCGTTAACATAGGTGTGCTCAATCTTTAAGATTCGCTGAACATGGCAGCCACTATGCCACCGCCTCTCCCACCCGAATAGCCGTTATATTTCGATGCAATCCATCGTCATATCCGATACATCATCGCCAATGACAAACCCATGCCGAAGGGCTATATTGCGCTTCATCCCTTGACAGCCAGGCAGGAACCACAATGCTGGACGGTATTTCGCTGGACCAACTTCGCACGTTTATTGCCGCCGTCGACGAAGGCAGCTTCTCTGCGGCTGCTCGCAAGATGTACCGCGCCCAGTCGGTGATCAGCGATTTGATTAAGGGGCTGGAAGCCCAGATCGGCGTGCAGCTGTTCGACCGTTCCGGCCGCTATCCAAAGCTAACGCCAGAAGGTGAAGTGCTGCTGATCGACGCCCGCTGCATTGTTTCTGGCGTCGATTTTATGAAGGCGAGAGCGCGCGGTATGTCGTCGGGGCTAGAATCTGAACTTTCGGTGGTGGTGGACGTTTTCTTCCCGCTGGAGGCGATGACTTCGGCAGCCAAAGCCTTCCGCGAACAGTTTCCCGGCACGCCGCTGCGTCTGTTTGTAGAGGCGCTGGGTGGGGGCTACAAACCGGTGCTTAACGGCAGCGCGGGGATTGGTATTCTGGGCTCACTGCCGGATATGCCGGCCTCGCTGACCGGGGAGCGTCTGACCGGCGTTTCGCTGGTGATGGTAGCCGCGCCCGATCACCCGCTGGCGCAGTTCGAAGGCATCATTCCAAAGTCCGAACTGACCAAACACGTTCAGCTGGTGCTGACCGACCGCTCGGAGCTTTCCAAAGGGAAAGAGTTTGGCGTGATGTCACCTTCCACCTGGCGGCTGGGCGATCTGCTGGCCAAACACGCCTTTTTGCTCGATGGCCTAGGCTGGGGCAGCATGCCGTCACACGTTGTCGAACGAGATATTCGCGAGGGGCGGCTGGTGCGGCTGAACATTGAGGATGTTCCGCCGGCAGGGCTCGCACTGCCGATGTTTGGCGTCTACCCGATTGCCTCCCCGCCCGGCCCGGCCGGACGCTGGCTGCTTGAACGGCTTAAAAACCTCTGCCCGGCAAAACTGGCCGCCAGTTCGCCCAAAACTAGCGGCGAGTAAGCAACCGGTGAGTCACCCTCTCCTCACCGGAAACGGCCTGAAACCCGGCGGCTTCATAAAAGCGAAAGGCGTGTTCGGGAGCATGGGTGTTATAAAAATCAAACCAGTGGTCTCCGCCGGCAACCAGGGCCTGCAGCAGTTGCTGCCCCGCTCCTTTTCCCCGCCAGGCCGGGCTAAGGTACAGGTGTCGAATACGCCCCGCGCGTTCGTCTGCTGAAAACGGGTCGCGATTAAGCCCGCCAATGCCGACCAGTTCCTCACGGGCAAAGACACCCAGTAGTTTTTCTCCGGGCAAGTCAAAACGGTTTTCTCCGCTAAGCCAGTTGGCTTCAAGCCGGCGCAGCATATTGTACTGTTCCTCAACGCTTTGCGCTTTGAGTGAGGCAAAGCCTTTGTTATCCGGCATCACCAACATTATCCGCAGCACGGTTATCCCTCCCATTAATCCCACTGCTAGTCGCTATCAATATCCAGCAGGTTATTTAAAGCATGAGCCCGCAGCTCGTTAACTTTACTGATGCTTTTCTCCGGCGAGGAGCGAATCACATCGCGCGGATCGTTAATCAGCACGCGGCCATGGCTGTCGACTAAGAATTGCAGATCGTCGATGTGCAATTCATGATTTTTCAGCTTGTTAATAATGGCGTTACAGTCGGCCAGGACGTTTTGATTGAATTTCTTATCGTCCGGCAGGCTTTTCTTATTATTCACGATATCTTCGGAATCAAAAGCGTTGTGAATGTAGTCTTTCTCCACGCCCACGTGACCGCCATGTTTAATCAATGCATGAGCGTCCACCACGGGAAAACCGAGATGCTTAAGCTGTTTGGTCGTTTCCAGCTCTTTTAAAGCGTACTGCTCCGCTGAAATGGTGCCAGTGGTGCCGGGTCTGAACAGGCACAGGCACTTGCGCGGATCCTGTCGTGAGTGAAAAACATCTTTTTGACTGCCTGCGCCAATTTTCTGCCCCAGCGACGGTACATCCTGAAACGCCGTGGCCGGTGTCTGTACATTAGACGTATGAAAGTGCCGCCCCTGGGCTGCATTGTTTGAAACGCTATACACGATGGACTCTCCTGTGTGGTTCAACACCACGGTTCAGTAAAGCCCTTGAGTGGCCAAAGCAGACGACAGGTTCCCGTCAGCCTCGCCCTGGCATCTTTCGTAACCAGAAAAATTCCCGCGTCCCCATTCCAAACGCTATGAGATCGATTATCATTCCCTTCCTAAATTTTCCCGTTCTGAAGGTCATCCATGTTCACAGTGTTTACCGCCAAAGCTCGCTGGCTGCTCGCCGCCGTTGCCCTGCTGAGCTTCGCCACCCAGGCCGCCCCGATTGTTGTTACCGACGTAGCGGGCCGGGAAGTGACGCTGCCCCATCCGGCAAAGCGCGTGATGCTGGCCGATGCGCGCGCCCTGCTGGCGCTGAATATTATTCACCCGAAGGATCCGCTGGAAAACATCATCGCCTGGGATAACTCGCTGAAGACCAAAGCGCCCGATCTGGCGGACGCCTATGCGCGAAAATTCCCCCAGGTAAGCAAAATCACGATGTTTGAAAATCCGTACTACACGGATTTCAGCGTTGAAAAAGCGGTCACCTTACAGCCGGATCTGATTATTTTTGACATCGGCGTGCTGGCCAAACTGAAGAACAGCGGCGTGCTGAGCCAGCTGGAAAAAGTGGGTATTCCGGTGCTGATTATCGACTTCCGCCAGCAGCCGCTGACCAACACTTTGCCCAGCATTGAGTTACTCGGCAAAGTGTTTGATGAGCAGAAAAACGCAGACGCCTTTATTCAGTACTACCAGCAGAGGATGAACCTGGTGCGCGAGCGCGTGGCGACGCTGAAACCTGAGCAGCGCCCGAGCGTGTTTATTGAACGCGCGGCGGGCATTCGCGGCGACGAATGTTGCCAGACTTTCGGCAAGGGCAGCTACGGCCAGTTTATTGATACCGCCGGTGGCAACAATATTGGCAGCAAGCTGTTCCCTGAAATGAGCGGCCAGGTGAATACCGAGCAGGTGATCACCAGCAACCCGGACTTTTACCTGATGACGGGTGCCGACTGGAACCGCGGCAACCGTTCGCCAAAAGCCGTGCCGCTGGGCTATATGGCCGATAAAGCCGTGGCCGAACAGAAGCTCAAAGGGCTGATGAGCCGGACCGGCATTAACGTGCTCACGGCGGTGAAAGAGAAACGCGTGATGGCGATTTACCATCAATTCTACGACTCTCCGCTGAACTATATTGCGGTGGAAACCATCGCTAAGTTCCTGCACCCGGATTTGTTCAAAGACATCGATCCACAGGCCGACATCGAGCAAGCTCACAAGCAGTTTACCGCCCTGGATTACAGCGGCGTGTTCTGGGTTACCCCTTAACAGCCTGAATTCCCGGTCTGTTCATCTGTACTGCCGAGGGGTCATCCAACCACTCGGTTTTTTTTTGCTTACTTTTCGCCTTATCCCGAATTATTCCGCAACAAAACTATTTACTTGAAAATAATTATCATTAAGATTGTCATTTCCAAAAAAACTCATAACGACAACCCCATAATTCTATAGGAATGATGATGCGCCCCCTTTTTCGTGTCTCTCTCCTGGCAAGCGCGATAGCATTTGCGCTGCCAGCGCTCGCCGCTGATAACACACAAACAGATAAAGCTCCCGCAGATAAAAAAGCTGACGACATTACCGTCGTCGGCAACTGGCTCGATAATCCAGACACCAGCACCGTGCTGCTTAACCACCCCGGCGCACGCTCGATCGTTACAGATCAGCAGCTTCGTGAGCAAGGTTCAGAGACGCTAGCCGATGCGCTAAAAGGCATTCCGGGCGTGCAGGTGCGTGACAGCAACGGCACCGGCGGCAGCGACATTTCCCTTAACGTTGGCGTGCGCGGCCTGACTTCTCGCCTGTCCCCACGTTCAACCATCCTGATGGACGGCGTGCCGCTCGCGGTTGCCCCTTACGGCCAGCCACAGCTTTCCATGGCGCCGCTGGGCATGGGCAACATTCAGTCCGTGGACGTGGTTCGCGGCGGCGGCGCAGTGCGTTATGGGCCGCAAAACGTTGGCGGCGTGATTAACTTTGTTACGCGCGACATTCCAAAAGAGTTTGGCGGTACCGTCAGCGCGCAGACCCAGGGCGCCAGCCACGGTGGCCTGAAAACGCTGACCAGCGCGTCCGTGGGCGGCACGTCCGATAACGGCTTTGGTGCAGAACTGCTCTACTCTGGCCTGCACGGCCAGGGCTACCGTGAAAGCAACGACAATACCGACATCGACGATTTCATGCTGAAGACCAAGTACAACTTCACCGATCGCGATGAGCTGCAGGCTAACTTCCACTATTACGAAGCCCAGTCAGGTATGCCAGGCGGCCTGACGACCGCACAGTATGCAAAAGATCCGTTCCAGTCGGACCGCCGCTGGGACAGCTTTGAAGGCCGCCGCAAGGACATGTCCTTCAAATATAAGCACGCAGAAGACGATAAAAAGCTGGAAGTCCTGACCTACTTCACCGACAGCTACCGCAGCAGCGATCTGGAGTATTTCAAGGGCAACAAACGTACCCTGAACTCAGCGCCTCGCAACTACTCCACCTGGGCGATTGAGCCAACCTATTCCCAGCTGTTCCGCTTCTGGGATATGTCTCATGAAGTCACCCTGGGCTACCGCTACCTAAACGAAACGTCGGACGAGAAAGGTTACCGCACGCCAAAAGCGTATGATCCTGCGACAACCTTCACCAAACCGGACATGACCGAGTACTACCAGCACAGCTCGGGCGGTACTGCAGCGAACGCTTTCTATATTGATGATGCCATCAACGTCAGCGACTGGACGATTACGCCGGGTCTGCGCTATGAAAGCATCAAAACGCACACCAGCGACTCCTTCCAGAACATCGATCGCGAGAAGACCTACAGCCAGCCGCTGCCTTCTATCAGCGTGATGTACCAAATGTCTGATGCCTGGAAACTGTTCGCCAACGCCAGCACCTCCTTCGGCAGTATGCAGTACTTCCAGCTGACCCGCGGCGGCAGCGGCAATCAGCCGGCAGCCGGCCTGAGCCCGGAAAAAGCGCATACCTATGAGTTCGGTACCCGTTATGACGACACCGCGCTGAAGGCTGAAGCGACGCTGTTCTACATCGACTTCGACGATCAGCTGCAGTACATCAACAACATTGTGGGCTGGACGAACCTCGGTGCAACCAAACACCAGGGCCTTGAACTGGCGCTAAATTACGATCTAAGCGAAGTCGACCGCGCACTGGACGGCGTGAGCGTTTACACCACGTACACCTACACCAAAGCCACCAGTGACAAAGGGGACTTCGCCGGGAAAGATCTGCCGTTCTACTCTCGCCAGGTGTACACCGTGGGCACCCGCTACGCGACCGGTAACTGGGTATGGAATCTGGACAGTTTTGCACAGTCTAAACAGAGCTCTCCGGGTACCGGGCCGAACTACATCACCGACGAAAGCGCGGACGGGCAGTTTGGTAATATCGCAGGCTATATGGTGTGGAATATGCGCGGCGAGTACGACTTTGGGCCGTCGCTGTCTCACCTGAAGCTGGGTGCCGGGATTAAAAACCTGTTCGATCAGCGTTATTACACGCGTTCGAATGACAATAACTCCGGGAAATACGTAGGTGAGCCGCGTACCTACTTCGTACAGGCTTCGATGGCGTTCTGATAACGACCCTCACCCTAACCCTCTCCCTAAAAGGGAGAGGGGATAAAACGGTATTTCTCCCCTGCCTTCTGGGGAGAGAGAGGGGAAAATTACGCCAGATCCCCGCCGTTACTGGCAATCACCTTCTTATACCAGTAGAACGACTTCTTCGGCGTGCGCGCCAGCGTTCCCTGCCCTTCATCATCACGATCGACATACACAAAGCCGTAGCGTTTGCTCATCTCGCCGGTTGACGCTGACACGAGGTCAATGCAGCCCCACGAGGTGTAGCCCATGACCGGAATACCGTCCTCAATTGCCTCACCCATAGCTTTAATGTGTTCCCGCAGATAGCTGATGCGGTACTCATCATTGATTTCCCCGTCGGCATTCACCTCGTCCTTCGCGCCCAGCCCGTTCTCCACCAGGAACAGCGGTTTCTGGTAGCGGTCATACATCATGTTCATGGTGATACGCAGGCCGAGCGGGTCGATGCCCCAGCCCCACTGGCTGAAAGTAATGTGCGGGTTCTTGAGCGATTTAATGATGTTAGCCGGGTTGGTATTCCCCTCGTTCATGTCTGCCGAAGCACAGCGCGAGGCGTAATAGCTGAAGGAGACAAAATCGACGGTGTTCTTCAGGATCTCGTCGTCGCCAGGCTCGGTGACAATCTCAATCCCTTTCTCACGGAACATTCGTGCCGCGTAAGCGGGATAAGCGCCGCGCGCCTGCACGTCAATAAAAAACAGATTCTCGCGGTCTTTCTCGAGCGCCGCCCAAACGTCCTCCGGCTTGCAGCTGTACGGGTAGAAGTTCCCCCCCGCCAGCATGCAGCCAACCTGATTTACCGGGTTAACTTCATGGGCGATTTTAGTGACCAGCGCGCTGGCCACCAGCTCGTGGTGCGCGGCCTGGTACATCACCTGCTCTTTGTTATCGCCTGCTTCAAAGACCAGCCCCGCGCCAGAGAACGGGCTGTGCAACATGATGTTGATTTCATTGAAGGTAAGCCAGTATTTCACCAGGCCGTCGAACGCCTCAAAGCAGGTGCGCGCGTAGCGGCTGAAAAACTCCACCATTTTACGGTTGCGCCATGAGCCGTATTCCTGCACCAGGTGCATCGGCACATCGAAGTGACACAGCGTTACCAGCGGTTCGATGTTGTATTTCTTGCACTCGGCAAACAGGTCGCGGTAGAACGCGATCCCTTCCGGGTTCGGCGTCGTTTCATCCCCTTTGGGGAAGATACGGCTCCACGCAATGGAGGTTCGGAAAACGGTGAAGCCCATTTCTGCCAGCAGCGCGATGTCGTCTTTATAGCGATGGTAAAAATCTATGGCCTCGTGGCTCGGGTAAAATTCATCGTCGCGCAGCGCAAACCGCTTTTCCACCCCGAGCTTTACCCCAAGGCGGTTGTCGCCATGGGGGATCGTATCGACGGTGCTTAACCCCTTGCCGCCGGCCTGGTACGCGCCCTCAGCCTGATTAGCCGCGATAGCGCCGCCCCACAAAAATCCTTTTGGAAAAACTGTCTCAGCCATGCTTACCTCTGCTTAAAGTGTTTTTACTGCATTATCTGGTCGTACAAACGCCGTGCTGCTGCCCTGCTCTTTGGCTTTCGGCTCCTCGACGGGAATATCGTCAAAGCCGAGAATAAGCGTAGTAATAAACGACAGCACCACGGCCAGAATCATCACCGCCCCCACCCAAACGATGCTCATCGGGTTGGCAGGATCGAAGAACTGCACGCTGGTGAACAGCCCCGGTGAAGCCATGGAATGGCTGGCGAGCCCGCCAATACCGGCGACGGCACCGCAAATAAAACCGCTGATAAGGCAGGCAACCAGCGGGCGTTTCAGCCGCACCGCGACGCCGTAAAGCGCAGGCTCTGAAATGCCAGCCACGATTGCTGAGGCTGCGGCAGCAAGCGCCGTCTGACGCAGTTCAGGGTTTTTCGTTCGCCAGGCGACGGCCAAAGACGACCCGCCGAGGGACAGGTTAGCGCCAATTTCCGACGGCATAACCATGCCTTCTTTGCCTGTTTCGGCGATGGTCTGGATAATCGTTGGCGTAAACACGCGGTGCATGCCGGTCATCACCAGCAGCGGCCAGATAGCCCCCATGATGGCGACGGAAAGCCAGCCCAGATAACCGTGAACGGTGTACACCAGCGAGGAGATCCCGCTGCCAATCCAGATACCTAACGGCCCAATCAGTAAAATCGCTATCGGCGCGGAAACCAGCACAATCAGCATCGGCTTGAGGAAGTTTTTGGTCACCGCTGGCGTAATGCGATCCACGCCTTTTTCGATGTACGACAGCAGCCAGGTCATCACCAGCGCGGGGATCACGGTGTAGGTGTATTTCACGGCGGTGACGGGTATGCCCATAAAATCAACCGCCTGCCCCTGGGCCGCCTTCGCCATCAGGTCAATAAAGGCCGGATGTACCAGCACCCCGGCGATAGCAATCGCCAGCGACATGTTGGTTTTAAATTTCACGGCGGCAGAAGCCGCCACCATCACCGGCAGGAAAAAGAAAGCGCCGTCGCCGATGAGGTTAAGAATGGTAAGCGTCGAGGAGGTCGTTTCAAATACTCCGGTCATCGCGAGGATCATCGCCAGCAGCTTCACCATCGAGCCGCCGATAATCGCCGGGATAAGCGGCGACATGGTGCCAATCAGCGCATCCAGGATGCCCGCGCCGATGCGTTTCAGGGTCAGTTTGCCCTTTGCCGCCTGCGGCCTGTCGCCAGCCCCTTCGGGGAGATGTTTCAGCACTTCAGCGTAGGCCTGAGACACCGTGTTACCGATAATGACCTGACATTGCTGGTCGTTTTTCACCACGCCCAGCACGCCGGAAATGGCCTTCAGCCGGGCAATGTCCACCCTTGCATCGTCCTGTAATACAAAGCGCAGCCGCGTCATGCAATGGGTTACCGCCACCACGTTTTCCGCGCCGCCTAAAGCCTCAACAATCTGTCGGGATACTGCCTCGTACTTGTTAGCCATGAGGTGAAACTCTCTTGTTATGATTTTGTAGGTAACCGGTTCCACATAATCATGTGTATTTGAAAATTAGATAACAATGATTATTTTTATTGAGATCGATTTTTGTGATTTACATCGAAATACAGGCTACGCTGCGCCCTGGCCGCGAAAAGTGTAAAATGGTAAGAAATGACGAACTTACGAGAAGCCTTTATGTCGACGATGCAGGAAGTGGCGAAAAAAGCAGGCGTATCAAAGGCGACCGTTTCGCGCGTGTTGTCGGGCAAGGGCTACGTGAGCGAGGCCACTAAAACGCAGGTGTACCAGGCCATTCAGGAAACGGGATATCGCCCTAATCTGCTGGCACGCAATCTGGCGACCAGCAAATCAGGCTACATCGGCCTGGTGGTGACCAACACGTTGTACAGCGGGAACTATTTTAGCGAACTGCTTTCCCAGGCTGCGCTAAAGCTCGAAGCCAGCGGGCGGCAACTGATTT
Organism: Cedecea sp. AS113; assembly: GCF_037152415.1. Classification (NCBI taxonomy): domain Bacteria; kingdom Pseudomonadati; phylum Pseudomonadota; class Gammaproteobacteria; order Enterobacterales; family Enterobacteriaceae; genus Cedecea; species Cedecea sp. AS113. The sequence goes on from NZ_JBBCMI010000001.1 coordinate 298,146, forward strand.
TGGTCGACGGCAAACATAGCGCTCAGGAAGAGCAGGCTGCCGTGCAGTTTCTGCTCGATTTGCACTGCGACGCGGTGATCATTTACCCGCGTTTTTTAAGCGTGGATGAGATGGATGCGCTGATTGAGCAGCATAAGCAGCCGATCATGGTGATGAACCGCAAGCTGCGTAAACACCAGAGCCACTGCATTTGCTGCGATCACAAAGGCTCCAGCTTCAAGGCCACGCGCTACCTGATTGACCAGGGCCATCGGGATATCGCCTTTATCACCGGCGTCCTCGACTCTCCCACGGCGAGAGAGCGTCTGTCTGGCTACCGCGAAGCGCTGGAGCAGGCCGGGCTGCCGGTCCGGGACGAGCTTATCGCCACCGGAAAATGGACGCCTGTCAGCGGGTCGGCGGCGGTAGAAACGCTGCTCTCAGCGAAACAGGATTTTAGCGCCCTGGTCGCCAGCAACGATGACATGGCTATCGGCGCTATCAGCAGACTCGGCCAGTCGGGCCTGTCGGTGCCGCGCGATGTGTCGGTTATTGGCTTTGATAATGTCCCGACCGGGACTTTTCTCACCCCGCCGCTGTCGAGCGTGAAAGAGCCGGTGAGCGAGATGATCCATGAAGTGATTAACCGCCTGACGGCGATGCTGGACGGCGGCTATTTCTCACGGGATAACTTGTACAGTTCTGAGATGATCGTGCGCGATTCTGTGACGAAAGGACCGTATTTTCAGCCAAAATAGGGTAAAAGCAAAAGGAGCGAATTTCGCTCCTTTTCTGTCATTACGCTCGGCAGCCAAACACCGCTTCTACGGCAAAGGCAGCGATTTGCCCATCCTGCTCTTTTGTCGCACCCGACACGCCAATCGCGCCAATAACCGCGCCCTCCGCGTTGCGCAGCGGGATACCGCCGTCAATGCCCACCAGCCCACCGTTGCTGTTCTCCAGCGAATACGCCGGACCGTTCGGGTGCAAATTAGCGCCGACATCTTCGCTATTGGCCTGGAACAGCACCGCCGTACGCGCTTTGCGAATGGCGATATCAATGGTGGCCAGGAATGTCCCGTCCATGCGGGCAAAGGCCGTCAGGTGGCCGCCGCTGTCCAGCACCACCACGGAAACCGGAGGAAAGCTGTGGGCCTCCACCGCCGTTTTGACGCCGGCGATCAGCGCTTCTGCAAGCACTAAACTGACTGTCATGATGAAAACCTCAATGTGCTAACGGCGGATGTTTTTTGGCGTCAATAACCGCCCAGGTGTGGATCAGCAGGCCAAATACCGCCAGAATTGCCCCAACCCAGCCGGTGGACTCCCAGCCAAAGCCTGCGGAAATGGTCACCCCACCAAGCCAGGCGCCTAACGCGTTGGCAATGTTGAACGCCGAGTGGTTCATCGCCGCCGCCATAGTTTGCGCGTCACCGGCCACGTCCATCAGGCGAATTTGCAGCACCGAAGAAAGCGACATCATTGTGCCCACCAGCATCACGGTGACCGCGCCCAGCCACGGATAGTGCGAGGTGTAAACGTAAGCGCTGAGCACCAGAATCGCCCAAATCAGCAGCAGGCGAACGGTTTTCTCCAGCCCGCGATCCGCCAGACGGCCGCCGACGATATTGCCGACAATCATGCCCAGGCCGAACATCGACAGGATCACCGGGATCATGCCTACCGACTGGTGCGCCAGCTCCAGCATCGTTGGCTTAACGTAGCTGAAGACGGAGAACATTCCGCCGCTGCCAATCGCGCCGATAGCCAGCGTCAGCAGCACCTGCTTGCGGGTCAACGCGGTCAGCTCACGCAGAGGGCTGGCGTCTTTATCCCCGGCATGCCACGGTACCCAGATCCACACCAGAATCAGCGTCAGCACGGCAAGCCCGCCCACGATAGCAAACGCGCTGCGCCAGCCGAATAGCTGCCCAATGGCCGCCACGGCGGGCACGCCCAGTAAGTTGGCTATCGTCAGGCCGAGCAGCACCATCGACACCGCCTGCGCCCGCTTCGAACGCTCCACAAGGCTTGCCGCCAGCAAAGCCGCGACGCCAAAGAACGTGCCGTGCGGGAAACCGGCCAGGAAGCGCGCCAGCATCATGGAGTAATAGCCTGGTGCAAAAGCGCTCAACAGGTTGCCAACGGCAAACATCGCCATCAGGGCAATCAGAAAGTCACGCCTCGCCATGCGGGCACCCAGCACCGCCAGCAGCGGAGCGCCAACCACCACGCCCAGCGCATAAATGCTGATCAGGTGGCCTGCAGAAGGAATAGAAACGTGCAGCCCGTTTGCGGCATCGGGTAGCAGTCCCATGATGACGAATTCGCCGGTACCGATGGCGAAGCCGCCCATGCCGAGCGCGAACAGCGCTTTTAGCAGCCCCGCTCGCGACAGGGAAACCGTCTCGGCCCCCTGTGCCAGGGTTTGTTCATTCAGTGATGACATAGTTTTTTGACTTGTGCAGGTGAACAACAAAATACGCCCCGGCGCGATTCAGCGGGGCGCGGGAGAGAACTAAAGCGATGTTTTCCGGTGCGGAGGTGCCATAAATTCGGCCCCCAGCGGGGTGCTAATATGCCTGGCTAAAATGTGATCAATATCGCATTTGTCTTCGGCGGTCAACGTCCAGCCGGACACGTCTTCCACCCCGTTGAGCTGTTCAGGACGACGAGCGCCCCACAGCGCAATGGTTGGGCCGGCATCCAGCACCCAGCGCAGTGCCAGGGCCATCACGCTCTTGCCGTAACGCTCTGCAGCAAACGCTTTCAATGCTTCGACTGCGCCCAGATACTGCGCAAAGCGCGGCGGCTGGAATTTCGGATCAAAGCTGCGCAGGTCGCCTTCGCCAAACGCGGTTTCCGGCGTCATGCGACCGGACAGCAAGCCCCGGCAAATCGCGCCGTAGGCCAGCACCACCATCTGATGGTATTTCGCATAGGGCAGAAGGTCCGTTTCTGTCGCGCCGCGTTCAAACAGGTTGAGCGGTGGCTGCATGGTTGCCAGCGGCGCGGCGCTGCGGAATCTGTCCATTTGCGCTGGGGAATAGTTGCTGACGCCGAGGGCGCGGAATTTCCCCTGCTGATGCAGCGTTTCCAGCACGCGCGCGGTTTCGTCTATCGCCACTAAATCGTCCGGCCAGTGTACCTGGTACAGGTCGATATAATCCGTTTGCAGGCGGCGAAGCGAATCTTCAATTTCCTGACGAATGCGCTGCGGCGTGGAATTACGCGTCACCCGCCCGGCGTCGTCCCAGTCCAGCGCCACTTTGGTGGCAATAATCGCCTTGTCCCGGCGGCCCACCAGCGCTTTGCCCACCACCTCTTCGGAATGCCCAAAGCCGTACACCGGCGCGGTATCAATAAGGTTGATGCCGCGCTCCAGCGCCTCGTGCAGCGTCGCTATCGACTGCCCGTCGTGGCTGCCGCCCCACATGCTGCCGCCAATGGCCCACGTGCCCAGGCCGATACGGCTGACGGGCTCAGAGATGCCCGCGATGTGAATTGTTTCGATTGCCATGATTTACCCCTGTCTGTTCTGTGAACCAATTGTAACTCATGTTAAGTTGAATTAATTTCAACGAACCCTTGATGACAGAGGCCCCTTTTATGCCGGTTCCGGTCCGTGGTGAACTCGCCGATCTCAACGTTTTTTTGACCATCTGCCGCCGGAAAAGCTTCCGCCTCGCCGCCTCTGAGCTGGGCGTGTCTACCTCTGCGCTAAGCCACACGATGCGCGGGCTGGAGGAGCGACTTGGGGTGCGCCTGCTCAACCGCACCAGCCGCTCCGTTGTGCCTACCGACGCCGGTGAAGCGCTGCTTGGGCATCTGGAAACGGGGTTTTCCCATATCCGTATGGCGCTTGATGAGCTGGATCATTACCGCGAATCCCCGGTCGGACGGCTGCGGATCAATATCCCGCGAGACGCCGCCCAGCTGCTGTTTGCGCCCGTACTGGCAAAATTTATGGCGATGTACCCCCGGCTGCAGATGGAGATTACCGTCGATAACACGCTGGTTGATATTATCGGCAGCGGCTACGACGCAGGGATTCGCTACGGGGAGAGCGTCCCTAAAGACATGATTGCGATGCCCGTGACGCGTAAGCTTAGGTGGATTGTGGTGGCCTCACCGCAGTATTTAACCTCTACCGCGCACCTCCCACTGAACCACCCGGACGATCTCTTTCAGCACCAGTGCATCCGGATGCGGCTCGGCAACGGCACGCTGTATAAATGGGAGCTTAACCGGGGCAAAGAGGCGCTGGCGCTGGATGTACCCGGCTCGCTGATCCTCAATGAAAGCGAAATGATCATTGATACCGCCCTGAACGGCTTCGGGCTGGCTTATTGCCTGGATGTGCGAGTGCGGCCGTTGCTGGAAAGCGGGCAGCTGGTGCAGGTTATTCCGGAGTGGGTGTGTGAAGATGAACCGATGGTGATGTATTACCCCAGCCGCAGGCAGCTCCATCCCGGCTTGCGGAGACTTATCGAGATGATGCGGGAGGCCACGCTGTACTGATTTTTATCGGGTAGAAGAAACAACGACTAGTTATGAAGCGGGTGAGAGGCGCTCACCCGCCCAACGTCTTATTCCGCTTTCGCTGGCTTCAGGCGCTGAGTCAGACCACGCAGGAAGTAGCGCAGGAACTGATCGCCGCACTCGCGGTAGTTTTTATGATCCGGGTTACGCATCATGGCGGTAATTTCCGGCATAGAAATGCGGAACTGCTGGGCGGTCAGGATCTCCAGCACGTCGTCAGACTTCAGCTCAAAGGCGATACGCAGCTTTTTCAGAATAATGTTGTTGGTCATCCGACGCTCAAGCTTCGGCTCCGGCTTGCTTTCGTCTTTGCCGCGTTTGAAGTAGATCAAACCGTTAAGAAAGTTCGCCATGATCAGGTCCGGGCAGGCTTTAAAGCCTTCTTCGTCTTCTTTCTTTAACCACGGAACGATCTGTTCCGCAGGGACGTCGGTGCCGGTCAGGGCAAGGATCTTAACGATTCCATCGTTATTCAGGTTCAGCATGTAGCGAACGCTAAGCAGTACGTCATTATTCAACATGGGGCAATCTCAGGGCTCAAAAGCGGGCAGTATATAGAGAAGCGAACGCGTTGTAACAAAAACCGCGCGGATTTGTCCGCCGGAGCTAAATTTACCGGCGGTGAATTGGCACTCTTCAGGCTTAAGGGTAGACTCAATGGGCTAACTTTCATCCTAAAAGGCAATCATTTGATCCTACGACTTTGGCAAGAATCCGATCGTCCCTTCTTACGCACCCTTTACCTTCACGCCCGCCGCAAAGCCTGGCCCTGGCTCGACGGCAGCGCCTGGCAGCTCGAAGACTTTGACAGCGCCACTCAGGATGAACGCATCTGGGTAGCCGAAGATAACGGCCACCGCATCGGCTTCGCTTCCGTCTGGGTGCAGGATAACTTCCTGCATAACCTGTTCGTCAGCCCGGAACATCAGGGAACGGGCGCGGGAAAGGCGCTGCTGAAGAAAGTGCAGAGTGAATTTACCGCAACGGGTTCGCTAAAGTGCCTGGCGAGAAATGAACACGCGATTGAGTTTTATCGGCGTAACGGCTGGCATATTGAGGCTCCGGGAGAGGGGCCGGACGGTGAATACTATTTGATGCATTTTGTGTTGAGGTAGCTTCCTCACCCCGGCCCTCTCCCAGAGGGAGAGGGAAAAACAAGAAACGGAGCTACGGCTAAGTTTTTACACCGCTCTGAAGGCGATCTCGCTTGGGATCACATCCCCGTTCCAGTAGAGCTGAGCCGCCACGCGCCCCGCCAGGTCGCGGTACAGCGTAGTGATGTCGCTTTCCGGGCGATTAATGACCGTCGGCTTACCGGCGTCGAGGTCTTCACGCAGGGTAATGTGCAGCGGCAACTGCCCCAGCAGCGTGGTGTGATACTGCTGCGCCAGCTTCTCCGCGCCGCCGGTGCCGAAAATCGGCTCCTGGTGACCGCAGTTGCTGCAGATATGAATACTCATATTCTCGACAATACCGACCACCGGCACCTCAACTTTCTCGAACATCACGATCCCTTTACGGGCGTCGATCAGCGCGATGTCCTGCGGCGTGGTCACGACCATCGCCCCGGTAACCGGAATGTTTTGCGCCAGCGTCAGCTGAATGTCACCGGTGCCCGGCGGCATATCGATCACCAGGTAGTCCAGATCCGGCCACAGGGTTTCCTGCAGCATTTGCATCAGCGCTTTGCTGGCCATCGGGCCGCGCCACACCATGGCATTTTCGTCGGTGACGAGGTAACCGATCGAGTTAGTTGCCAGGCCGTGCGCCACGATCGGCGCCATGTGCTTGCCGTCCGGGGACGTTGGGCGCTCGTGTTCAGCTCCCAGCATGGTTGGGATCGACGGGCCGTAAATATCGGCATCCAGAATGCCGACCTTGGCCCCTTCGGCCGCCAGCGCCAGCGCCATGTTTACCGCGGTGGTTGATTTCCCCACCCCGCCTTTGCCGGAGCTGACGGCAATAATATTTTTAACGCCGTTAATGCCGGGCTGGTTTTTCACTCGCTTCAGCGTGGCGATGTGATGGCCTAGCTTCCAGTCTACTGCTTTCGCGCCGGTGATCCGCAGCAGGTCTGAACTGCAGGTCTCTTTCAGGGCGTCAAATCCGCTTTGCCAGGCGAACGGCATCTGCAGCTCAACGTGCAGCGTGTCGTCAAGCATGGCGACATGGTGCAGCGCTTTCAGCGCGGTGAGGTTGTGTTTCAAGGTAGGGTGCTGAAAATTAGCCAGGGTCCCGGCAACCATCGCGCGTAGCTGTTCCGGGGACTTGCTGGACGGGGATTGCGAATTCATCCCGACTCCTTATGTTTTTATCGGACATTGCAATCCGCTAAGCATACCAGAAACCACACCACCGATTCATATACGGTTATTGCGGGCTTTGGGGTTACTAAACAATTGCCAATCCGGTAATATCAAGTCCCCTTTTTTAAAATCAGAAGATGCAATTCCCACTATGACTCAACCCGCGAAGAAAATATTGGTAACGTGCGCCCTGCCGTACGCAAACGGCTCAATCCACCTCGGTCACATGCTGGAGCATATTCAGGCTGATGTCTGGGTCCGTTACCAACGAATGCGCGGCAACGAGGTTAACTTCATCTGCGCAGACGACGCCCACGGCACGCCTATCATGCTGAAAGCGCAGCAGCTGGGTATCACCCCAGAGCAGATGATTGCCGAAATGAGTCAGGAGCATCAGACTGATTTTGCAGGCTTTAACATCAGCTATGATAACTATCATTCCACCCACAGCGACGAAAACCGCGAGCTGTCGGAGCTGATTTATGGCCGCCTGAAAGAGAACGGTTTTATTAAAAACCGCACTATCTCTCAGCTCTACGATCCGGAAAAAGGCATGTTCCTGCCGGACCGTTTTGTCAAAGGCACCTGCCCGAAATGTAAAGCCCCGGATCAGTACGGCGATAACTGCGAAGTGTGCGGCTCCACCTACAGCCCAACTGAGCTTATCGATCCAAAATCCGTGGTGTCCGGCGCGACGCCTGAAATGCGTGATTCCGAGCACTTCTTCTTCGACCTGCCATCCTTCAGCGAAATGCTGCAGGCGTGGACCCGCAGCGGCGCGCTGCAGGAGCAGGTGGCGAACAAGATGCAGGAGTGGTTCGAATCTGGCCTGCAGCAGTGGGACATCTCCCGCGATGCACCTTACTTCGGCTTCGAAATTCCGAACGCACCGGGCAAATATTTCTACGTCTGGCTGGATGCGCCAATCGGCTACATGGGCTCCTTTAAGAACCTGTGCGACAAGCGCGGCGACACCACCAGCTTCGACGAATACTGGAAGAAAGATTCTACGACCGAGCTGTATCATTTCATCGGCAAAGACATCGTGTACTTCCACAGCCTGTTCTGGCCGGCCATGCTCGAAGGCAGCAACTTCCGCAAGCCAACTAACCTGTTTGTTCACGGCTATGTGACGGTTAACGGCGCGAAGATGTCCAAGTCTCGCGGCACCTTTATCAAAGCCAGCACCTGGCTGAACCACTTTGACGCCGACAGCCTGCGCTACTACTACACCGCGAAGCTCTCTTCCCGCATCGACGATATCGACCTGAACCTGGAAGACTTCGTGCAGCGCGTGAACAGCGACATCGTCAACAAAGTGGTTAACCTGGCGTCCCGTAACGCCGGCTTTATCGCCAAGCGTTTTGACGGCGTGCTGGCCGCAGAGATTGCCGATGCAGAGCTGTATCAAACCTTCACCGACGCGGCAGAAAGCATCGGCGAAGCGTGGGACAGCCGCGAATTCGGCCGTGCTATTCGCGAAATCATGGCGCTGGCAGACATTGCTAACCGCTACGTGGACGAGCAGGCTCCGTGGGTGGTGGCTAAGCAGGAAGGTCGCGATGCCGATCTGCAGGCCATTTGCTCCATGGGCATCAACCTGTTCCGTGTGCTAATGACCTACCTGAAGCCGGTTCTGCCGTCGCTTACCGAGCGTACAGAAGCCTTCCTGAATGCTGAACTGAGCTGGGACAGCATCGCTACGCCGCTGCTGAACCACAAGGTAAACAGCTTCAAGGCTCTGTATAACCGCATTGAAACCAAACAGGTGGAAGCCCTGGTGGAAGCGTCTAAAGAAGAAGTGAAAGCGCTGAATGCGGCGCCGGTAACCGGCCCGCTGGCTGACGATCCGATTCAGGAGACCATCACCTTTGATGACTTCGCGAAAGTGGATATGCGTATTGCGCTGATTGAGAAAGCAGAATTCGTGGACGGCTCCGACAAGCTGCTGCGCCTGACGCTGGATCTCGGCGGCGAAAAACGCAACGTCTTCTCCGGCATTCGTCCCGCTTACCCGGATCCGTCTAAGCTGGAAGGTCGCCTGACCGTGATGGTGGCCAACCTCGCTCCACGTAAGATGCGCTTTGGCGTGTCTGAGGGGATGGTGATGGCTGCAGGTCCTGGCGGGAAAGATATCTTCCTGCTGAGCCCGGACAGCGGTGCTCAGCCCGGCATGGCGGTTAAGTAACCGAGAAAAAACCCCGGAAATCCGGGGTTTTTTCTTATTAGGCGTCTCTTGCCTGCCCGACAGTTTTATCCTTCAGGAACAACACCATCAGGCCAAGCCAAACCACCCCGCCAAGCAGGTTAAACAGGCTGAACAGACCGTTGCCGCCGAACTGGTAGGCGTGCTTGCTCAGCTCAATACCGACGGTAAAGATCAGCATTTGCAGCATGCCCATCGCCGCCGACACCGTGCCTTTACTCATCTCGCTGGCAAACAACGTCAGGCGCACCAGGCCCGCATTCGCCAGGCCGATGCCAAAGGCGTACAGACTCAGGCCAGCGGTCATCCACAAATAAGCATGAGAAGAAACCACCGTAGCCACTGCCGCCACAATCAGGCCCGGCACAATCCACCAGCCGCCTATGATGATCAGGCTGCGCACGCTGCGCCGGGACGTCAGTTTGGCCAGAACCAGGTTACCGAGGATCAGCGCGCCAAAGATGGGTACCTGCAGCAGACCGTATTCATAAGTGCTGAGATTCTCCCCGCTGATGATGATCACCGGCGACTGGGCAATCCACGCCAGCAGCGGCAGGCTTACAAAGCCCGTAGCCAGCGCGCCCGAGACAAAACGCAGGTTTTTCAGCACCAGCTTGTAGTCATGCCCAAGTTCTTTCAGCGAAAGCTTTTCGCCAAGACGCGTCGCGGTTTCCGGCATCGCCTTGTGCAGCCCAAAGAAAGAGATAGCGGCCAGCAGCGCAAACAGCACGAACATCGTTTCCCACGGAGCGACGTGGATCCACGCCGCGCCGACCAGCGGCCCAAGCAGCGGCGCGATGAGCGCCACGTTAGCCATCAGCGCGGTTATCTTGATGCAAACCGACTCTTCGAACGATTCCTGAATAGCGGCGTAGCCTACCGCGCCAATAAAGCACAGGCTGACGCCCTGCAGGAAACGCAGGAAGGTGAACTGCTGAATATCCTGGGCCAGCAGCGTTGCAAGGCAGGTGACAATAAACCAGACTACGCCGGTCAGCATCACCGGGCGGCGGCCAATACGGTCAGACAGCGGCCCGAGCAGCCACTGCAGGAACATCCCGCCCGCCAGGTAAGCCGTCATTGAGGTCGGCACCCATTCCACGCCCGCCTGGAACTGATCCACCACGGCCAGCATGCCCGGCTGGATCATGTCATTGCCGATGTAAGTTGAGAATTCGTAGAGCACCAGGCAGAGCGGGAACAGCAGCGCCTGACGGCCTAACGTTTTGTTAGCTATCGTATTATGTTGCATTAGGAACTCAGAAGATAAAGAAACGCGCAGAGTGTATTCAATTGCCCGTACCAGCGGTAGTCAGCGGCTGACAAATAGCACGGGGTGTAAAGCCGCGCACATCATACCTCAATTCTATTAAGGATTTCTTAATCTGTGATGAATATTCTGCTGCCATGCATTTAAGGTCAGTACGGTCTTCGCCAACTACAAGATGAAATGTTTTCCTAAACCAACGGTAAATAAGACAAAACTGCTTTACCGACTACCGTCCCGCTTCTATCTTTTCCAGCTTTGCATCCTGATAATACTGGCTGCCGTTTTTAGCTGGCTTTCCCGGAATGAAGAGCTGGATCGCCGGCTGACCGGGTTCTGGTTTGATGCCGCCAGCCACAGTTTTCCGCTGCAAAACGATCGGCGGCTGGATTTGCTCAACCACCGCCTGTTAAAGGACCTGGTGATTGCAGGCGGGGTTATCGCGCTGCTATGGGGACTCTGGCGTCGTCAGCCACGGCTGGTCGTAGTGGCGTTGCTCATCGGGCTTGGGGCATTAACGGTCGGCGTCCTGAAAGGGTTTAGCCACCACTCCTGCCCGTGGAGCCTGGTGGAGTACGGCGGGAATGCCGCCTCGTACCCACTTTTCAGCCCCGCTCCGGCAGGCAGCGGGCCAGGAAGATGTTTTCCCGGCGGCCATGCTTCCAGCGGCTTTGGCGTTATGGCGCTGTTTTTTTTGTTTTACCGTGAACGCCCGCGTCTGGCGTGGTTTTTCCTCGGCCTTGGCGTTTTTCTCGGCCTGGGAATGGGGTACGGCCAGGTGATGCGCGGCGCGCACTTTTTCAGCCACAACCTGTGGGCAGGTTGGTGGGTATGGTTAACCCAGGTGGTGCTTTACGGCGCGATATCCACCTGGTCAGTTAAAGCACAGGACAAGTCATAATGGAAACGCTCAACCAGAATCTGTTTTTGCTCATAAATGCAACCCCGTCATCGCCGGAGTGGATGATAAAACTGGCGATTTTCTTCGCCCGGGATCTGATCAGCATCGTCCCGCTGCTGATCGTCGCGCTCTGGCTGTGGGGCCAGCGTAAGCAAATGCCGGCCCAGCGCAAGGTGGTGATCAAAACCGGCATGGCGCTGGTGATTAGCGTGGCGCTGTCGTGGATCATCGGTCATGCGTTCCCGCACCCTCGCCCTTTTGTGGTCGGGCTGGGCTACAACTTCCTGCATCATGCGCCGGATGATTCTTTCCCGAGCGACCACGGCACGGTAATCTTCACCTTCGCCCTGGCATTTTTGTGCTGGCATCGCATCTGGTCGGGCGTGATGCTGTTTGCGATCGGCTGCGCGATTGCCTGGTCCCGCGTCTATCTCGGCGTGCACTGGCCGCTGGACATGCTCGGCGGCCTGTTGGTCGGCATGAGCGCCTGTCTGCTGTCGCAGATCGTCTGGAACCTGCGCGGGCCGCAAATCCACCAGCGCCTGCATCAGATTTACCGCTACTGTTTCGCGCTCCCCATCCGTAAAGGCTGGGTGCGTGACTAAGCTGTGCGCCACAGGTAATATGCATTAACTAAAGCCCTGCCTTAGCGGGGCTTTTTAATGTTCAGAGGCCGCTATGGAAACCCGCCGTGAAGAGCGCATTAACCGCCTGCTACAGGCGCTGAAGCGCAGCGATAAAATTCATCTCAAAGAAGCCGCTCAGCTGTTGGGCGTCTCCGAAATGACCATCCGCCGCGACATTAACAGCGAACCGGGTCAGGTTGTTCTGCTGGGGGGATACGTGGTGCTGGAGCCTCGCAGCGCCGGGGCCAGCTACTATCTGCTTAGCGATGAAAAAACGCGCCAGGTTGAAGAGAAACGCCACGCCGCCAGGCTCGCCGCGCAGCGTGTTCGCCCGCGCCAGACCGTGTTCTTCGACTGCGGCACCACCACGCCTTACATTATTGACGCCCTTGACGACGATCTGCCTTTCACTGGCCTGTGCTATTCCCTCAACACTTTTCTGGCGCTGCAGGAGAAGCCGAACTGCCGGGTGATTTTAAGCGGCGGCGAGTTTCACGCCAGCAATGCGATTTTCAATCCGATTAACTTCCAGGAGTGCCTGGGGAATATCTGCCCGGATATCGCCTTTTTATCCGCGGCCGGCGTCCACCTGCGCTACGGTGCAACCTGCTTTAATTTGAATGAGCTGGCGGTGAAGCATTGGGCGCTGAGCATGGCCCAGCGTAATATTCTGGTGGTGGATGACACCAAATTTGGCAAGGTTCGCGCCGCCTGCATGGGGCCGCTGACGGCGTTTGATACGATTATTACCAACCGGCCTCCCGCCGCGGAGTTTATAGACTATGCCGCGGCGGAAAACCTGACGCTAACGTGGTAGGCGCTTAAGAGAACCAGCTCCCGAACCAGCCGTGGAGCTTCATCAGCACAAAGTCCCACATGCGGCTGAAGAAGCCGCCCTCTTCAACCGGCTCCATCACCAGCAGCGGGCGCTGCTCAATGGATTTGCCGTTCAGCAGGAAGTCGATGGTACCGACGGCCTGGCCTTTCTTCAGCGGCGCGGTTAGCTGAGGTTCATTCAGGGTAAAGCTGGCTTTCAGGTTTTTCAGCTGGCCACGGGGAATAGTCACCGAGCCGCCCTCGCCTGCCCCCAGATTGACTTCGCTCTTATCGCCAAACCAGACACGCTGGGTCACAAAAGTCGCGTCAGGTTTGATTGGCGTTACGGTTTCGAAGAAGCGGAAACCCCAGGTCAGCAGCTTTTCGCTCTCGTTGAAGCGAATGCGGTCAGTTTTTGTCCCCAGCACCACGGAAATCAGGCGCATATCGCCGGAGGTTGCCGACGCGACAAGATTATAGCCCGCGCCCACCGTGGTGCCGGTTTTCATGCCGTCAACGTTCAGGTTGGAGCTCCACAGCAGGCGGTTGCGGTTCGGCTGCTTGATATTGTTAAAGGTGAACTCTTTCTCTTTGTGTACCGCGTACTCGTCCGGCACGTCGTGGATCAGCGCCTGGCCCAGAAGCGCCATGTCGCGCGCGGTGCTGTACTGCCCCGGAGCATCCAGGCCGTGAACAGTTTTAAAGGTGGTGTTGGTGAGCTTGAGCTTCTGCGCGTAGTTGTTCATCAGGCTGACAAACGAGTCCTGGCTGCCCGCCACATAGTCGGCAATCGCAATGCTGGCGTCGTTCCCGGACTGAATAATGACGCCTTTGTTCAGATCTTCCACCGAGACTTTATCGCCGGGTTTCAGGAACATCAGCGAAGAGCCGCGCAGCACCGGGTTACCGGTGGCCCAGGCATCTTTCCCGATAGTCACCATATCCGTCAGGTGAATCTTGCCTGCTTTCAGCGCCTGCCCTACTACGTAGCTGGTCATCAGCTTGGTCAGACTTGCCGGATCGAGCTTTTCGTCGGCATTTCCTTCCGCCAGCACCTTCCCGCTGGCGTAATCCATCAAAATCCAGGCTCTGCCATCGACCTGGGGCGCATCTGCGGTCTGCTCAGCGCTTAGCGCAGGAGCCGCCATCAGCAGCAGGGTTGTCCCTGCGACTAAACCACGTAGTGTTGCAGGCATTTGCAAGATCGTCATAAAACCACCTGAGTATCCATTCTTAAAAAATTCACGGTGCGCACCGCCACCCAAAAGTCAGGGTGTGAGTAATAACGCACGAATCCACTTAAAGAAACATAGAGTTGGTAAAGTTTTTTAAGTTTATTCGATATCTGCGCGAGTTGCCGCCGTCACGCCATTTTTTTTAGCTTCGGTTGAGAAACAGTGGTGTTTTCGTGACCGGAGCCTGGCATACTCGATGTCCACCTGCAAAAAAAGGAACCACCATGATTACCGTTTGGGGCAGAGATAACTCCACCAATGTGAAGAAAGTGCTGTGGTGTCTGGAAGAGCTGCAACTGCCGTACCGCTCCGTGCCCGCGGGCGGGAAATTTGGCCTGACGCACGACGCTGAATACCTGGCGATGAACCCGAATGGCCTGGTGCCGTGCATTCACGACGACGCACACGGGCTGACGCTGTGGGAATCCAACACCATCGTGCGCTACCTGGCGGCTGAATATGGTCGCGATTCGCTGTGGGTAAATGCCCCGGCGGAACGTGCCAAAGGTGAAAAATGGATGGACTGGTCCGCTACGGCGGTCGCTGGCCCCTACCGTGGGGTGTACGCCAGCCTGGTCAGAACCCCGCCGGAAGAGCGCGATCGGAAGCTGATTGAGCAAAGCATTGTGGCCTGCAACAAGCTGTTTGCGATTGCAGATGCGGAACTGGCTAAACAGCCCTGGCTGGGTGGCGAAGCCTTTGGCCTGGGCGACCTCGCCTTCGGCCCGCAAATCTACAGCCTGCTCAACCTTGATATTCCGTGGGATGCGGTGCCAAATCTTCAACGCTGGTATCAGCAACTGACCCAGCGCCCGGCGTTCAAGAAAATTGTGATGATCCCGCTGACCTGATTTAGTCTTCGGCCGGACTGATTTTTAGCAGCTCGCCGTCAGATTCGTCGGTCAGGACATACAGATAGCCGTCCGGGCCGACGCGCACATCGCGAATACGCTTTTTACGATCCCCCAGCAGCCGCTGTTCGGTCGTCACCTTGTCGCCGTCCAGCGTTAGCTCAATCAGATTCTTTTCTTTGAGTGCGCCGATAAACAACTTGCCTTTCCACTGCGGGAAGGTGTCAGCCGAATAAAACGCCATGCCGCTTATGGCAGGAGAGACTTTCCAGTAATGAATCGGCTGCTCGGTGCCTTCAACTTCCCCTCCTTTGGCTTCGGGGATCTTAAACCCGCTGTAATTAATGCCCCAGGTCGCCAGCGGCCAGCCGTAGTTTTTCCCGGCTGCCGGGATATTGATTTCATCGCCACCTTTCGGCCCGTGCTCGTTTAGCCACAGCTCCCCGTTGGCCGGATTAATGGCTAATCCCTGCGGGTTACGGTGCCCGTAAGACCAAATTTCAGGCCGGACGCCTGGTTTGCCTATAAACGGGTTATCCTGCGGGACGGAACCATCGGCATTAAGCCGCACCACTTTGCCCTGCAGCTTATCGAGATCCTGAGCCGTAGCGCGCTCGTTGTTTTCCCCCAGCGCGATAAACACATGGCCTTGCCCGTCAAACGCCATGCGTCCGCCGAAATGGTTGCCGGTGGAGAGTTTTGGCGTCTGGCGGAACACAACCTTAAA
This sequence comes from Cedecea sp. AS113, assembly GCF_037152415.1. Lineage (NCBI taxonomy): Bacteria > Pseudomonadati > Pseudomonadota > Gammaproteobacteria > Enterobacterales > Enterobacteriaceae > Cedecea > Cedecea sp. AS113. The sequence continues at coordinate 313,602 of NZ_JBBCMI010000001.1, forward strand.
GTTTTCCAGCCGCTTCAGATCCCGGCTTAACGTTCCATACCCGACGGCAGTACCGGCTTTATTGTCGCTGCCGCCTTCGGCAAAGCTAAGCCACACGCGGCGGCTACTGGCAAAGTCCGGGGCCAGCACAACATCCAGCAAACCGCCCTGTCCGTGGGCCCAGACAACGGGCACGCCGCCGATCGGCGCGGACAGTCTCTTGCCCTGCTGCCACAGATGCAGCTCCCCGCCACGCAGGGTAATCAACATGCCCTGGTTATCCGGTAAAAAGTCCAGCGCCCACGGGTGGGGCAGGTTGGTTTGCAGGACTTCAACGTTGGTTTTGGCAGCCAGGGCATAAGAGGCAGAGAAAAGTAGCGCGGCGGCAATAAGCGTGCGGGACGGGAACGGCGGCATGGCAATCTCCTGGTTTTGGCTATTCCTTAAGGGTAGCCGCCGGAGATAATCGACTGCTTGGTTTTACATAACATTAAGAACGGGGAGCCTGGCAGACTCCCCGCGCTCGGGTCAGGCTTCAATGGCCTTTCCGCGTTCTGCCAGTGCATTCAGGCTACGGGTGAGCTGCATCAGGCTGGTTTCAAGCTTTGCCGCATCAACCGCGATGTATTGCGGGCAGTCTTTACGCCCGCTCATCAGGCAAAGTGCGGCGGATGAACACGCCTCAACGGCATGGCGAAAATCATCTTTTTCATCGTCGGCCAGGCTCGCCTGCAGCACAAAGGCAGCATCGCGGCTCCGGTGGCAGACATCCAGCAAGCGGGTCCGCAGCTGTTCGCTTTCGCTGACAGACATATACCCTTTGGCCTTTCTCAACGCCAGGTAGGCGGCGATCTCCCCCTTCGCGACCTGCAGCTTTTGCAGCAGGTCGTGTTTGAGCGTACGTCCGGACATAGCGCATCCTCCTCGTGGGTTACCCATTAACCCACAGAGTAAGTATGGTCAAGGGGTGGGGATTCGCAGCGAATATCTTTCGCATTTGATGCTATTTATCGGGCAAGCCGGGGTATGCGGTGGGTAAACCGAAGCGGAATAAATCACGTCTAACGCAAACTGCAATTCTCCAGTACAAATTCCCGCCCAACCTCTGTAGAATCCCTGCCCTAATCTTTCTAATAATTGAACACTTTTTAAGCTATGAGCAATGTGACCCAACAACCCCGTATCGGGTTTGTCTCCCTCGGCTGCCCGAAAAACCTCGTGGACTCCGAACGCATCCTGACTGAACTGCGCACCGAAGGCTATGACGTGGTGCCAAGCTATGACGACGCCGACATGGTCATCGTCAACACCTGCGGTTTCATCGACAGCGCCGTCCAGGAATCGCTGGAAGCCATCGGCGAAGCGCTGAATGAAAACGGTAAGGTGATTGTCACCGGTTGCCTGGGTGCAAAAGAAGATCAGATCCGCGAAGTGCATCCGAAGGTACTGGAAATCACCGGCCCACACAGCTACGAGCAGGTTCTGCAGCACGTTCACCATTACGTGCCCAAACCGCAGCACAACCCGTTCCTGAGCCTGGTGCCGGAACAGGGCGTGAAGCTGACGCCGCGTCACTACGCGTATCTGAAAATTTCCGAAGGCTGCAACCATCGCTGCACCTTCTGCATTATTCCGTCCATGCGTGGCGATCTGGACAGCCGCCCAATCGGCGACGTGCTGGCAGAGGCAAAACGATTGGTTGAAGCAGGCGTGAAAGAGCTGCTGGTGATCTCCCAGGATACCTCCGCTTACGGCGTGGACGTTAAACACCGCACCGGATTCTGGAACGGCGCTCCGGTCAAAACCAGCATGGTTAGCCTGTGTGAACAGTTGGCTAAGCTGGGCGTCTGGACTCGCCTGCACTACGTTTACCCGTATCCACACGTTGACGATGTGATCCCGCTGATGGCGGAAGGCAAGATTCTGCCGTACCTCGACATCCCGCTGCAGCACGCCAGCCCGCGTATTCTGAAGCTGATGAAGCGCCCAGGTTCTGCGGATCGTCAGCTGCAGCGCATCAAGCAGTGGCGTGAAATCTGCCCGGATCTGACCCTGCGCTCGACCTTTATCGTCGGCTTCCCGGGTGAAACCGAAGAAGACTTCGAGATGCTGCTCGACTTCCTGAAAGAAGCGCGCCTGGATCGCGTGGGCTGCTTCAAATACAGCCCGGTTGACGGCGCAACCGCTAACGAGCTGCCTGACCAGGTGCCGGAAGAAGTGAAAGAGGAGCGCTGGAACCGCTTTATGCAGCTGCAGCAGAAAATCTCTGCCGAGCGCCTGCAGGAAAAAGTGGGCCGCGAGATTCTGGTCATGGTGGATGAAGTGGACGAAGAAGGCGCCATCGGCCGCAGCATGGCGGATGCCCCTGAAATCGACGGCGCGGTTTACCTGAATGGCGAAACCAAGCTGAAACCAGGCGACGTTGTCCGTGTGAAAGTTGAAAACGCGGATGAGTACGATCTGTGGGGTTCAGTGGTTTAGTTTGCCCGTCCTGCATAACAAAGGGCTCTTTGTGAGATCGGTGAATATCCCGTTCACTTCCAACCCTGTTTTATATGTAACCCGGCATAGGTGAACGTCTTAGGGGAGTCACCGTCACTCCCCTAAGAACCCGGACTCCCGGCCAAATAAATCGACCGCTGAAGCGGCAGACCTCCGTTTTATCTCCCAGTCCTGGGTCGGCTGAGATGCGTTCCCGACGCTCTCAGCCTCCGGCCGTTCCCGACGTCCGGACCCTGGCCAGTCGGAGAGAAAACGCAGGCGATTTAAGCCGGAACCGTGCCTCGCTTTAAACCCGCAGCCACACGGAACGTTAACGTTGCTGCAAGTCCTACAAGCCACTCCCTTGTTCCCGGCTCTCATCGCCCCCGGCTATGACCCAACTCAGGCGGGGTTGAGCTGTCGGGAACAGCGAAAGAGAGCGATCGTCGGGAACGAATCGCGAACGACCCCGAATGTTTGGGTGATAGCCGGTGGGTTTACCGCTTCAGCGGCGATGAGCTCGCCGGGCGCCGGGGGTTGTCAGGGGGCATGGCGTAATGCCCCCTGACACGTTCACCGTTTCAGTAGCTACATGTAAAGATGGACTTGAAGTGAACGGAACCTTATCCAGCCCTTCAGAAAGAGTTTTTTTAAATACGAAATCACCATTGAACACACGCCTAAAACGTATAACTCATCCCTACCGTTAACTCCCGCAGGTTATTTTTATTCACCATTGGGCTGTCGCTGATAGTACTCGGATAAAAACGCTGGGTGAACTGCGCCCAGGTGTTCCAGAGCGGCGTCCAGGCGTAGTTCATTGCCAGCTGCGCGTAAGGCACTATGCTGCCCTGTGGCCGCCATGCCGCAAGGCCTGTTTTTGCCGACTCTTTCTCTGAAACGCCATAGTAATAGCGCGTATTTTGCGCATTCGAAAAGTCCATTCCCGCTTCCGGCACCAGCGTGAAATCGCCCCACTGCGCCATTGCAATATAGGCCGTATTCGCCGTTAGGCCGTTGCTGACGCCCAGCGTGTCGCCCGCAATTGTCGCGCTGAACGCGCCTATCGGCGTGGTGTATTGCATCGTCATACCGCCCATCATCGTGCTATGGCGATTATTCAGCCCCCGCAGCGCGGGCGTCTGCCCGGTATCTGCCTGATACAGGGTATCGTAGTAATAGACTTTAGCGCGCAGCAGCAGCGTGTCGGTATTGATGAAGTTATAGCCCGCTTCGGTGCCGTCGAGGTACCAGGTTTTGCCGTCGTAGCCGACGTAGGGCAGCGCCCAGCGAAGCTGGTGCCGGGTTTGGTAAGGGGTTTGATACAGGCCCCCCTGCGCGCCAAGCGACCAGTTGGCCGCCGGGCAGGCAGTGGCAATCAGCAACGGGCTTAGCAGAAGTGCCCCGGTTATTTTTCTCATTTCTTCACTCCAGGGCAACGAATCTACTGCCTCAGCTTAGCCTTTAATTTTCGGATCCAGCGCGTCCCGCAGTCCATCCCCCAGCAAGTTGAACGCCAGCACGGTCAAGAAGATGGCAAGACTCGGGAAAATAGCCACATGCGGGGCAATCACCATATCCGCCCTCGCCTCGTTCAACATAGCGCCCCACTCCGGCGTAGGTGGCTGAGCCCCCAGGCCGAGAAATGACAGACTTGCGGCGGAAATAATCGAGGTCCCGATGCGCATCGTGAAATACACCACAATCGACGAAACGGTTCCCGGCAAAATATGCCGGAAGATGATAGTCGCATCCGGGGCACCAATGCTACGAGCAGACTCAATAAAAGTTTGCTGTTTCAGCACCAGCGTGTTGCCGCGCACCAGGCGGGCAAAGGCCGGAATACTGAAAATCGCCACCGCAATAATCACGTTGGTCATGCCGCTGCCCATCACCGCCACCACCGCAATTGCCAGCAAAATACCGGGGAAAGCGAACAGCACGTCGCAGATTCGCATGATAATGCGGTCCCACCACCCTTCGTAATAGCCCGCCAGCAGGCCAAAGAAGGTACCGATTAGCGCGCCGATAAGCACCGAAAAGACGCCAGCGGCCAGCGAGATTTGCGCCCCGACCAGCACACGACTAAAAATATCCCGCCCGAGCGAATCAACGCCAAACCAGTGCAGCATCGACGGCCCGTCGTTCAGCCTGTCGTAATCGAAATAGTTTTCCGCATCAAAGGGGGCAATCCACGGTGCTATGAGCGCAATCACTATCAGCAAAAGCACAAACAGCCCGGCAGTCATCGCCACGGGCTGCTGGCGAAAACGCCGCAGAAACTCGCTCCACGGGGTACGAATTTGCCCGGCACGTACCACGGGCATCGCGTTGACTATGGCCTGGCGTCGCCAGTTTAAAAGTCGCATCCTTATTTGTACCTGATGGCCGGGTTAATGGCGGCATACAGCAGATCCACCACTAAGTTGATCACAATAAACTCCAGCGAAAACAGCAGAACCTCGGCCTGAATAACCGGGTAATCACGCATCTCCACTGAATCCACCAGCAGACGCCCTAATCCCGGCCAGTTAAACACTTTTTCCACCACAATAGACCCACCGAGCAGGAAGCCGAACTGCAACCCCATCATGGTGATCACCGGGATCATGGCGTTACGCAGGCCGTGTTTTACCACGATCAGCGTTTCGCTTACGCCTTTCGCCCTGGCGGTACGCATGTAATCTTCGTGCAGCACATCCACAAACGACGCGCGGGTGAATCTCGCCATGACCGCCGCCACTGCCGCCCCAAGGGTAATGGACGGCAGAATGTAGTGCTGCCAGCTGTCGGCCCCCACCGTGGGCAGCCAGCCCAGCTCAACCGAGAAAACCTGCATCAGCAGCATTCCCAGCGCGAAGGCCGGGAATGAAATGCCGGACACGGCAATCGTCATGCTCACGCGATCCGGCCAGCGGTTGCGCCAGACGGCGGCCACAATGCCGGTCACCAGGCCAAACAGCGTCGCCCATGCCATGCTGGTCAGCGTCAGCCACAGCGTGGGCATAAAGCGGCTGGCAATCTCTTCAGACACAGGGCGGCGCGAAACCAGCGAGGTGCCAAAGTCCCCCTGCACGACGTGCGTGATGTAATGCAGGAACTGCCGCCACAGCGGTTGATCCAATCCCAGCTGTTTGCGAACAAGTTCGATGACCGTGGCATCCGCTTCCGGCCCGGCAATCAGCCGCGCCGGGTCGCCGGGCAGCAGATGCACGAACAGGAATACCAGCACCGCCACGATGAACAGCGTCGGGATCAGGCCCAAAAGGCGTTTGAGGAAATAGTTAAACATCGCAGCCCCTCACTCTAACCCTCTCCCTGAGGGGAGAGGGAATCAAGAGACAAGGCACCAACAGGCTTAGCTTTCCCCCCTCTCCCTTTTAGGGAGAGGGCCGGGGTGAGGGTCATTATCACGCTACTTCAAATCCGCATTATCAAAACTAAACCCGGTATCCGGCATCACATAGAAGCCGGTGAGATTTTTGCTGTGGGCAGAAACCAGTTTTTCCACCACCAGCGGCACCCACGGAGACTCTTTCCAGATCGTATCCTGCGCGTCTTTGTACAGCTTCGCCTTCTCTTCCGGTTTAGTAGTTTTCAGCGCATCGGCCAGGTCTTTGTCCACCTGCGGATTGCTGTAAAACGCGGTGTTAAACAGCGTTGGCGGCCAGTTCTGGGAAGCAAACAGCGGCGACAGCGCCCAGTCAGCTTCGCCGGTTGACGCCGACCAGCCGGTGTAGAACATTCTCACGCCGCTCTCTTTCTGCCCTTTTGCTTCCACTTCGGCAGCACGCTGCCCGGCGTCCATCGCCGTCACTTTCACCTTGATACCCACCTGCGCCAACTGCTGCTGGGTAAACTGCAGCACTTTCTGCGCGGTACTGTGGTTGTGCGAGGACCAAAGCGTGGTTTCAAAGCCGTTCGGGAAGCCCGCTTCTTTCAGCAGCGCTTTGGCTTTGGCTGGGTCATAAGGCCAGGGTTTGAATTTCTCGGCATAGGCAAGCGACGGCGGCACCACGCCTTCTGCTGGCGTAGCGAAGCCGGAGAACGCCACTTTCACCAGCGCCTGGCGGTTAATCGCATAGTTGATGGCTTCGCGGACTTTCGGGTTATCAAACGGTTTTTGGGTGACGTTCATGCTGATGTAGCGCTGCATGATCGACGGCGAGGCAACCAGCTCAAGCTTGCTGTTTTTCTCCAGCACGCCCGCCTGCTCGTAAGGGATCGGGAACGCGAACTGCGCCTCGCCGGTTTGCAGCATCGCCGCACGGGTATTGTTATCCACGACCGGGCGCCAGGTAATGCTGTCCAGCTTCGGCAGGCCTTGCTGCCAGTAACCGGCGAATTTCTTCACCTTCACAAAATCGGTCTGGTTCCAGGTATCCAGCTGATACGGGCCGGTACCCACCGGATGGAAGCCGATATCTTTGCCGTATTTTTGCAGCGCAGCCGGGGAGATCATCGCCGTCGCAGGGTGGGCCAGAATATTGATGAACGCCGAGAACGGCTCTTTTAAGGTGATTTTCACCGTGGAAGGATCGACCACCTCCGTTTTGGCAATGGTTTTATACAGGTTGTAGCGCTTGAGGTGGTTGTCCGGGTTGCTGGCGCGATCGAGGTTCGCTTTTACCGCCTCGGCATTGAAGTCAGTGCCGTCCTGGAACTTCACGCCAGTGCGCAGCTTGATGGTGTACACCAGGCCGTCGTCAGACACTTTGTAGCTTTCTGCCAGCACGTTCTGCAGCTTCATGTCTTTATCAAGCCCGAACAGCCCCTGATAGAACGATTTGGCCACCGCCTGGGACAGTGTGTCATTCGCGTCGTAAGGGTCGAGCGTGGTGAAGTTTGAGGCCACCGCTACGACGACATCTTTAGCAGCGAAAGCGGGCGTGGCGATAACGGCGGAGGCAAGTCCCGCCGCCAGCAGCCATTTTTGCGTTGTGTTAGCTGTCATTATTGTTTTCCTTTATAGGCGATTTTCACTGCTGCCGATGGGGTGGCGGGCGACAAAATGCCCCGGCCCCACCGCAACCAGCGGTGCTACGTGCGGTTCATCCCCCAGGCTGCGTGTGGCGCTGGGGATCTCATCAGACACTAAAACAGGCTTGCGTCCCTTGCGGGTTGGGTCAGCCACCGGTACCGCCGCCATGAGTTTGCGGGTGTACGGATGCTGCGGGTTTTCAAACACGGCGCGGCGCGGGCCAATTTCAACAATCTGACCCAGATACATGACCGCCACGCGATGGCTGATGCGTTCCACGACGGCCATGTCGTGGGAAATAAACAGAAAAGCGATGCCAAATTCGCGCTGCAGGTCGAGCAGCAGGTTAACGATTTGCGCCCGAATCGACACATCCAGCGCCGAGACGGATTCGTCGGCAATCACCACCTTCGGATTCAGCGCCAGCGCGCGGGCAATACAAACCCTCTGCCGCTGGCCGCCGGAGAACTCATGCGGGTAACGCCACGCGTGCTCAGGCTGTAAGCCGACTCGCTCAAGCAGCCAGGCAACGCGCTGCTGGGCCTCTTCTTTAGGCATCGCCTGGTGCACCAGCAGCGGCTCCATAATGGAGTAGCCGACGGTCTGGCGCGGATCCAGCGAGGCATACGGATCCTGGAAAATAAACTGAATGTCTTTGCGAACGTGCTGCAGCTCGCCGTTAGGCAAATTGTCAATACGCTGACCGTTAAAGGTGATGGTGCCGCCCTGGGTTTCCACCAGCCGCAGCAGCGAGCGCCCGGTGGTCGATTTACCACAGCCGGACTCGCCCACCAGCGCCAGCGTTTCGCCGGGCAATAAATCAAAACTCACCTTTTCAACGGCATGCACCTGGCGCGTCACCCGGTTGAATATTCCGCTACGCAGCGGGAAGCGGGTCACCAGATCGCGAACTTCAAGCACCGGCTTCGCGCCGGGAGGAATCGTATCCTGCTCGGTTTCGGGCTCTTGCTGATTCGGTTGGCCTGGGACAATCAACGGGAATTTGCGCGGTAAATCGCTGCCGTTCATGGCGCCAAGCCTTGGCACGGCAGTCAGCAAAGCCTGGGTGTAGGCGTGCTGCGGGTTCTGGAATATTTGCTCCACGGTACCGGTTTCAACCGCTTCCCCCCGGTACATCACCAGCACCCTGTCGGCGATGTCCGCCACCACGCCCATATCGTGGGTGATGAAAATGACGCCCATCTGCATTTCATCCTGCAGAACGCGAATAAGCTGCAGGATTTGTGCCTGAATAGTCACGTCGAGGGCAGTTGTCGGCTCATCGGCGATCAATACGGCCGGGCGGCAGGAGAGCGCCATAGCAATCATCACTCGCTGGCGCATCCCCCCGGAAAGCTGGTGCGGATAGCGGTTCAGGATGGCCTGTGCTTCAGGAATACGCACGCGTTCTAACATGCGCTTTGCTTCCGCCAGCGCCGCACGTCCATCAAGCTTTTGATGTAAACGGATGGACTCAGCGATTTGTTCGCCCACGGTGAACACAGGATTAAGCGAGGTCATCGGCTCCTGGAAAATCATGGCCACATCCGCCCCGCGCACGCGACGCATCTGGGCGTTGCTCAGCTCAGGCAGGTTCAGCACCTCTTTATTACGCCGACGCAGCAGCAGCTTGTCGCAGCTAACCTGCCCGCCGCCCTGCTCCAGCAGGCGCATCAGCGCCATCGCCGTGACCGACTTCCCGGAACCAGACTCGCCCACGATAGCCAGCGTTTCGCCCCGGTTAAGGGTCAACGACAGGTGGCGTACCGCGTCGGCAACCTGCTGCTGTTGGCGAAAGCGAATATTGAGGTCGCTAACGGCAAGCACCTGCTCGTCCGGTAGCTCATGACTGTGCGGCATTAACTCTCCTGGTCACGATAAATTCCTACGTTCGGGGCATCGCCGACAAAGCCAAAGCCACGGTACATTCCTTCGCTGTTAAACGGCAGCGCGACGTTCCCCTGATTGTCGATGGCAATCATGCCGCCGCTGCCACCCAGCGCGGGCAGTTTCTCCATCACCACGCGGTCAACGGCCTGCTGCAGACTTAGTCCGGCATACTCCATCAGGGCCGCAATATCGTAGGCCGCCAGCGTGCGGATAAAAACTTCGCCCGTGCCGGTGCAGGACACGGCCACGTTGGCGTTGTTGGCATAGCAGCCCGCGCCGACTAAGGGAGAATCCCCTACCCGGCCCGGCAGTTTATTGGTCATTCCGCCGGTGGACGTTGCCGCCGCCAGATTCCCCAGTTTATCCAGCGCCACTGCGCCTACCGTGCCAAATTTTTTATCGGCATCAATCGGCTCAGCCCCGTCATGATCCAGCAGAGTCTGTTGACTTTCACGGGCGCGCAGCAGTTGCTGATAGCGTTCTTCGGTCGAAAAGAGCGTGGCTTCGACCGGCTCAAGCCCATTCTGCGCGGCAAAACGCTCCGCCCCTTCGCCAATCATCAGCACGTGCGGGCTGTTTTCCAGCACTAATCTTGCCGCCAGGATCGGGTTGCGAATATGGCTCACGCCCGCCACCGCCCCGGCATTCAGGCTGTTGCCATCCATCACGCAGGCGTCCAGCTCATGTGTACCTTCACTGGTGAACACAGATCCTATCCCGGCGTTGAACAGCGGGCATTCTTCGAGCAGGCGCACCGCCTCGGTCACCGCGTCCAGCGCGCTGCCGCCGCGTTCAAGGATCTGCTGCCCGGCTTCAACAATGTCGGAGAGTGCGCTAATAAACTGCAGCTCTTTTTCCGGCGTCAGGTGGGCGCGGGTCAGGGCTCCGGCCCCGCCATGAATAGCGATAACGGCTTTGGTCATTCGGCATTGCCTGTAGAAAGTGATATCCGGCAGCGTTTTTTCTATAAATATCAGAATCGTTGCCAAACATTGATACGATTTTTGAATATAGAAAGACGTAAAAGTGTTGTAAAGAAAATTGACTTTACTCTATGAGCCTTTTGCCGCCCTGGCGGGAAGGAGAAATAGCGGCCAATTAAACCAAAGCCGCTATTTCTGTGGTAATAACAAAATCTTAGAACTTCGCGCTGATCCCCACGTTGTAGCTGGTCTGGTTCCCGTCGCTTAAGCCTGCCGTTTGTGCCACCGCCGCGAATGCGGACACGGTATTCGAAAGCGGCATATCTGCCCCGACGGCGATATCGGCCCAGTTTTTATCCAGCTGTTCACCGCTGCGGCTGAAGGTCAGCGCCGTGGATTTTAGGCCGCCGTTCGCCCGATAACTGTCATCGCCGAACTGATGGCGATAGCTTGCCTGCGCCCAGGGATTGATGACGCCCAGCTTCGTGTCCACGCGCCAGCCCGCGCTGCCGATTTGCGAATGGCCGTTCTGGTCGCCAAAGCGCATAGCCGTGCTGCTGCTGCCGTTTTCGCTGTAGCCGTTTACGTGGCTGTAATCCCAGGCGTACTGCAGCACCGGCCCCGTGGTTAGCCAGGCCGTGACGGGGATATCGTAGCCAGCCGTCAATCGCGCGCCATACAGCCTGCCGTCGGTGTCGCCTTTTTCCGTGCGGGTAAGCTGCCCCAGGGTGATATCGCGCTGAATATTGGTGAAGTCGGCAGAGAGATAATGCACGTCCCAGTTCAGCCAGGCCTGGCCCGCGCGAAGCTGGCCAAAGAGCGCCGCCTGAAAACCTCGGGTATCGTAGCGGTAGCCGTCGTCCGGGCGCTGATTGTCCAGCGAACCGGCGATCAGCCCGCCCAGCAGCACGTTTTCGTTCAGCTGATAGTCGAGACCGACCGTCAGGTTATTGGTGTTACCTTTGCCGTCGCCGGTTTCGCTATTGCCGCTGTACCGCTGATACCCGCCGCTGTAGCCGCCAAACACGCCCAGTGAACCTGTGGCGTTATCGCCCTGCCGCAACTGCTGATAGCGGCTGTCGAGCGTTGCCCGGCTGCCGCGCACCATCGCCTGCGTGCCCTGGTTCAGGCGAGTGACCTGGACGGGCGCGACGATAATCGACTCAATGTACTGGGCAATGATGCTGTGAACCTGCGGGCTCGGGTGGAAATGATCGGCAAACAGATAATCCTGCGCGGCGTTAAATCCCGGCGTGGAGCTGGTGCAGTCGGTCGCCGCCACGCCCGGCGGGCAGGCCATCCCGGCGCTGTTTGTCAGACCGAAGGCCTGAGGATTAGCCAGAATCTCCTGGAAGACACCGTTGATATCCGCCCGGGCGATATTCCCCCCATGCTGCAGCAGGGCCTGATCTTCGGCGCTGTTGTAGAACGTGGTAAGCAAAGCGGCCTGCTGCACGGCCCGATCGTAGGCGGCTATCAGCTGCGCGGCTACCCCTTGCTGAACGAGCGGATTGGCACTGACAACGGAAGCCGCCGCCTGCAGTGCCTGATGAATCGCCTGCTGACGACTCGCCAGGTCAGGCGTTTGTGCCGCATCCAAAGACGCATAGGCAGCCTGAATCGCAGGCGTGGCCGCCGCCCCAAGCCCGGCGCTGAGTACCAGTTCCATTAGCGTTGGCGTGGCGCCGATATTCGGAACGTTCGGCACCACCACCAGCCCGGCGCCCGCATCAAGCAAAGCCCCCACCTGAGCGGCGGCGTTGGCCGCGCTATTGGCCGCTATCCCCTGCGCCAGCGCAGGCTGAGTGGCGGCCGCGGCAAGATCGTTGCCACCGATCCAGTGAATATATAAGCCGTTGCCATCCGCCCGCCCACCGGTCTGGCTCAGGTAGCGCTGAACCTGGCTTTGCGTATTATCGGCCGGATTAAGCGCGGGCACAGCGGTGCCCCCGCCTGCGGCATAGTTGCTCCCACCTTCGCGGGAAGGCGTCAGCGTCAGGCCATAATGTGCGGCGAGCTGCTCGTCATAGAGCTTGTTCTGGCTGCTGTTCCAGGTCCAGCGCCCGTTGTTGCCGGTATCGCTGAGGCTGTCGCCAAAAACGGTGAGGGAATCAAAGGCAAATGCAGATGAGGTGAAGCCCACAGCGGCGGCCAGCATACTGAATTTGAATGCTTTTTGTTTGCTTATCATCAGTTCTTCCTTGCAAGGTTTTTTATTAGCCACAATGACTATAGCCAATGGCGATTGACACGCAGGCCGAGCGTAAAGAAGAAACGTGACAACGTGATGTAACGCATGTCCGACCACTGACGAAAGGTTTTTGCTGATCCCAGACATGCCGTCAGGCGGCGTTTTCTGCCATACTAAGGCCTTATTTTGCCCCTGCCCCAGGAGTCATGAATGGAATTTACCGCCGGGCTGATCCCGCTTGAAACCGCACTTGAACAGATGCTGTCCCGTATTCATCCGTTGTCTGAAACAGAAACCCTGCCGCTGCTGCTGGCCACGGGCCGCGTCACGGCGTCCCCGGTGGTCTCGCCGCTGGATGTCCCCGGTTTCGATAACTCAGCGATGGACGGCTACGCGGTGCGGCTGGCGGATATCAAAGCCGGGGGCGCACTGCCCGTCGCCGGGAAAGCCTTCGCCGGACAACCGTTTAGCGGTGAATGGCCTGCAGGCACCTGCGTGCGCATCATGACCGGCGCGCCGATCCCTGTCGGAGCTGAAGCCGTTGTGATGCAGGAAGAGACGGAAGTCACCGAAAGCGGCGTGCGTTTTAACGCTCCGGTGAAGAACGGCCAGAATATTCGCCGTCGCGGTGAGGATATCCATCAGGGCGCCAGCGTGCTGGCCGCAGGCGTGAAATTAACCGCCGCCGAACTGCCGCTGATTGCCTCGCTGGGCATCCCGGAAGTGAAGGTCTTTCGCAAAGTGCGTGCGGCGGTGTTCTCCACCGGCGATGAACTCCAACTTCCGGGCCAGCCGCTGGCCGAAGGCCAAATCTACGATACCAACCGCCTGGCGGTGCACGCCATGCTGGAGCAGCTGGGCTGTGAAGTGATCGACCTCGGCATCGTTCGGGATGACCAGGCGGCCCTTCGCGCGGTGTTTAACGAAGCGGACAGCCGGGCAGATGTGGTCATCAGCAGCGGCGGTGTTTCCGTGGGCGAAGCCGATTACACCAAACAAATCCTCGAAGAACTGGGCGAAGTCGGCTTCTGGAAGCTGGCGATTAAACCGGGCAAACCGTTTGCCTTTGGACGCCTGAAAAACAGCTGGTTCTGCGGTCTGCCGGGCAACCCGGTTTCCGCCGCTCTGACGTTCTACCAGCTAGTGCAGCCGCTGCTGGCGAAGCTGAGCGGGCAAATCGCCAGCCCTCTGCCGCCGCGCATGCGCGTTCGCACCGTCGGCAAGCTGAAGAAATCCCCTGGCCGCCTCGACTTCCAGCGCGGCATTCTTCGCCGCAATGAGCAAGGCGACCTGGAAGTGTTAAGCACCGGGCATCAGGGATCGCATATTTTCAGCTCCTTCAGCCAGGCCAACTGTTTTGTGGTGCTGGAGCGCGAACGCGGCAACGTAGAGGCCGGGGAATGGGTTGAGGTCGAACCGTTTAATCCGCTGTTCGGAGGCTGAAATGGTCGAGCTTAGCGATGAGGAGATGCTGCGCTACAACCGCCAGATTGTGCTGCGCGGCTTTGACTTTGACGGCCAGGAAAAGCTTAAGGCTTCGCGAGTGCTCATCGTCGGGCTGGGCGGGCTGGGCTGCGCGGCGGCACAGTATCTGGCGGCCGCGGGCGTGGGCCAGCTCACGCTGCTCGATTTCGACACCGTTTCGCTCTCAAACCTCCAGCGGCAAACGCTGCACAGCGATGCCACAATTGGCAAACCGAAGGTGGATTCCGCGCGGGATTCACTGGCGGCGATTAATCCGCATATCCAACTCGACACCGTCAATGCGATGCTCGAATACCCTCAGCTTTCCGGGTTAATCGCCCGCCACGATGTGGTGCTGGACTGCACGGATAACGTGGCTATACGCAACCAGCTCAATCGCGGCTGCCATCAGCATAAGATCCCGCTGGTGTCCGGGGCGGCCATTCGCATGGAGGGCCAGATTAGCGTCTTCACGTATCAGGATAACGAGCCCTGCTACCGCTGCCTGAGCCGTCTGTTTGGCGAAAGTACGCTGAGCTGCGTTGAGGCTGGCGTTATGGCCCCGCTGGTCGGGATTATCGGCTCGCTGGAAGCCATGGAGGCCATCAAGCTGCTGGCAAACTACGGCACCCCAGCGCGCGGGAAAATCGTGCTTTACGATGCGATGACCTGTCAGTTCAGAGAGATGAAGCTGACACGTAACCCGCAGTGTGAAGTGTGCGGGTAGAAACGAAAACGGGGATATCATTATCCCCGTTATTTTTAGACCGCCAGATCGGTGAGCATCACCTTGGCAATTTCGAAGTAAATCAGCAGCCCGGTTCCGTCGATTAAGGTGGTGATAAACGGCGCCGACACCACGGCCGGATCGATATTCACCTTACGAAGCAGCATCGGAATAATCGAAGAAACAATCGCGCTCCAGACGGTGATGGCGATGAGCGTCAGGCTGACCACCATCATCACTTCCATACCCACGCCCAGCATCCAGGCCCGAATAAACCCGGCGGTGCCAATGGTTAAGGCAATGAGCACCGAGGCCGAGATCTCCTTGCGCAAAATAGCGCCCAAATCCTTTAGCCCCACTTCGCCGAGCGCCATCGCCCTGACCAGCGTCGAGGTAATTTGTGTGCCGGTATTGCCGCCGGTGCCAATCAGCAACGGGATAAAGAACGCCAGCGCAATCGCCGCCTCAAGCTGATCTTCAAACGATTTAATCACCGAGCTGGTGTAAGCCTCGGCCACAAACAGCAGCAGCAGCCAGACCGATCTTTTGCGCCACAGCGTAAAGACGCTGCTTTGCAGATAGGGCGTTTCCAGCGGCGACGACGCGCCCTGCAGCTGGCTGTCCAGCGTGTTTTCGTCCTCAAGCAGCTGAGCGATTTCCTGCGGGCCCAGCACGCCTTTCAGCTTGCCGTAGCTCAAAACAGGGATGTAGTTAGCGCCCGCCTTTTTAATATCCACGCAGGCTTCATGCCGCGTTTTTTCCGGCGTTAATGAGAACGCCACGGGCCGCATCAGATCACTGAGTAGCGCCTCTTTGTCGGCCTGCAGCAGTGATTTTACCGGCACGAGGCCAAACAGATGAGCATCGTCGTCCACCACAAATATCTGCGACGGGATCTGCTCATTTTTAATGCCCGAACAGAACAACGCCTGCGCATCCTGCACCGAAGTGCCCGGCGGTAAAGCGATGTAATCCTGGCTCAGGTAAGCCAGCACGGTGTTTTGTGAGTCTGAGGATGGCAGCTTGACGGACACGGCCAGAGAAGCGCGGGAGTGCGCTGAGGTATTAGTTGAAAAGGTCATGATTTTTCCCCGGTTACTGTTTTAAAAATAAACAGTCCTCATCCTGGGGCGAAGCAAGATATGAGAGTGCTGACGCTATCTCCATGTCTCGGTTTTAGCACTGCACAACGTATCCCCTAAAGCGGGGGAAGTTACCTGGGGTTATACCTTCGCTCGATATAACCTGTCCTAATCTTGGGCGTCTCTCGACGTCGTCAGATCAGCAACCTATGTTTGTACAGGAGCCTCGCCTAACGAGATACTGCAAGTCTTCCGCGGCCTATAGTAGGGATTTAAACTTCGGGCGCAAGACAAAGAACCTGCGCTGTTTAGGGTTTATTTATGCTTTTTTTCTGCTCAGTCGTAGAGTTTATCGCTGGTCACCGCCGGTCGACCTTTCCCCGCTCCCACGCGCCGCACTGACGCCTGCACCTTTAGCGTACCGCCCAACAGAATATTCACCACCGGCGCTTCCGGGCGCATCAGGCGCTGCTGCAGCAGTTGAACCGCCTCCTCACCCAGCTCGTCCCTGGGAACATGAACCGAGGTTAAAGGCACGTCATGGATTTCGGCCAGGTTAAAGCCATCGATGCTCATTACTGACATATCCTGCGGCACGCGCAGCCCTGCTTTTTGCAGAGCACTAACGGCACCTGCCGCCATAAAATCGCCGCCGACTAACAGCGCACTCGGCCAGGCCGGTCGCGGCGTAACGGCCAGATAGTCGCTGATTAAGGCCTCGCTCTCTTTGGCACCGAAGCTTTGGGCGACTAACAAATGCCGGGTCTCATCAAACGACAAATTACGGCTGTCCCACGCATCCCGAATCCCGGCCAGGCGCTGTTCCATGGTGTAGCGACGCAGGCACATTACCGTCAGTACGCCTTTATGCCCCATGTCGAACAGATAATTTGCGGCAAAGCGGCCGGTCATCAGGTGATCCGGCGCCACGCCTGAAAGACGCATTTTGCGATCCTGGCAGTTGATCAGCACGCAAGGCTTGCCCAGATCCGCCGCCAGATCGTGGATGTGCGGATCATCAATCCCCAGCAGAATGGCCGCTTCGGTTTCCGGCTCGTTCATCTTGCTGAGAAACAGTCCGGTATCGCTGTCATTCTCTTCCAGCGCGCAGAAGCGCAGCCTGGCGTCGTGAGGCACCAGCGCCTTGCCGATGCCCTGCATCACCCGGTAGTAGAAGACGTCCAGCCGCTCATCAAACGCCCGACGGGGCGCAAAAACCACCAGGCTGTTGACCAATAATCTGCCCGCGGCAATGCCCTGTAATACCCCCTTAGCTTTGGCGCAGGTCAGTACCCGCTGGCGGGCCGACTCGCTGGTATTCCCCTTACCCGCCAGCACGCGGGAAACGGTGCTTATCGACAGCCCCGTTTGCGCGGCAATTTCGGTGATTTTTAGCGTTTTACTCATTTTGTGATCGACGCCCGTTTGTGAAATGAAAAAATTTTCATGGCTGTGAGTACGCCATAGTGCCGGAGATTTAGCGTTATTTCTTCGCGTCGGATCGAGATAGTGAAAATATTTGCAAAAATTGCGCTATTGGTTGGCTGATAACTCAATTACGCTCCATTTTGTTAACCAATAAGGTTCTCACTGAAAGTGAGAATAAAATTAAAAATATAAAAATCAAATAATTAAATTACACCCATCGTCAAAAATAGTGGCATACCAATTCTACTAATTACCCTACAAGGTGGAGTGAACTATGAGTCATGGCATCGACCAACCGATAACCGCCGTTAAGGCAGGACGCGTTTTCCGACATTTGCGCTGGTGGGTTCTGGTTCTGTTCTTACTTGGCGTCACCGTGAACTACATCACGCGTAATGCGCTGGGGATCCTGGCGCCTGAACTGAAAACCTCCCTCGGCATTACCACCGAACAATATTCCTGGATAGTCGGTGCTTTTCAGCTGGCCTATACCCTGTTCCAGCCTCTCTGCGGCTGGCTGATCGACGTGATTGGCCTGAAGATCGGCTTTCTGATCTGCGCCAGCATCTGGGCGGTGATGTGCATGCTGCATGCCGGCGCCGGGAGCTGGCTACAGCTGGCTATTTTGCGCTTCATGATGGGCGGCGCGGAGGCCGCAGCCACGCCCGCCAACGCCAAAACGCTGGGTGAATGGTTCCCGAAAAAAGAGCGACCGATTGCCGCAGGCTGGGCCGGGGTGGGCTTTTCCATCGGCGCAATGCTGGCTCCGCCGATTATCTATTTTGCCCACAGTTTTTTTGGCTGGCAGGGTGCCTTTATGTTCAGCGGCGCGCTGGCGCTAGGGTGGGTTGTGCTGTGGTGGCTGTTTTACCACAACCCGGAACAGCACCCGAACCTGAGCAAGGAAGAACTGGCGTTCATCAAGCAGGACAACGAGCCGCCCGCCGTGAAACTGCCGTTTTTCACCGCCCTGAAAACCGTCTCCAAAAATAAACGCTTTTACGGCATCGCCATTCCAGCTTTTATGGCGGAACCCGCCTGGGCGGTCCTGAGCTTTTGGGTTCCGCTTTACCTGGCCAACGAACGCGGAATGGATCTCAAACAGATTGCTATGTTCGCCTGGCTGCCGTTCCTCGCTGCCGATATCGGCAGCATTGCCAGCGGCTATCTGACCAAAGTTTACGTCCGTATTTTTGGCTGCTCGCGCACCAATTCCGTGGTGGCGAGTTCGGTAACCGGCGCGTTCCTGATGCTTTCTCTGGCGCTGGTCGCCGTCACCAAAGATCCCTGGATTGCCATCCTGCTTATCTCCATCGGCGGCTTCGGGCACCAGATTATCTCCTGCATGCTCAGCGCGCTGGTGGTGGACTCTTTTGATAAAGGCCAGATGGCCACCGTCAACGGCATGCGCGGTTCGGCGGCCTGGATTGCCAGCTTTATCTTCTCTCTGATCATCGGCGTGACCGCCGACAAGATTGGCTTCAACCCGCTGTTTATCGCCATGGGCTTTTTTGATCTGATCGGCGCGGTGTTCCTGGTGGCATTTATCGCCGAACGCCGCGCAAAACGCACCTGAATGGATGGTCTCTCATGAAAACACTTAAGAACTGGACGCTCGCAAAACAAGATGACAGCCAGGTTATCCTGACCCTCGACGGCAAGCATTCTCTGCACCTGTATGTGCTGGAAGATAAGCTGTTTCGCGTGCTGATTAAACGTCAACAGGGCCTGGCGCTGGACCGCACCTGGAGCATCGCCCCGCAGCAGGATGTCCCGTGGGAGGGGCGCGACCGCGAAAGCCACGCCGGGTTTACCCTGCCTGGCTTCACGCTGGAACAGCAATCGGATAGGCTCATCATCAGTAGCGAAAGCCTGCGCGTGACCGTGCGCCAGCCGCTTTATCTGGAGTGGGAATACAAATCCGCCCAGGGCGAATGGCTGCCCCTCGCCTGCGATCGCCCCACCAGCGCCTACCAGCTTAACGCTCACGGCGATGGCGTGGCCCACTATCAGCGGCGCTTTGCCGGGGAGCGCTTTTACGGGCTGGGTGAAAAAGCCGGGCCGCTTAACCGCACCGGCAGGCGCTATGAGATGCGTAATCTGGACGCAATGGGCTATAACGCGGTGTCGACCGACCCGCTTTACAAGCATATTCCCTTCACCATTACGCGCCGGGACGACGTCAGCTTTGGCCTGTTCTATGACAACCTGAGCAGCTGCTGGCTGGATCTGGGCAACGAGATAGACAACTATCATCTGGCCTATCGCCGCTGGCAGGCAGAAGCCGGCGATCTGGACTATTACCTGTTTCTCGGCCCGCGCGTGCTGGACGTCACCAAGGCCTTCGTGCGCCTGACCGGGAAAACCTTCTTCGGGCCAAAATGGAGCCTCGGCTACAGCGGCTCAACGATGCATTACACCGACGCACCCGACGCCCAAAATCAGCTGATGGACTTCATTCGGCTGAGCCAGCAGCACGCGATTCCGTGCGACTCATTCCAGCTTTCGTCGGGCTACACCTCCATCAATAACAAACGCTACGTGTTTAACTGGAATTATGAAAAGGTGCCGCAGCCGAAGGTGATGAGCCAGGCGTTTATGGCGGCCGGGATCCGCCTTGCGGCCAACATCAAGCCTTGTCTGCTGCAGGATCATCCGCGTTATGAGGAGGTTGCCAAAGACGGGCTGTTTATCAAAGATTCGGAATCCGATGCGCCGGAACACTCCAGCTTCTGGGACGATGAAGGCTCTCATCTGGACTTCACCAACCCGGCCACGGTGAAGTGGTGGCAGGCTGGCGTCACCACACAGCTGCTGGAAATGGGCATTGGCTCCACCTGGAACGACAACAACGAATACGAAGTGTGGGACGGGGAAGCGCGCTGTCACGGCTTTGGCCAGCCGATAGCCATCAAACATATTCGCCCGGTCATGCCGCTGCTGATGATGCGCGCTTCGATGGAGGCTCAGCAGAAATTTTCCCCGGAAAAACGCCCATATCTGATTTCCCGTTCCGGTTGCGCCGGGATGCAGCGCTACGTCCAGACGTGGAGCGGCGACAACCGCACCAGCTGGGATACGCTGCGTTACAACACGCGGATGGGCGTCGGCATGAGCCTGTCCGGCCTGTTTAACGTCGGGCATGACGTTGGCGGTTTTTCGGGCGACAAGCCTGACGCCGAGCTTTTCGTGCGCTGGGTTCAGAACGGCGTGATGCACCCGCGCTTCACCATACATTCGTGGAATGATGACCACACCGTGAACGAACCCTGGATGTATCCGGCGGTGACTCCGGCCATCCGCAGCGCCATTGAGCTGCGTTATCGCCTGCTGCCCTATTTCTACACGCTGCTGTGGCAGGCACACGCTGATGATGAACCCATGCTGAGGCCGACGTTCCTCGACCATGAACATGACGTGAAGACATTTGATGAATGCGATGAGTTCCTGCTGGGCCGGGATCTTCTGGTGGCAAGCGTGGTGGAGCCAGGACAACGCGAACGTACTTTATGGCTGCCGGCCAATGAGCACGGCTGGTACGACTATTATTCCGGCCAGTGGTTTAGCGGCGGCCAGACCATCACCCTGCCCGCCCCGCTTGAGCGTTTGCCATTGCTGGTTCGCGCCGGTGCGGCTCTGCCTCACAGCGAACGCATCAGCTACGTTTCCCCGCAGGACGATACCGTTCGTGAGATAAAAATTTACCCGCTGCAGGGCACCGGGACGTCCCACGGCGTGTTGTTTGAGGATGACGGAGAATCCTGGGGCTATAAAGAAGGCAACGCGCTCTGGCTTAGCTGGGAAATAACCTGCTCAGCCAACGAGATTAACGTGGCCTTTAGCCGCAAGGGGGATTATTTGCCCGCGTGGCGCGAGATTAAGCTGTCTTTGCCTGAGGGAGAAAGACGTCGATTGCTGGTGAACGGCGTGGAATGCGAGGTATGGGGGCTGTAATTGCCGCTCACCCCAAAGGGACGAGGGGGAAAACAACAGGGCAGAACAGTACATAATCTATTCCCTCTCCCTTTTAGGGAGAGGGTTAGGGTGAGGGTAAAATTACCCGTCGATCCCTTTGCTACGCAGGTAATCTTCGTAGCCGCCGGTGAAGTCAATCACGCGCTCTGGGGTAATTTCCAGCACGCGGGTTGCCAGCGAGCTAACAAACTCACGGTCGTGGGAAACGAAGATCAGCGTCCCCTGGTACATTTCCAGCGCCATGTTCAGCGACTCGATGGATTCCATATCCAGGTGGTTCGTTGGTTCATCCATGATCAGGATGTTTGGTTTTTCCATCATCAGCTTGCCGAACAGCATACGGCCCTTCTCGCCCCCGGAAAGGACTTTGGCCGGCTTCTTGATGTCGTCCTGGCTGAACAGTAGACGACCCAGGATGCTGCGCACCGCCTGTTCGTCGTCGCCTTCCTGCTTCCACTGGCTCATCCAGTCAAAGACGGTCAGATCGTTTTCGAACTCGTATTCATGATCCTGGGCGTAGTAGCCAATCTGAGCATTTTCAGACCACTTCACGCTGCCGTTTTCCGGGGTCAGCTCGCCGACCAGGGTTTTCAGCATGGTAGATTTACCCACGCCGTTGGCACCCAAAATGGCAATCTTCTCGCCCACTTCCAGCAGCAGGTTGAAGTTTTTAAACAGCGGGCCGTTCTCGAACCCTTTGGTCACGGCTTCAACTTCAAGGGCGTTACGGAACAGTTTCTTATCCTGCTCGAAGCGGATGAACGGGTTCTGACGGCTGGACGCCTTCACTTCATCCAGCTTGATTTTATCAATCTGACGGGCACGGGAGGTGGCCTGGCGAGATTTGGAGGCGTTGGCGCTAAAGCGGCTAACGAAGGATTGCAGGTCTGCAATCTGCGCTTTCTTCTTCGCGTTGTCCGCCAGCAGGCGCTCGCGAGCCTGAGTTGCCGCCGTCATGTACTCGTCGTAGTTGCCAGGGTAAACGCGCAGCTCGCCGTAGTCCAGGTCAGCCATATGGGTGCAGACCATATTCAGGAAGTGACGGTCGTGCGAGATAATGATCATGGTGCTGTCACGTTCGTTCAGCGTCTGCTCCAGCCAACGGATGGTGTCGATGTCCAGGTTGTTCGTTGGTTCGTCGAGCAGCAGGATGTCCGGGTTAGAGAACAGCGCCTGCGCCAGCAGCACGCGCAGCTTCCAGCCTGGAGCAACTTCGCTCATCGGGCCGTAGTGCTGCTCCAGCGGAATGCCCACGCCAAGCAGCAATTCACCGGCACGTGCTTCTGCGGTGTAGCCGTCCATCTCGCCGTATTTCACTTCGAGGTCGGCAACTTTGTAACCGTCTTCTTCGCTCATCTCAGGCAGGGCATAAATGCGGTCGCGTTCCTGCTTCACTTCCCACAGTTCGCCGTGGCCCATGATAACGGTGTCGAGTACGGTGAATTTTTCGAAGGCGAACTGATCCTGACGCAGCTTACCGATACGCTCGTTTGGGTCGAGAGAAACGTTGCCAAGCGTTGGCTCTAAGTCCCCGCCGAGGATTTTCATGAACGTGGATTTGCCGCTTCCGTTCGCGCCAATCAGGCCGTAACGGTTGCCGCCGCCAAATTTAACGGAGATATTTTCGAACAGCGGTTTGCTGCCAAACTGCATGGTAACGTTGCTGGATACAAGCACTGGTATGTCCTGGAGAAATAAGTTGTCGAGATTTTGGAATGTGATTTCGGCCACATTATGCCATAACTATGATAAAGGGTCGCCCCGCATCTTCACCGTACAATAGTTAATCAGTGTGAAAAAATTGTGATTTCATCCACATCTGATTTCCCAGATGAATGTAATGCACATATAATGCGCGGCTGAATCGTCCATGAACACTCACTAGCTGGCCCGTCTGGCATAACACTCGCATAACATGAATATGAAATTACGCTCGCTTTTACTGGCTTTTGTGGCTGTCGCGTCTTTCTCTGCTTCCGCCGTGACTTATCCGTTACCGACTAACGGTAGCCGCCTGGTTGGTGAAAACCAGGTTATCACTATTCCTGAAGGCAGCACCGCGCCGCTGGAAGAGTATGCCGCACAGTACCAGATGGGTCTGTCTAACATGCTGGAAGCTAACCCAGGCATTGACCCGTACCTGCCAAAAGCCGGCACCATTCTGAACATCCCTCAGCAGCTGATCCTGCCGGACACCGTGCATGAAGGGATTGTGATCAACAGTGCCGAAATGCGCCTCTACTATTACCCGAAAGGCACCAACACGGTGATCGTGCTGCCAATCGGTATCGGCCAGCTGGGGAAAGATACCCCGATCAACTGGACCACCAAGGTAGAGCGTAAGAAAAATGGCCCAACCTGGACCCCGACGGCGAAAATGCATGCGGAATACGCCGCAGCCGGTACGCCGCTGCCAGCCGTTGTTCCCGCTGGCCCGGACAACCCAATGGGCCTGTACGCGCTGTACATCGGTAACCTGTATGCGATTCACGGCACCAACGCCAACTTCGGTATCGGTCTGCGCGTAAGCCACGGCTGCGTGCGTCTGCGTAACGAAGACATCAAGTTCCTGTTCGACAACGTGCCGGTTGGCACCCGCGTTCAATTCATTGATGAGCCGGTAAAAGCCACCACCGAGCCAGACGGCAGCCGCTACATCGAAGTTCACAACCCGCTTTCCACCACTGAAGCGCAGTTCAACTCCGATGAAATCGTGCCGATTAAACTGACCAGCAGCGTTCAGCAGGTGACCGCTCAGTCCGACGTTGACACCACCGTTGTTGACCAGGCGATTCAGAACCGTTCCGGGATGCCGGTTCGTCTGAACTAAGTCCAGCAGTTTGCAAAATAGCGGCCTCCGGGCCGCTTTTTTATTGCCCGAAATCCGCCCGACAACCTTCACGCAGGGAATGTTTGTTATGCTGATAATTCATGATGTGATGGATAGCACAATTTTGAGTTTAATTGTATGATGAATGCGTTTCTTAAAGGGTAACCTCCATGCGCAACTCGTTCACGATAATCTGGCAGTATCTTCGCGCTTTTGTCTTAATTTACCTGTGTTTATACGCCGGTATTTTTGTCGCCTCTTTACTGCCTATCGTCATTCCCGGCAGCATTATCGGCATGCTGATTTTGTTTGTGCTGCTGTCGCTGCAGATCCTGCCGGCGAAGTGGGTAAAACCCAGCTGCCATTTGCTGATTCGCTATATGGCCCTTCTGTTCGTCCCTATTGGCGTGGGCGTGATGCAGTATTACGACGTGCTGAAAGCCCAGTTTGGCCCGGTGGTGGTATCCTGTTTGATCAGCACGCTGGTGGTGCTGGTTATCGTGAGCTGGAGCTCACATCTGGTACACGGTGAAAGAAAAGTGATTGGTGAAGGCGAGGCAGAGAAAAAATGATGCACTTTATATGGTGGTCTTTACCGTTAACGCTGGTGGTGTTTTTTGCCGCCCGCAAGCTGGCCGCCCGGTTGAAATCCCCGCTGCTGAACCCGCTGCTGGTTTGCATGGTGGTGATCATTCCTTTTTTGCTGCTGACCGGCATTCCTTACGACCACTATTTTAAAGGCAGCGAAGTGCTCAACGACCTGCTGCAGCCCGCCGTTGTAGCCCTGGCCTTCCCGCTCTATGAGCAAATACACCAGATTCGCGCCCGCTGGAAATCCATTATTACCATCTGCTTTATTGGCAGCATGGTGGCGATGTCCACCGGCACCTCTATTGCGTTATTGATGGGGGCGTCCCCGGAAATTGCCGCTTCGGTCTTGCCAAAATCCGTCACCACGCCAATTGCAATGGCGGTTGGCGGCGGCATTGGTGGTATCCCGGCTATCAGCGCCGTCTGCGTTATCTTCGTCGGTATTCTTGGCGCGGTGTTTGGCCACACGCTGCTGAACATGATGCGCATCAATACCAAAGCCTCACGCGGGCTGGCAATGGGTACCGCTTCCCACGCGCTCGGCACCGCTCGCTGTGCGGAACTGGACTTCCAGGAAGGGGCTTTTAGCTCGCTGGCGCTGGTGATTTGCGGGGTCATGACGTCGCTTATCGCTCCGTTTTTATTCCCGGTACTGCTGAAGCTTTTCGGCTAAAGCTTGCGAGAGATCGCGCACTTTCAGATTTGTTTTCATAAGTTGCATAAACAATTAGAACTAGATCACATATTTGGCCGGTACAGATCCGTAAACTACGTTTCCGTTACCTTTGATGAGGCTTTAACATGCGTTCACGTTTTGATGCCGCCGTTGTGCAACTCCCCGCCGCGCTGCAAACCGCTTTGCAATCCCTGCTTGCCGACGACCACTTCCCGGCTATGTTTACCGCAGCCGAAGTTGAAGCGCTAAAACATCAAACCGGGCTGGGTGACCAAGACCTGGCTTTCGCTCTGTTGCCGCTGGCCGCAGCCTGTGCCCGCGCAGACCTCTCTCATTTTAACGTCGGCGCCGTCGCGCGAGGCGTCAGCGGGAATCTCTATTTTGGTGGCAACATGGAGTTTCTGGGTGCCACCATGCAGCAAACCGTGCACGCCGAACAAAGCGCCATTACCCACGCGTGGATGCGCGGCGAAAAAGGCCTGGTTGATATCACCGTCAACTACACGCCCTGCGGTCACTGCCGTCAGTTTATGAATGAACTGAACAGCGGCACCGCGCTGGGTATTCATCTGCCTGGCCGCATGCCTTCCACTCTGGGTGAATATCTGCCGGATGCCTTTGGCCCGCGCGACCTGGACATCAAAACGCTGCTGCTGGATGAAGAAAACCACGGTTTTGCGCTGAAAGGGGATGCCCTGACCCAGGCGGCAATAACCGCGGCTAACCGCAGTCATGCGCCTTACAGTCAAGCCCCGGCAGGCGTTGCGCTGGAAATGGTCGACGGGAAAATCTTCACCGGATGCTATGCGGAAAACGCTGCGTTTAACCCTTCCCTTCCGCCGCTGCAGGCCGCGCTGAACCTGCTTTCTCTGAATGGTTACGACTACCCACAAATTAAGCGCGCCGTGCTGGCAGAAAAAATCGATGCGCCGCTGCTGCAGTGGGATGCCACCTCCGCCACGCTGAAAGCGCTGGGCTGTGAAGCCGTTGAGCGTGTTAATATTGTTCAATAATTCTCCGTTGCGGGTGTACCCACACTCGCATTGTTGAAATTTGCCCCAACTGAACCCGCGTTTCTTGCTCTTGAGGGCCGGGTAAAGTAGCCTTGGATGAAATTTCACCCCGCGAATGAGTCTGCAAGTCCATGTTGAAGCGCGTGTTTTACAGCCTGCTTATTGTTATCGGCTTAATGCTGGCGGCTGCGCTCGGGCTCGACCGCTGGATCAGCTGGAAAACCGCCCCCTACGTCTACGATGAACTGCAGGACTTGCCCTATCGCCAGGTGGGTGTGGTGCTCGGCACCGCCAAGTATTACCGCACCGGCGTCATCAATCAGTATTACCTGTACCGTATTCAGGGCGCGCTGAACGCCTACAACAGCGGCAAGGTGAACTACCTGCTGCTCAGCGGCGATAACGCGCAGCAAAGCTACAACGAGCCGATGACCATGCGCAAAGACCTGATCGCAGGCGGCGTTGATCCGGCGGATATCGTGCTGGATTACGCAGGCTTCCGCACGCTGGACTCGATTGTCCGCACCCGTAAAGTCTTTGATACCAACGATTTCATCATTATCACCCAGCGCTTCCACTGCGAGCGTGCGCTGTTTATCGCGCTGCATATGGGGATTCAGGCGCAGTGCTACGCGGTACCTTCCCCAAAAAACATGCTGACCGTGCGTACCCGCGAATTTGCCGCTCGCCTGGGGGCATTAGCGGATCTCTATCTCTTCAAGCGTGAGCCGCGTTTTCTCGGCCCGTTAGTGCCTATTCCGTCGCAGCAGGAAGTCCCGGAAGACGCGCAGGCCTATCCGGCCGTTACGCCGGAGCAACTGCTGGAAATCCAGAAAAAAGAGAAGAAGTGAGATAAACTATTGCGGTCATTTTGATAGCGCCTCTTCCGTCGTCGCCTTTCCTAATTCCTCAACTGCTGCATTCTTATTCCCTTGAATCCGACATCTGAGTTCGCCCTTATGCCTTTCACCCCATATTATTTTGGCGGAGCGCAATATCTCCATCTCAATAAGTGAGAAACTTTAATTCTCAACCTTTAACTCATAAACAAAATGAATTAAGACCAAAAACCTTTCTTTCGTAGGCCATTTAGGTGAATGTTGAATAATATGCATTCCCGCGGAGTGTATTACATGGAATTCACTTCCCCTACCTTAGTCCTCATAAAAATAGAGAAAATGAAATTTACAAACAGCTTATTTAGAACCGCAGGCAAAATACCTTTATTAAGATCGCATGACTGGCCCTTTGGAAAAATAGAGGTCGTGCTTGCCTATAACTTTAAAAAACGCCGACCTCATGAATATGCTTACCTGAAGTCAAAATATAAAGACATGCTTGAGCTGGTAGGTCGAGAGTCTGAGAGCGAAGAAAAAAAGTATATTTATAACAACTTCCACTATCTTCAGTCCGTGACGGAAAATGACCGCATAGATATTTTTGCTCACGCCAGTGAACATATGCTGGGTCACTACAGCCCCGAGGCGCTGGCGGATGATTTGAAAAAAATGTCTCTACGCCGCGTGGGCGTGATCAAATTTCAGGCTTGCTATATTGGAAAGGGTAACTGGCTGGAAAGAGCGCGAGATATCTTCATCAGTAAGGGAATCAGTTTTGCTTACATGGCAGCCCCCACCAACCGTATAGTATGGAATAATCCGTTCACTAAATATGTAAAAGGTGATCGAGAATTAGCCTATAAAGTGGTTAAAGGTAATATTAATAAACAGTTTCCTGGTACAAGATATACAGGATAAATTATTTACCTTCATTTGTGCCACCTGTGGGTAAGATGAACGGCAGTATCAGGGTGTTAAAGCCATTAACACTGAGATATCAGGGGCGCAGCTTATGCCAGAAAATCGAAGCCGCGCCCGGTCAAAATACGGTTACCGCAGAAATTACTTCTTACGCGCGTACTTCAGGGAGTCCAGCGCCACGGCGAAGATGATAATGCCGCCCTTGATGATGTACTGCCAGTAAGGGTTCACGCCGATATAGGTCAGGCCGTAGTTAATAACCGTAAAGATAATTACCCCTGTCACCACGCCCAGCACCGTCCCTACCCCGCCGCTGAACGACACGCCGCCCACCACGCACGCCGCAATCGCATCCAGCTCGTACATAAAGCCGAGGTTGTTGGTGGCCGAGCCGATACGGCCCGCTTCCAGCATCCCGCCAAAGGCATAGAACACGCCGGACAGGGCATAAATCATGATCAGGTTCAGCGCCACGTTAACGCCGGAGACTTTCGCCGCTTCCGGGTTGCCGCCGATAGCGAAGATGTTTTTCCCAAAGCGGGTTTTGTTCCACAGCACCCACACAAACAGCACCGCAAACAAGGCGTAGAACGTAATGTACGACAGGCGGAAGCTACCCAGCGCGATAAAGCCCTGCGTGAAGGTAGAGAAGTGGGAGTCAAACCCGGAAATCGGCGACGCGCCCACGAAGTCGTAATACAGGGAGTTGATCCCGTACACGATGATCATGGTGCCCAGGGTAGTGATAAACGGCGTCACGTTCAGGTAAGCGATAATGATCCCGTTCACCAGGCCAATCACCGCGCCCACGGCGCAGACAATCAACAGCACCAGCGGAATCGGCATGGTGTGCATGTCCGGGAACACCTTGTTGACGTTATCCATTGATTGCAAAAGCGTAGCCGCCACAACCGCCGCCAGCCCCACCTGGCGCCCTGCGGACAGGTCAGTCCCCTGGGTGACAATCAGCCCAGCCACACCGAGCGCGATGATAATACGCACCGAAGACTGGGTCAGAATGTTACTCAGGTTAAGCAGGCTTAAGAACGTCGGATCCTGGAAAATAATGATCGCCAGCAACACCAGCAGCACCACGTAGATGCCGCCCTCTTTTAGATAAGTTAGAAAACTCTTCTTATTTAACGCACTCATTTTTAATAGCCCCTAAATCATCACAGGTGCACAGACGCAAGACGTAAAATTTCGTTCTGCGTTGTTGTTTTGGTGTCTACAATTCCGGCCACGAGCCCGTTGCTCATCACCAGAATACGGTCTGTAATCCCTAACAATTCCGGCATCTCGGACGAAATGATAATGATCCCTTTCCCTTTTTTGGCAAGCTCAGCAATCAGCTGATAAATCTCAAACTTGGCGCCCACATCAATGCCGCGCGTCGGTTCATCCAGCATCAGGATTTCCGGCTGGGTCAGCAGCCAGCGGCCAATGATCACCTTCTGCTGGTTACCGCCGGACAGCGAGCCGATAGAAGTGCGGTGCCCCGGGGTTTTCACGCGCATGGAGTCGATAACCCACTGGGTATCGCTTTTCATGCGGGAGTTATCCAGCAGGCCGACCTTATTTTTGTAGTTACGAATATTGGAAATGAGTGAGTTAAAACCGATATCCAGGTAGGCGTAAATCCCGGTTGAGCGACGCTCTTCGGTCACCAGCGCAAAACCGTGATTAATCGCTTCGTTCGCGCTGCTGTTGTTGATTTTTTTTCCGTGAAGCTTGATGGTACCGCCAGATTTCTCGCGGATACCAAACAGCGTTTCTACAATGTCGGTACGCTTCGCGCCGACGAGGCCCGCAATGCCGAGGATTTCACCTTTATGCAGATCAAAGGAGATATCACGAATCGACGGCTGGCGCAGCGAGGTCAGGTTGCGGACTTCAAGGATCACTTCGCCCGGCACGTTGGATTTGTCCGGGAAGCGCTGGTTCAGGGAGCGGCCGACCATCATGGCGATGATTTTGTCCATATCCAGCCCTTCCAGCGGCTGGGTGGCAATCCACTGCCCGTCGCGCAAAATCGTAATTTCATCGCACAGCTGGAATATTTCTTCCATTTTATGGGAGATATAAACAATCCCGCAGCCGCGATCTTTTAATTTGCGAATAATTTTAAAGAGATGATTAACTTCTTTTTCCGTCAGCGAGGACGTTGGCTCATCCATAATAACGATTTTGGCGTTATAGGAAAAAGCCTTGGCGATTTCAATCATCTGCATTTGAGAAACGGACAGCGTACCGACGCGGGCTCGCGGGTCGATATCAATATCCAGCTCATCAAATATCTCTTTGGTGTCGCGGTACATTTTATCCTGATCGACAAACACGCCTTTGGTCGGGTAGCGCCCAAGCCACATGTTGTCCATCACGGTGCGCTGCAGAACCAGGTTAAGCTCCTGATGCACCATAGAAATACCGTTTTCCAGCGCCTCTTTCGTGCTGCTGAAATTCACCTCTTTTCCCTGGAAAAGGATACTGCCGGAATCTTTGCTGTAGATCCCAAAAAGGCATTTCAATAATGTCGATTTGCCCGCACCGTTTTCACCCATCAGGGCGTGAATAGAGTGTGGCCGTACTTTTAAATTAACATTATCCAGTGCCTTAACGCCGGGGAAGGATTTATTAATGCCGGTCATTTCCAGCAAAAATTCCGTCGGCGTAGCTGAGTTATTGTCGACCATAATTATACCTGTGTCGCTGAGTAACCTGCCTAAAGCCGGGCGCAGGTATCTGCGCCCGTGTACAACTAAAAAACGTTACCCTAAATAATTCGAGTTGCAGGCAGGCAACAAGCTCGATAATCCCCAGGCGCTTACATCAAGTAAGCAACTGGGGTGAGCGAGTGCAGTTCACGCCCCTGCGGCTCGAAGGATGACGGGTATTTATTTGCCGATGAACTGTGCGAGATTATCTTTATCCACGCCTACGTAAGGTACGCGTACGATTTTGTTCTCGATCTTCCAGTTGGTGCCTTCAGCGGCTGGCTTACCGTCGGCCAGGTTTTTCGCCAGGTCGAAGGTCGCTTTAGCCTGGTTGTTGGCATCGTTCAGCACGGTCCCGGCCATCGCACCGGATTTCACCAGTGCCAGCGCTTCCGGCAGGGCATCTACGCCAAACACTGGAATAGACGATTTGTTGTGGGCTTTCAGCGCTTCTACCGCACCCATTGCCATTGCGTCGTTGTTAGCAATAACCACTTCGATTTTGTTAGCGTTCGGGCCAGAGAGCCACGCGTCCATTTTGTCTTTAGCCTGAGCGGTATCCCACATCGCGGTATCCAGCTGCAGCTGCTGAGTTTTCAGGCCTTTGTCGTTCAGCTCTTTGATAACGTAGGTGGTACGTGCTTCGGCATCCGGGTGACCTGGTTCGCCTTTCAGCAGCACGAACTGGATCTGGCCGTCTTTGTTCAGGTCCCAGGCCGGGTTAGCCGCCCAGTGTTTAGCAATCAGGTCGCCCTGGATGATACCGGACTCTTTAGAGTCGGTGCCGACGTAGTAAGCTTTGTCGTAGCTATCCAACGCTTTGCGGGAAGGTTCTTTGTTGAAGAACACCACCGGCACGTTTTGCGCGCGCGCTTTTTCGATAACGGTGCCCGCGGCGGCCGGGTCAACCAGGTTGATGGCCAGCGCTTTCACGCCTTTTGCCAGCAGAACGTCAATCTGGTCGTTCTGTTTGGACTGGTCGTTCTGGGAGTCGTTCATCAGCAGCTGTACGTCAGGTGACGCTTTCGCATCTTTCTCGATAGCTTTACGAACCACTGACATGAAGTTGTCGTCATATTTATAAATCGTCACGCCAATACGGTCAGCGGCGTTCGCTGCGGCACCAAACAACATGCAGGACATCACGGCGGACAGAGTCAAAACCTTCTTATTCATGGTATCTCCGGTTTTTATTTTGCAGGGTAGTTCGCGTTCGAAACCAGGCAGGACAGTAATGTTATAAAAAAGTTACTGAATGCCGAAGTTATCCTAAAAAATGTGCACTTCCGTGTTCGGTAACAATCCAATACTGCGTTTTTATGAGCGTTAATGGCCTTATCACGACGCTAAAAATGAGCAGTCACCGTTACATCGTGTTTCAGCTGATAAAACGCTGACATAATAGTCAGCGCAATGTTAATTAACTGTGAATTTACTCACAGATTGAAACCGGTTACATCTAACTCTTTGACAGCGGAGTGATCGACGCCACATTTTGCTTTATCGCCACCGAATGACGACGGACTAAAGTCGGCATAAAACAGTGCGTTACATCACGATCCAGCTGGCCTGCTGCGCCCTGTAACGCCAGTTCGGTAGCTAAACGCGCCATCGAAACCACCGGATAGCGCACGGTTGTCAGCTGCGGGTCGGTGTAACGGGCAATGGGAATATCGTCGAAGCCGATGATAGATACATGCTGCGGCACGGCAATGCCGTTGTCTTTCAGCGCCGTTAGCGCGCCAGCGGCCATGCTGTCGTTATAGGAAAAGACCGCGCTAAGCTGCAGATTGCGCCCAAGCAGCTCAACCATCGCCGCTTCCCCGCCCTGCATATCCGGCGTGCCCATGCCGACCCAGCCCTCCGGCGGCACGATCCCCTGCTCCGCCAGCGCCTGCAGCCAGCCCTGATGCCGCTGGTCGTTATCCTCAATTTGATGGCTGGAGGCCAGGTACCCGATGCGCGAATGCCCCTGGTTCAGCAGCATCCGCGTAGCCATCACCGCGCCGCTGACGTTGTCCAGACAAACACAGCGGTGAGCGTAGCCGGGCACCAGGCGATTGATCAGCACCATGCCGGGAACCTGCTCCAGAAAAGTAGCCAGTTCCTCGTCGCTCAGCGCCTTGGCGTGCACAATCAGGGCGCTGCAGCGCTGGCGGATCAGCACTTCAATGGCATGACGCTCTTTGTCTTCCTGGTGGTAGCTGTTGCCGATCAGCAAATATTTATTGTGCTGCTGGGCAACCACATCCACGGCTTTGACCAGCGCCCCGAAGAAGGGATCGGAGACGTCCATCACCACCACGCCGATGGTGTCGCTCACTTGAGTAGCCAGCGCTTGCGCGTTGGCGTTTGGACGGTAGCCCAGCTCAGCAACCGCCTGCATGACGTTTTCGCGCGTTTCCGGGCTGACCAGCGCGCTGTTATTTAATACTCGGGATACTGTCGCTACTGAAACCCCGGCGATACGGGCAACGTCACGAATGGTAATCGGCGTTGGGGGAGTCGGTCTCATAGGTGCACCCTGTTTTAGGCAAGGTGGCTATTTTGCGGCGAGTGGGGGGCGGTTCGGCGTGAAGTCGATCACAGTGATGAAAGCGGTTACATACAATTCGTTAACCTTTGTGACGAATATCATTATCTCTGTGCTTTGTGTAAGGCGGTCCCTGAAGCACGGGCGGTTAGCTGCCGCCACAGCCATTCCACCGGTCCCTGGCGGAAATAGCGCAGCCATAACACCGACAGCAGAATGTTCGCCGCCCACACCGCAGGCACAAAAGCCAGCAGCGATAAACGGTCAAATTTCATATAGAAACCAAAGCGATAGAACAAGGTTGTGCAGAGAATGGTTTGCAGCAGGTAGTTGGTCAGCGCCATCCGACCGACGCAGGCAATCCAGCCCACCAGCCGGAAACGGGACAGCTGCGGCCAGAAGCCCCAGGCCAACGCAGCATAGCCAATCGCCTGAAAAGGAGCGCTCAGCTCACGTGGGGCCTGTAACAGCAACGCACACCAGCGGAAATCCCACTTCAGGTGCCACTGGGCTAAAATTGCCGGCAGGTTAATCGCCATGCCGATGACGATCAAAATGGCACCAGTTCGCCGGTAATGCTTCAGGCTAAACTCCCCTTTCAGCCAGCCGCTGCGCATCAGTGCCGCGCCAATCAGCATCATGCCCGCCAGTTGCCAGCCGTATTGCGCCCCCAGCGCCACCAGGTTCGAAGAGAGCAAATCGGCGCGGTTGCTGATAGCTTCCACGCCGCCACCGAGCTTCCACCACTGCTCATATTGCAGGTTGGCCGCATCCGGCACCCAGGAGCGATTAATGCCGTCACCTGAAATGACGCCCAGCAGCAACAGGACGCCAATACCGATGAGGTACAGCACGACGCCGGTATTAAACAGCTGCTTTTGCCCCGTCGCGTCACGAATCAGCCGCCAGCACACCAGCCCGGTCAGGCCGTATGCCAGCAGAATGTCGCCATCCCACAGCAGCAGCGCATGCATAAACCCCAGCAGCACTAACAGCGTCAGCCGCGACTGGATCCAGCGTGAGCCGCGAGCCAGCAGCATTTGCAGGCCAGCCCCAAAGAGCAGCGCAAAAAGCGTGAGGAATTTAACTTCGGCAAACAGGTCCATCACCGCCCAGGTCCAGGCGTCGCGGGAGGTTATCTCGCCATACCAGGCCGGGTTGAGATAAGCCGCCTTCGGCAGGCCAAAGGCGACAATATTGAGCAGCAGAATGCCCAGAATGGCGGTACCGCGGACGAAGTCCAGGGTGACATTTCTCTCCACGGATACCTGCCTGGGGGGGATTAATTGTGGCGTACTGCGCGCAGGAACTCCTGACGCGTATTCTGGCTCG
Organism: Cedecea sp. AS113; assembly: GCF_037152415.1. Taxonomy (NCBI): domain Bacteria; kingdom Pseudomonadati; phylum Pseudomonadota; class Gammaproteobacteria; order Enterobacterales; family Enterobacteriaceae; genus Cedecea; species Cedecea sp. AS113. Next base: position 348,172 of record NZ_JBBCMI010000001.1, read on the forward strand.
ACTTAAACAAGCCGCCGAGCGAGGTGGTGGTGGTCGCGCTGGTGGCGTCTTTTACCCCACGCGCTTTCACGCAGTAATGCACCGCATCAATGGACACCGCCACGTTGTTGGTGCCCAGCAGCGTTTGCAGCGCAATCAGGATCTGCTGGGTCAGGCGTTCCTGAACCTGCGGGCGCTGAGCAAAGAACTGCACGATGCGGTTAATTTTAGACAAGCCGATGACGGTATCTTTCGGGATATACGCCACGGTGGCTTTCCCGTCGATGGTCACGAAGTGGTGCTCGCAGGTGCTGGTCAGGGTGATATCACGCACGGTGACCATTTCATCCACCTTCATTTTGTTTTCAATGACGGTGATTTTCGGGAAATTGGCGTAGTCCAGGCCGGAGAAAATCTCATCGACATACATTTTGGCGATGCGATGCGGAGTTTCCATCAGGCTGTCGTCACTCAAATCGAGATTAAGCAGCTGCATGATTTCCGTCATATGGGCGGCAATCTGGCTTTTACGGGTTTCATTATCCAGTTCACGCAACGGCGGACGCAGCGGCGTTTCCAGACCGCGCGCAACCAGCGCCTCATGAACCAGGGCGGCTTCTTTCGAGAGTGATGACATGCTGTTTTCTCCTGCAGGTGTGGCTGACCTCTGCCCTTCATGGGGCAAAGTGTCCGCTTATTGTGCGGCAGCACGTGCTTAGAATCCAGTAGTGCCGGGCATAATTATTGAAATCGAAAATACCGTTCATTGCCTGAGCGGGCGAGAACAATACCGTTGCGGCCATAATGCGGGATGGCTAGACTCAGGTGAAGTGAAAGTTGTTCATAAGTCTTGAAAATAGATAAGGATCCTCTGGATGGAATTACTGGAAGAGCACCGATGTTTCGAAGGCTGGCAGCAGCGCTGGCGCCACGCGTCCACCCTACTTAACTGCCCAATGACGTTCAGTATTTTTCTGCCACCGCCGGCAAGCGCCTCCCCGCCGCCAGTGGTTTACTGGCTTTCCGGGCTAACCTGCAACGACGAAAACTTCACGACCAAAGCGGGCGCGCAGCGCGTAGCGGCCGAGCTTGGTATTGTTCTGGTGATGCCGGACACCAGCCCCCGTGGCGAAGAAGTCCCTAACGACGCAGGCTATGACCTGGGCCAGGGCGCGGGCTTTTACCTCAACGCGACTCAGCAGCCGTGGGCCACGCACTTCCGCATGTACGATTATCTGCGTGACGAACTGCCGCAGCTGATTGCAGAGAACTTTAGCGTCAGCGAAAAAGCGTCGATCTTTGGCCATTCCATGGGTGGACACGGCGCATTGATCATGGCGCTGAAAAACCCCGGACGCTTCCGGTCTGTATCGGCTTTTGCACCGATTGTTAACCCAACCCGCGTGCCGTGGGGGCAAAAAGCCTTTAGAGCCTATTTGGGTGAAGATGAATCCTTGTGGCAAAAGTGGGACAGCTGCTGCCTGCTGGGTAAAGCCTCGCCGTCGGCACAGCTGCCAATGCTTATCGATCAAGGGGATGACGATCAGTTCCTCGCCGACCAGCTAAGGCCGGAAGAGTTTGAGAAAGTTGCGCAGGAGAAAGGCTGGCCGCTGACGCTGCGCATACAGCCGGGCTGCGACCACAGCTACTACTTCATCGCGACGTTTGTAGAGGATCATCTTCGTTTTCATGCGGAGTATTTGCGGGGATAGGGCGTTGCCTGTCACCTGGCCGCTGTCTCTTAGTCACAAAGTCGCGCTATAAAGGAGCGGCTATAGTTCCGTTCACTTCCAGTCCTGCTTTATCTGTAGCGCCATCACCAGTGAACGTCTTAGGGGAGTCACCGTCACTCCCCTAAGAACCCGGACTCCCGGCCAAATAAATCGACCGCTGAAGCGGCAAACCTCCGTTTTATCTCCCAGTCCTGGGTCGGCTGAGATGCGTTCCCGACGCTCTCAGCCTCCGGCCGTTCCCGACGGCCGGACCCTGGCCAGTCGGAGAGAAAACGGAGGCGATTTAAGCCGGAACCGTGCCTCGCTTTAAACCCGCAGCCACTCTGAACGTTTGGATAGCTGTAAGTCTCACAGCCACGCCCTTGTTCCCGGCTCTCAGCGCCCCCGGCTATGACCCAACTCAGGCGGGGTTGAGCTGCCGGGAACAGCGAAAGAGAGCGATCGTCGGGAACGAATCGCGAACGACCCCGAATGTTTGGGTGATAGCCGGTGGGTTTACCGCTTCAGCGGCGATGAACTCGCCGGGTACCGGGGGTTGTCAGGGGGCATGGCGTAATGCCCCCTGACACGTTCACCGTACTCTGAGCGTAGAGGGAAAACAAATCTACAGGTGAACGGAACAACGACAGGGCAAAAGATCTCTCCCTGAAGATTTAGAAAGAAAAATATAGTCGCCGCCCTGGACAGCGAAATTTAAAGAAACATTGCCGCCGTTCCAGGGACGGGTATCCACAACTTAGAAACTATAATCCAGCGCCATAAAGTAGCGGCGACCGTCTTCGTTATAGCTGTAGATATCACGATTCAGATCTTTGTCGCCGAGGTTCAGAACCCCTGCCCGCACCTTCACGTTCTTGGTCGCTTTCCAGGCTCCGCCGGTGTTCCACACGATGTAGCCGCCGGGCGTTTTATCCGTTGCAGAAACCGCACGCTGCTTGCCGGTGTAGTTCGCCGACACATAGAACGACCAGTCCTCCAGCGGCGCCCAGTCAACGGTGCCGTTGGCGGTGTGGAACGACTGCTGCTGCAGCGGCTTATTGCCGCCGTTGCTCAGGTCACGCCCGTCGTTATAGGTGTAGTTCAGCGACAGCTTCCACTGGTCGTTAAACGGTATTTTTAGCTCGGTTTCTACGCCGCGGATGCGAGCTTTGTTCACGTTGTAATAGCGGAAGATTGGGTTACCGCTCTTATCAAAGCCCACAAAGTTTGAGTAAGACGGTGCCACGCTACGGTTCGCGGTACGCTGAATATCAATCATATCCTCAACGTTGTTCTGGAAAGCGGTCACGCTACCGCTCACGCCGTCCAGAATGCCTTCGTCCCCGGCGTAATACAGCCCCAGCTCAAAGCTTTCGCTGGTTTCCGGCTTCAGATCAGGGCTGCCGACAATCTGGCAGGCACCACGGCAGGATTTACTGGTCCAGTCCGGGCTAAGCTGCAGCAGAGACGGCGCTTTGAAGGCCGTAGCCCAGCCGCCTTTGACGGTGACGGTATCCGTCGCGTTATAAACGAGATAGGCCCGCGGGCTCCAGTGGTCACCGTAGGTTTCATGGTCATCCATACGAATGCCGGTGGTCAGCGCCAGCGGCTCAAAGATGCGCCATTCGTCTTCAATAAACAGGGCGTACTGGCTGGCCGAGGTTTGCGAGCTATTACCGCCGGTAATATTCACCGGATCGCTCAGCTTGTCATGCCGCCACTCCCCGCCGAAGGTCAGGAACTGGTTGATGTCGCTGAGCGGCAGCACCAGTTTGCCGTCCAGGCTGTTGTTGCGTGAAGTAATCGCCCCGCTGTTGCCTGGATTCAGGTTATCGATTTTGTCGCCATAGAAACGCAGTTCGGTATTGCCGAAGCCCCAGCGGCCGTTATGCCCGAGGGAGTAATCCTGACGTTCGATGCGATTCTTATCGAGCGAGTCAGATTCCCTGTCCTGGCGGTCAAAGCCGTAGCCCACGGTGACATCCTGATTTTCAGCCGGCGTCCAGGCAAACTCGGTGCTGGCATTGCGGGAAGTGAAGCCTTCAATCTGCGGCGTCAGGCCGCTGGCGTTGGTCGTTGACGCCTGTTGGCCGTCCTTCTGGCGCTTGCCCAGGCTGCCATAGACTTTTACGCCCAGCACGTCGTCAATCAGCGGGCCGCTGGTGAAAAAGTTGCCGTTATAGGTGTCGCCGCGATCGCGGTGTTCTTGCACCGTGGAATCTACGGTGAAGGTGCCGTGCCAGGCTTTACCAACTTTACGGGTGATGATGTTCACCACGCCGCCGAGGGCGTCGGAACCATACAGGGAGGACATCGGCCCGCGCACCACTTCGATGCGCTCGATGGCATCCGCCGGGATCCAGTTCAGATCGAAGTCGTTATGGCGGAATACCGCATTACGGGAGTTGACTCGTTTACCGTCCACCAGAATCAGGGTGTAGCTGCTGTCCAGGCCTCGCAGACTGACGCCCCGGCGGTTATCCCCTTCGTTGGTCAGCTGGACGCCAGGCACGTTCTGCAGCACATCCTTCAGATTGTTAACCGGTTTTTTTTGCAGTTCGTCCCGGGTGATGACGCTGATACTGGCGGGCGCATCTTTGAGGTTTTGCTCGGTGGCAGACGCGGTGACAACGAGGGTTTCTTCACGATCGTCGGCGATGACGGGAAAAGCCAGACCAAGTAAAGACGCACAAAGTCCTCCCCGGACAATGGGATTCAACCTTAACATTTCTTTCTCTCCATGAGGTGAATTACAAACGAAACAACCGTTTAGCGCTCACATTGCACTATGCGCCAGCGGCTACATTGGCCGCCGGCTGCATACTGTGTTCCTTAGTATTTCTGAAATGCGTTGTTATACGGTGGGCGTTTCCACCAGGCCGTCGATCAGCACCTGGGCAACGCCCTGTGAGCAGCGTTCAATGCGCCCCTTCACGCCGTAAACCTGGGCCAGACTGCGCGGAGTAATCACTTCCTCCGGCTCGCCGCTGGCAACCAGTTTGCCGTCGCGCAGCATGAGAACGTGCTCGCTATGGCGTAAAGCAATATTGATGTCGTGCACCACCACAACGGTGACGATATTACGCTCGCGGGTTTCGCGGGCGACCAGATCCATGACGTGGAACTGGTAATTTAAATCCAGCGCGCTCAGCGGTTCGTCGAGCAGCAGCAGGGACGGACGGCGAATCAAAGACTGCGCGAGGCCCACCAGCTGTTTTTGCCCGCCGGAAAGCTGGTCGAGGTAGCTCAGCGCCAGGTGCGAGATCCCCAGCTGTTTCAGCAATTGCATGACCTGCGCTTCGCTTTCAGCGCTGTGGCGGCCACCGGACGCGCGCTGGGCCACGATAATGGACTCCAGCACGTGGAGATGGACGCCCTGCGGCAGCGACTGCGGCAGATAAACCACTTTTTCGGCGCGTTTGGCGAACGGCAAAGCCATTAAGTCTTCACCATCAAGATACAGCTGCCCTTCCGCGCGATTCAGCCCCGCCAGCGAACGCAGCAGCGTCGATTTCCCGCAGCCGTTCGGCCCCAGCAGCACGGTGATTTTGCCCCGCGGCAGCGTTGGCACGCTCAGGTTTTCGATGATTTGACGCTTCGGGTAACCGGCGTTGAATGCATCAATCTTTAAGCCCTGCATCACACGTTCCCCTTATGGCGCAGAATAATACTCAGGAAGAACGGCACGCCCACCAGAGAGGTGACAATCCCCACCGGAATAATGACGCCAGGGATAATGTTTTTAGAGGCAACCGACGCCAGCGACAGCACCAGAGCACCGACCAGCACGCTGCCCGGGAGATAGAAACGATGATCTTCGCCAAACAGCATACGGGCGATGTGCGGTGCCACCAGGCCGATAAAACCAATGGGGCCGACAAACGCCACGGACAGCGCGGACAAAATACTGATGCGCAGCAACGTGCCTAAACGCAGACGCTTTACGTCGATGCCAAAACTGACAGCACGATCTTCGCCTAAGCGCAGCGCGGTCAGCTTCCAGGAACTCAGCATAGAAATCGGCATGATGATGGCGAAGGCCAGCAGCAGCACGCCGAGCTTGTCCCAGGAGGCTCGCGCCAGGCTGCCCATCGTCCAGAACACCAGCCCCTGCAGCGTGTCTTCGCTGGCGATAAACTGCAGCATCGACACCAGGGCGTTAAAGGTGAACACCAGCGCGATACCAAACAGCACCACGCCGGAACTTGCCACGCGGGTCCAGCGGGTAATGGCGTCCAGCATCAGCGCGGCAAACAGTGCAAAGACGAAGGCGTTGGCGGAGATAAACCACTGATCGGGCACCCCAGGAATACCGATGCCGAGGATAATCGCCAACGCGGCACCAAAGGCCGCGGCGGAGGAAACGCCGAGGGTAAACGGGCTGGCCAGCGGGTTATTGAGGATGGTTTGCATCTCCGCCCCCGCCAGGCCCAGCGCCATACCGACCAGCAGCGCCATCAGCGCATAAGGCAGACGAATGTCCCACACGATCACCCGCGTACCGGCGTTAGCGCTGGCCGGGTCAATCAGAGTCTGCCACAGCGTATCCAGCGGCAGCCCGGACGGACCAAGGGTAAAGTCCAGCAGCAGCGAGGCGAAAATCGCAATAACCAACGCCCCCATCAGCAAATAGCGGTGACGTAGCACCTGCTGGTATCGCCCCATAATGGTGGCAGGCTGCGCCTCGTTTGGCATTGGATCGGTGGTGGCACTCATTAAGTCTTACCTTCGTTACTTCTTAAGATCGGTCCAGTACGTTCCCGTTGGCTCGACCGCCAGGAACTGTTTATAAAGTTGCTGCATTGTCTGTTCCGGGTTCACCTCAGCAAACTGCTGTGGATGGAACCAGGTTGCCATCGCCTGAATCGCGAGGATGTTGTACGGCGAATTGTAGAAATTGTGCCATACGCCATAGGCGCGCCCTTCTTTGACCGCCGTTAACTGGTCAATGCCTTTACGCTCCAGCACGCTCTTCAGGCTGGCCTGCGCTTCGGCCTGAGTAGCCTGAGCGCCAAGCACTACGCCCGGAGAGGTTGAGCCAGGGGCTTTACCGCCGCTGGCGATATAAATCTGCGGGTCAGCGGCAAGCACTTTTTCCAGGTTTACGGTGCCCAGCGCGCCCGGCAGCAGATTTTTGGCAATGTTCGTGCCGCCCGCCAGGTCGATGAAGTCGCCCATGTTACCCTTGCCCGCCGAACCACAGCACTCTTCCATGGCCGCCGCACGCAGTTCTATGAACACGGATGGCTTGTCTTTTTCCGCCATCTTGCCGGTGACGTCGGTAATTTTTTTCAGGTTTGCTTCATAAAAGGCGATGTAATCATCGGCCTGTTTCTCGCGATGCAACACTTTGCCCAGCACGCGCATGCTCGGCAAGGTATTTTTCAGCGGCGAGGTACGAAAATCAACGAAGACCACCGGGACGCCCGCTTTTTCAAGCTGAGAGACCAGCTCGCTGTGGCGGCCAGGGCCGTGACCAGACAGGCCAAAAATCGCCACGTCTGGGTGTAAAGTCAGCACTTTTTCCGGGCTGACGCTGTCGGCGGTGGTACTGCCAATCAGCGGAATGTCATCAATTTTCGGGAATTTCGCTTTATATTCCGCGTAAGTCTGCGTATCTAACTTACGGAAATCGCCCTGCCAGCCGACGATACGGTCAATCGGTTTTTGCCCTTCCAGCAGCGCCAGAGCATAAAACAGCCGCCCTTCCCCCAGCAAAATGCGGTCAACCTTCTGCGGGATGGTTACTTCACGCCCGACGATATCGGTCACCGTCGCGGCCAGTGCGGCAGGCAAACCAGCGGCGGTTAATGCCAGGGCCAGACAAATATTCTTGAATTTAATCATACGCTTCACGCTAACACTCCTTCGTTCCTTAAAGAATGGCGTTAACGATAAAGCAAATGATAATGGTTATCAATTTAATTGTTCTCTACTATAACCTGGAGGAATTATTGCTGGCGAGAGCGAAATAAAAAAGGGCGTGATGATCACGCCCTCTAAAGAGTAACTTATTGTTGCTAAGGCTTATTTCTCACGAAATTTCGGGAATTCCATTTCGCTGTAGCGCACAAAGCGGCTGCCCTTCGTTATCTTGTAGCCAAACCAGATAGCCAGGAACAGCGGGATGCCGATATAGGTCGCCGCCACGCCGCCCCAGTCAATGGTATCCGACAGGAACGCTTCGTAGTTCTGGCCCAGCGTGATGATCAGGCACAGCACGAACGCGAAGATCGGCCCAATCGGGAAGAAGCCCGAGCGGTACGGCAGGTCGTTAATGTCGTTGCCCTGCAGCACGTAGCCGCGACGGAAGCGATAGTGGCTGATGGCAATCCCGAGCCAGGCGATAAAGCCGGTCATCCCCGAGGTATTCAGCAGCCAGAGGTAAACGGTCTGGTTGCCAAACATAGAAGTCAGGAAACACAGCGCGGCAATAACGGTGGTCGCATACAGCGCGTTACGCGGCACGCCACCTTTGGACAGCTTCGAGAAAATACGCGGCGCTTTGCCGTCGCAGGCCAGGGTGTAAAGCATGCGCGTGGAAGCGTACATCCCGGAGTTACCCGCAGACAGCACCGCCGTCAGGATAACGGCGTTCATCACCGCCGCCGCAGACAGCAGGCCCGCGTGCTGGAACACCAGAGTGAACGGACTGACGCTGATGTCTTTCACGTCATTGCGCAGCAGGCTTGGATCGGTATAAGGAATGATCAGGCTGACAATCAGAATCGCGAACACGTAGAACAGCAGGATACGCCAGAACACCTGGCGCACGGCGCGAGGAATGTTTTTCTCCGGGTCAGCGGATTCACCGGCGGCAATCCCGATAAGCTCGGTGCCCTGGAAAGAGAAGCCGACGATCATCGCCACGCCGATCATTGCGGCAAAGCCCCCGGCAAACGGCGCGTCGCCGGTTGTCCAGTTGCTCCAGCCTACCGGCTGCGCCCCTTTGAAAATACCCACGATCATCATCACACCCACAATGATGAAGATGATGACGGTGGTCACTTTTATCAGCGAGAACCAGTATTCCGCTTCGCCAAAGCCCTTCACGGAGATCCAGTTCAGCAGGAACATAATGCCCAGGAACAGCGCGCTCCAGATCCAGCCAGGGGTGTCCGGGAACCAGTAATTCATCACCAGCTGTGCGGCCACGAGGTCAACGGCGATGGTCACCGCCCAGTTGTACCAATAGTTCCAGCCGAGCGCGAAGCCGAAGCCGTCTTCGACATATTTCTGGCCGTAGGTCGCGAAAGAACCGGACACCGGCATAAACGCCGCCAGCTCGCCGAGGCTGGTCATCAGGAAGTACACCATCAGGCCAATCAGCATATAAGAGAGCAGCGCCCCACCCGGTCCTGCCTGAGAAATTGTTGCCCCAGAGGCAACGAAAAGCCCCGTGCCGATGGATCCGCCGATGGCGATCATCGTCAGGTGGCGCGCCTTTAATTCGCGGCGTAAGCCAGGCGCTTCTGTCGTTTTATCTTGTGAAACCATAGGAAATTGTTGCCTATCCAAAAAATGAGGCAAGATTGTAACAAAACGTCTTTGTTCAGATAGCAGAAATCCCGGGTTATAAGAGAGCTTCATGATCGCCCGGCGATTATTAGCGAGGCACTTATCAGGCCGATAATTTGAGGGGAATTAAAAAACCGCCGGCGCGCTCAGTTGCCCGGCGGTCAAAGATTAACCCAGCCCGCGCACGGACGAAATAAACTGCTGCAGTTCCTGAGTCCGGGGATTGGCGAAGAACGACTTGCTTTCCCCCTGCTCCCACACTTTGCCCTGGTGCATAAACACCACGCGGTCGCCGACTTCCCGGGCAAAGTTCATTTCGTGAGTGACCAGAATCAGCGTCATGCCTTCTGCCGCCAGCTGCTCCAGTACTTTCAGCACTTCGCCCACCAGTTCCGGATCAAGCGCCGAGGTGATTTCATCGCACAGCAAGACTTTTGGGTTCATTGCCAGCGCGCGGGCAATGGCCACGCGCTGCTGCTGGCCGCCGGACAGGTTAGCCGGGTAGTAATCCACCCGCTCGCCCAGGCCGACTTTATTGAGCATCTCCAGCCCCAACTCGCGGCATTCGGCGGCGCTTTTATTCAGCACCCGGCGCGGCGCCAGCATCACGTTTTCCAGCGCGGTCATGTGCGGGAATAGGTTAAAGTTCTGAAACACCATCCCCACGGAACGGCTGATTTCACGCGCCTGTGACTCGCGGTCGGTAATGGTCATGCCGCCCAGCTTGATGCTGCCGTCCTGGTAGCCTTCCAGCCCGTTCATGCAGCGCAGCAGCGTACTTTTGCCGGAGCCGCTGCGGCCGATGATCGACACCACTTCGCCCATGTCGATATCCAGGCTAACGCCCTTCAGGACGTGATTGTCGCCATAATATTTCTGTACATCATTAATGGTGATGAGCGGCATTAAATTTTTTCTCCAGGTAGCGGCTGTAGCGCGACAGCGGATAGCAAAGTAAGAAATAGCCGAGCGCCACCAGGGCAAAGACTTTAAACGGCTCAAACGTGACGTTGTTCAGCATGGTGCCGGCTTTGGTTAGTTCGACAAAACCGATGATCGAGGCCAGGGCCGTGCCCTTAATGACCTGCACCGAAAACCCAACCGTGGGTGCCACGGCGATACGCATCGCCTGTGGGGCAATGACCCGGCACAGCGTCTGCCCGAAGCTCAAACCGAGGCAGCGGCAGGCTTCCCACTGGCCTTTAGGCAAAGCACGAATGCTGCCGTACCAGATATCCAGCAAAAACGCGCTGGTAAACAGCGTCAGAGCAAGCGTGGCCGCCGTCCAGGGGCTGACATCAATGCCAAACAGCGCAATGCCGAAGAAAGCGAGGAACAACTGCATCAGCAGCGGCGTGCCCTGAAACAGCGCGACGTAGGCGCTGATGAAGCGTTTGGGCCATTTCCAGCGGCTCATGCGCAGCAGCAATAAAGGCAGCGTCACCAGAGTGCCGCAGAAAAAAGCAATCAGCGACAGCAGCACCGTCCAGCGGGCCGCCAGCAGCAGGTTGCGCACGATATCCCAGTCGGTAAACGTCATCATCCGACATCACTCCCCAACCATTTCCGCCCTGCCGCCAGCAGCAGTTGACGCATCATTAACGACAGCACCAGGTACATTAAGGTCGTCACCAGATAGACCTCGAAGCTGAGGAAGGTACGCGACTGAATGAGGCTGGCCGCAAAGGTCAGATCTTCGCAGGACACCTGGGACACCACGGAAGAGCCCAGCATCACAATGATGCACTGGCTGACCAGCGACGGATAAATACGCTTCAGCGACGGCGGCAGCACCACGCGTAAAAAGGTCTGGCTACGGCTTAATCCCAGCACGCGAGCCGCTTCCCACTGCCCTTTCGGCGTCACCTGAATACCTGCGCGAATAATCTCGGTGCTGTAAGCCCCTAAATTAATCAGCATCGCGATAAGCGCCGCTTCCCCGGCGTTGAGCTTTAACCCCAGCGCAGGGAGCCCAAAGACAATAAAGAACAGCTGCACAACGAACGGCGTGTTGCGAATCAGTTCCACGTATCCGCCCCACGCCAGGCTTAACAGCCCTGGCTTTCCGCTGCGAATGGCCGCCCCGGTAATGCCGATAGCCACGCCACCGACCGTCGCCATAAAAGTGAGCCCCAGCGTCACCCACAGGCCGGACAATAACTCCGGCCAGTAAGGCAGCAGACCGGCAAAATCAAGTTGCGTGGTCATCCCCGGCACCTCAAGCGCCGAGGTTGGCAGGCAGCGGCGCCTGCATCCATTTCTGCGACAAGGTGTTCAGGGTATGGTTCTTCAGCGCCTCACCAATCAGCTCGTCCACCTTCGCTTTCAGCGCAGGTTCATTCTTTTTCAGCCCGATGTAGCAAGGGGAATCCTTGAGCATAAATTTGCTGACCGGCGCTTTGGCTGGGCTCTGGCGGGCAATCGCCGCCACAACGAGGTTACCGGTGGCGATGTACTGCACCTGGCCTGAAAGATAGGCGGAGATGGTAGTGTTATTGTCTTCGTAGCGCTTCACGTCGGCGTCTTTCGGCGCGAGGTCGGTTAATACCATGTCCTCTACTGCGCCACGGGTCACGCCAATGGTTTTCCCACTAAGCGCTTTAGCATCTGTCACTGCGCCATCTTTCGGCCCGAACACGCCAAGGAAGAACGGGGCGTAAGCGCGGCTAAAATCGATGACTTTTTCACGTTCAGCGTTCTTGCCGAGGCTGGAAATGACCAGGTCAACTTTGTCCGTCTGCAGATATGGCACGCGGTTCGCGCTGGTGACCGGCACCAGCTGTAGCTTGACCTTCAGACCTTTTGCCAGGTAAGCCGCCATATCAATGTCGTAACCCTGAGGTTTCAGGTCAGCGTTCACTGAACCAAAAGGCGGGAAATCCTGCGGAACCGCTACGCGCAGCACGCCGCGTTTTTCGATATCCTGCAGCTGATCGGCCATTACCGCCCCGGCCTGAGCCAGCAGCACCGTTGCGCCAACTAAAGAGAACAACCATTTTTTCATCGTCATGTGCAGCCTCGTCGCCTGATTGAAACAAAAGATTCTTTGAATTCAATTCTGCAACTAATGTGCCAACGACGATGAATCGCAAAGATCGCTGCTACATTGCGGTGAAAAAGAAGTTAACGGGCGGGAGGTTGCCTCGCAGCCACACCCCAATCAGGTGCAGCTGCAAGATTTTGGTGCATTATGCTTCGCAGTAGCGCAGAAAACGCAGCAGCGCGTTAGAGATATGCTTCTGGCGATGGTGGATCCGGTACAGCGTCCGCACCAGACGAGGGAGGGGAATAGCCACTTCAACCAATGAGCCGCTCTCCAGCTGCTCGGCAATCACCCGGCGAGACAGGCAGCTGATGCCCAGCCCGTGGCGCACCGCATGTTTGATCGCCTCGGAATTGCCCAGCTCCATACCCAACTGAAACTCTGGCAGATGCGAAAGCAGTAAATAGTCGACGATTTCGCGGGTGCCTGAGCCGCGCTCACGCAGGATCCACGGCTGCTTTGCCAGGCTTTCCAGCGTTACCGCCTGGTGCACCAGCGGGTTGCCCGGCGAAGCAAAGACCACCAGCTCATCGTCGAGCCACGGCTCGGTCACCAGCTCCGCCATATGACAAGGCCCTTCAATCAGGCCAATATCGACGCGAAAATCCGCCACCGCGTTGATCACGTCCTGGCTGTTGCCGACGCTAAGCTCCAGCGGCAGCTTCGGGAAGTCGCGGCGATAGCGGGCAATCATTTCCGGCAGAATATAGTTGCCAATGGTGCTGCTGGCATACACGCGGATCGCGCCGTTATCTTCCCGAAACAGCTGTTCTATTTCACCGGCCTGCTCCAGCAGCCCGACAACTCGCGGGTAGAGCAGCCTGCCGTGTTCATTTACCACGAGGCGCTTCCCCACTCGGTCAAAGAGCTGAACCCCAAGCTGACCTTCAAGATCGGCAAGCGCGGCGCTGACCGCCGACTGAGAGAGGGACAGCATCTGGGAAGCTTGCGTGGTCGAACCGCTTTTAAGCACTTCAGCAAAGACTTCCAGCTGCCGCAGCGTGATATGCATAAGAGAGATTTCCTGTGGTGGCAGCCATCGCTTACCACTTATAAAGATTAATTATAAATATATAATCAATTTTATTTTTATGCCAGCCAGGCGTAGCCTTTTCCCTAAGACAGAGGAGAAGGTTATGACAGTACTCACCGTACAAGCTCGCCGCCACACGCTGTGGCATTTTTTACCGGGGCTGGCGCTTTCCGCCGCCATTACCGGCCTGGCGTTATGGCTTGGCAACATTCCCGCGGTGGCAGGCGTCGGCCTTAGCGCCCTGACGCTCGCCATCCTGTGCGGCATGATAATCGGCAACACCGTGTATCCCAAAATCTGGCAGCAGTGCGACGGCGGCGTGCTGTTCGCCAAGCAGCACCTTCTGCGCCTCGGCATTATTCTGTATGGCTTCCGCCTGACGTTTTCGCAGATTGCCGACGTTGGCGTCAGCGGCCTGGTGATTGACGCCCTGACGCTGTGCAGCACCTTCGCCCTCGCCTGCTGGCTCGGCCAGAAAGTGTTTGGTCTGGACAGACAAACCAGTTGGCTGATTGGTGCGGGCAGCAGTATTTGCGGCGCGGCGGCTGTACTTGCCACCGAACCGGTGGTGAAAGCCGAAGCCAGTAAAGTCACCGTGGCCGTCGCCACCGTGGTTATCTTCGGGACGCTGGCTATCTTTATCTACCCGATGATTTACCCGTTCGTCAGTCACTGGTTTACGCCGGAAGCCTTTGGGATTTACACCGGGTCAACGATGCATGAAGTTGCCCAGGTTGTTGCCGCAGGGCACGCCATTAGCCCGGAAACGGAAAATGCGGCGGTGATTGCCAAAATGCTCCGCGTGATGATGCTCGCCCCGTTCCTGATTTTCCTGGCCGCCCGCGTTAAATCTCTGGCACCGGCTGGCTCGGCGCAAACCGGTAAAATCACCATCCCGTGGTTTGCAATACTCTTTATCGTGGTGGCGATCTTCAACTCCTTCCACTTCCTGCCACAGGCGCTGGTGAATGTGCTGGTCACGCTGGATACCTTCCTGCTGGCAGTGGCGATGGCTGCTCTGGGCCTGACGACCCACGTTAGTGCCCTGAAAAAAGCCGGGGTTCGCCCGCTGCTTATGGCGCTGGTGCTGTTCATCTGGCTGATTGTCGGCGGCGCGGCCATTAACCTGGCAATTCATCACCTGTTAGCATAATTCAATACGGAAAAAAGCCTCCTGACCCGCTATCATGACGGACTACCGATAGCGGGTTTTGCCCGTCAAGAAACAGGAGAAGACAGATGAAGTTTATTGGAGCGCACGTTAGCGCCTCGGGTGGCCTGGAAAACGCCGCCATTCGCGCCCACGAACTGGAAGCCACCGCTTTTGCCCTGTTCACCAAGAATCAACGCCAGTGGCGCGCCGCGCCGCTGACCAGCGAAGTTATCGACAACTTTAAGAGCGCCTGCGAAAAATACCATTATGGCCCAGGCCAAATCCTCCCCCACGACAGCTACCTGATAAACCTCGGCCACCCGGTTGAAGATGCGCTGGAAAAATCCCGCGAGGCGTTTATCGACGAAATGGTGCGCTGCCAGCAGCTGGGGCTGACGCTATTGAATTTCCATCCGGGCAGCCACCTGAAGCAGATTCCGGAAGAGGAATGCCTGAGGCGCATTGCAGAGTCGATTAACATTGCGCTGGAGAAGTCCGAAGGCGTGACCGCAGTCATCGAAAACACCGCTGGCCAGGGCAGTAACCTTGGTTTCCGCTTTGAGCATCTCGCGGCGATTATTGACGGCGTGGAAGATAAATCCCGCGTTGGCGTCTGCATCGATACCTGCCACGCCTTTGCCGCCGGGTACGATCTGCGCACAGAAGCTGACTGCGAAAAAACCTTTAGTGAGTTCGAGCGTATCGTCGGGTTCAAATACCTGCGCGGGATGCACCTCAACGATGCCAAAAGCGAGTTTGGCAGCCGCGTTGACCGCCACAACAGCCTCGGCCTCGGGAATATCGGCCACACGCCGTTTAGCTGGATCATGCGTGACGCCCGTTTCGATGGTATTCCGCTAATTCTGGAAACTACCAACCCGGATATCTGGGCCGAAGAGATCGCCTGGCTTAAAGCACAACAGCACGAGGAAGCGACGGCATAACGCTGTCGCTGGATGCGTCAGGGTCATTGCTGGTAGCTGCACTCAGTGCGCTGCCAGCTCATAATAAAATGCAGGATTGCTTTGAATGGTAGCCAGTACCTTGGCCGCTAATCCGGTGGGATTGCGACGTTTTGACTCCCAACTTTTGATCGTGTCAACGCTGGTGCCTAAGGCCTGAGCCATTTCACTTTGCGAAACCTTCAGCTGTTCCCTTATCGCCCGAACATCCGCCACGTCATAACGCACGACCTTCGCGGGTAATTTTCCCCCGTTTTTAATTTCCACCGCCTCTTCAAGCGAGGTTTTAAGGTCATTAAAGAAGCTCATTTTCTACGTTACCTTTTAGTAATTTAGTCAGCCTCCTGAGTTCAGCTTTTTCTGCTGCCGTCAGGTTGTCTTTTATGTGCTTCGGCCACGCCATGATCAGCCAAATCATCTCTGCCGTTGCAAAAAAATAGATTACCCGAGCGCCCCCGCTTTTACCCCGAACGCCGGTTGCCATTCTGATTTTCCGTAACCCTCCGGTGCCCTGAATCAGATCACCTTTCTCCGGGGAGCCAATTAAAACCTTTTGCAACGCGCTAAGTTCATCATCTGTCGCAAACTGTTTAATCTGACGGGTAAATAACGTCGTCTCAATAAAAGTTATAGCGTGCGTCATTGCGCCCTCATCCTTAAGGGTACTACGTACACCAATGGTGTATATAGTACACTCTCATTGTGTGCCAGGCCAAAATATTTATTTTTATTCACTCAGAAACAAGCTTGAAAAAGCAGGTGTGTGAAAAGTGAGAATAAATGGGGTGCAACGACCTGGCAGGTTTTCAGTCAGGCTCGAGACATGCCTCACGAACTGACTTAGCGGCCTTTAAGGATTGTTCGGAGAGTAACATTGATCATAGAAAGAAAAACGCCCCGCATTAACGAGGCGTTTTTTAGCTGAGCGGAAGATTAAGCGACCTTCGCCGCCAGCTCCGTTTCAGGACGTTTGAGGAAGGCGTAGGACAGGCCCGCCACCAGCGTACCGGCGACAATCGCCAGCAGGTAACCCAGCACCGGAGTAATCGCGCCAGGGATCAGCAGGACAAACAGGCCGCCGTGCGGGGCCATCAGTTTCGCGCCAACCGCCATGGACAGCGCCCCCGTCAGCGCCCCGCCGATGATGCAGCAAGGCAGCACGCGCATCGGATCACGGGCGGCAAACGGAATCGCCCCTTCGGTAATAAAGCACAGCCCGAGCACCAGCGCCGCTTTGCCCCCTTCCTGCTGCGCCTTATCAAACTTACGGCGAGCCACCAGCGTAGCCAGGCCCAGCGCCAGCGGTGGTACCATGCCCGCGGCCATGATCGCCGCCATTGGTGCGTAGGTCTGGGTACTGAGCAAGCCGACGCCAAAAGCGTAAGCCGCTTTGTTCACCGGGCCGCCCATATCGGTACACATCATGCCACCCAGAATCGCGCCCAGCAGAACCGCGTTCGCGGTGCCCATGGTTTGCAGCCAGTGGGTCAGGCCCGCCAGGATTTTAGCCACCGGGGTGCCAATCAGGTAGATCATTGCCAGGCCAACAACCAGGCTTGAGAACAGCGGAATGATCAGGATCGGCTTCAGTGCTTCCATGCTTGGTGGCAGCTTCAGCTTCGAGCTAATCAGCTTCGCGATATAACCCGCCAGGAAACCGGCGATGATGCCGCCGATAAAGCCCGAACCGGTGCTAACGGCCAGCATGCCGCCGATAAGACCCGGCGTCAGGCCAGGACGGTCCGCAATCGAGAAGGCAATATACCCCGCCAGAACCGGGACCATCAGCGCAAACGCAGAGCCACCACCAATTTGCATCAGCGCCGCGGCAAGCGTACCAGGTTCCTTAAAGGCAGTGATACCGAAGGCAAAGGAGAGCGCAATACACAGGCCGCCCGCAACCACCATCGGCAGCATGTAAGACACCCCCGTCAGCAGATGGCGATACGCCCCGGCGCTTTCTTTTTTGCCGGATTCCTGAGCCGCGCTGGCTTTACCTGCGGCTTCGTAAGGTTTGGCCTCGACCAGCGCCTTATCCAGCTCCTGAGCCGTTTTCTTCAGCGCCAGGCCTGTAGACGTGCGGTACATCGGCTTCCCGGCAAATTTAGCCAGATCCACTTCAATATCCGCCGCCACAATCACCAGATCCGCCTCGGCCACTTCTTCAGGGGTAATCGCGTTCCCTGCGCCAACGGAACCACGGGTTTCAACCTTCACCCACCAGCCGCGTTTTTTCGCTTCGGTTTCGATGGCTTCCGCCGCCATAAAAGTGTGCGCCACGCCGGTCGGGCAGGCCGTGACGGCGACGATACGCTTCGGCCCTTTTGCTGGGGCGGTTGCAACAGCTGTCGGGGCGGTGTACGTATGAGCCTTACCTTTCGCTTCGTTCAGGAACAATTCCGGGTGCTGCACCGCGCGATCGATATCGCCCAGGAACACCTTTTTGCCGTTCAGTGAAGTATCAGCGGGAATGGCGTTGCCAACGACAATCGCCAGTTCGGCATCGTTCGGGTTATCAATAATGTCGAGGTGCGCTTTTGGCGCTGCGGCACCGAGCAGCGTCTTCGCGAGATACGCGCGCGCCTGCCCAAGTCCCGGTTCAATAATTAACAGCGTTTTCATTGCCTGTCTCCTGCTGTCAGTGGAAAGGTTTCAGGTCGACACGAGCCATCATGGCGGCCAGCTGTGTACGATCGGTAATGCCTACGTTGCTCTGGCTGACGGCCAGGGCCGCAACGGCGGTAGCAAGGCGCAGCGTGTGTTCGCTGGACTCGCGCATCAGCAGGCCATAAATCAGGCCGCCAACCATGGAATCTCCTGCGCCAACGGTACTAACAACTTCACAGGTGGGTGGTTTGGCAATCCATTCCCCTGAAGCGTTAACCCACAGCGCGCCTTCCGCGCCTAGAGAAATCACCACATGCGCAATCCCCTGCTCACGGAGCGCATGCGCCGCCTCAATCACATCCTTCAATTCAGGCAGCTTGCGACCGGCCCAAATTTCCAGCTCGCGACGGTTCGGTTTGACCAGCCACGGTGCCGCCTTCAAACCGGCAACCAGCGCTTCGCGGCTGCTGTCGAAAATGATGCACGGACACTGGCTGCGCAAACGGGTCATCCAGTCCGTGAACGCTTCCGGGGAAACGCCCGCAGGCAGGCTGCCGCTGACGCAAACCATGTCGAACTGGCCCAGCCAGCTCAGGGAGTCCGCCACAAAGCGTTCCCAGTCCGCGCCGGTGACTTCAAACCCGGAAAAGTTCAGGTCGGTGACTTCCCCGTCTTTTTCGGTCAACTTAACGTTGATGCGGGTACGGCCCTGTACGACCTGGAAGCGGTTGGCGATTCCCAACTCGCTAAACAGCTGCTGGAAGCCGTCCTGGTTGTCTTTGCCGAGGAATCCGCCTACGGTCACGTCGATGCCGAGATCTTTCAGTACTTTAGCGACGTTGATGCCCTTGCCAGCCGCATGCAGACCGGTGGTGCGCACCAGGTTTACTTCTCCACGCTCGATTTCCGGGCAAAAGCCCACCAGGTCATAGGCCGGGTTCAGGGTGATCGTTGCTACACGTCTGGTCATTACGCGCCCTCCCCCAGTCCTTCAGAGATGGCTTCGCCAATCGCTTTCAGCGCCTGTTCAGCATCTTCACCCTGCGCGGTAAAGCGCAGCCGGTGGCCTTTTTTCACACCCAGAGCAACAACTTTCATCAGGCTACGTCCATTTGCCGGTTTCCCGGTTCCATCAAGGTTTGTCACGGTAATTTCGCTATTGAATTGTTTTATGGTGTTAACCAGCGCCGTACCCGGCCGGGCGTGCAGGCCGTGTTCATTACGCACGGTAAACTCGGCGCTCAGCGCTTCTTCTGCCGGGGCATCATCGCTGGTCAGCAGCGTCAGCAACGCCGGCGCATCTGCGGTTAAAAGCTTGTCGGCACGGTTGCCAATCAGCATGTCGCTCAGGCGGTTCAGCACCTGCAAGGGCTGGTCGTCGGCCACAGCGACGGTCATCAGGAGAGAAACCGGGTTTCCATCCGCTTCAAAACTGGCCGCCGGACGGCTGACAGCAACCGCGCTGGCCAGGTTGCCTGCCGCGCTGTCATTCAGCCAGATACCCTGACCGAGATACAGTGGATTACCGGCAATCACGTTGCTGACGAAAGCGGCATCAACCGCACCCGCCTGCTTCAGGCGGCCCGCGTTCAGCGCCTGCAGCGTCATCAAATCGCTGGCCTCGACGTTCAGCGCCAGCAGGCTGTTGTCCAGCAGCAGCGCGCTGCTTTGCTTCTCGCCCATCAGCAGCGCCCGGAGTTCTTCCGCGCTGGTGGCGGATTTCAGCTGTGCAGCCACTTCGTCGTCACTCAGCACATGCGTCAACTGGCGCAGCAGGCCAAGGTGTTCGTCGGAACTGGCCGCAATACCGATCGCCACGTAAGCGGTCTGCCCTTCGCCCCACTCCACGCCCTGCGGGAACTGAAAAACCTGAACGCCGGTTTTCAGCACCAGATCGCGCGTGTCGGTGGTGCCGTGCGGGATAGCAATCCCGTTGCCTAAATAAGTGGTGGTTTGCTGCTCACGCGCCAGCATACCGTTGACGTAGCCTTCACCGACGTTGCCTGCCTGCACAAGGGCGGCGGCAACCTGGCGGATAGCGTCTTCTTTGCTCCCGGCAGCTTTGCCCGGGTGAATATCCTGCACAGATAACTGGAACATAGATCGCCTCTCTCGCTGAATTGAAACGATTCAGCTAGCTTGAGAAAAAATGCGCCATCTCGAGCTGCGGGATGCAAAAAGATGACGCTGAAACGTTTCAAGGAGTGTTGCGCTAATGCTGCATGACACGCAACATTTCTCGCATTTCTGTTTGCGAAATTTAGAGCTTCAGCACATTTTCAGTTTAGCAGGCCGAGTGTTCAGCACACTGGCAACAGTTTACAACCCGGCATCAGCAAATTTCAGCTTTGGCAACGTATCGCCAAAGCGGCCTTCGCTTCCTGGATAATTTGTGCGAGTTCCCGCGCAGGACTTAAGGGTAAATCTGTCTATTTAGGGGTAACGAGGGTACACTCCGCGCATTCTTTTTCCTGCCGTCCAAAAGTATGCAAAACGCTCCCGTTACCGCCGCCCGTAAGCCTCTGGACTTCACCTCAACCGCGTTTCTGATTGTGGCTTTTTTGACCGGCATCGCCGGGGCACTACAAACCCCAACGCTAAGCCTGTTTTTAACCGATGAAGTCCACGTTCGCCCTGCGCTGGTCGGCTTTTTCTTCACCGGCAGCGCGGTGATTGGCATTCTGGTGAGCCAGTTTTTAGCCGGGCGCTCCGACCGCAAAGGCGACCGGAAAACGCTGATTTTTGCCTGCTGCCTGCTCGGTGCGCTGGGCTGCATCCTGTTCGCCTGGAACCGTAACTACTTTATTTTGCTGTTCGTCGGGGTGTTTCTAAGCAGCTTCGGCTCCACCGCCAACCCGCAGATGTTTGCGCTTGCCCGCGAGCATGCCGACAGCACCGGGCGTGAAGCGGTGATGTTCAGCTCTATCCTCCGCGCACAGGTGTCTCTTGCCTGGGTGATTGGGCCGCCAATTGCCTACGCGCTGGCGATGGGGTTTGGCTTCAAGGTGATGTACCTAAGTGCGGCGTTTGCCTTTGTGATTTGCGGCGCGATGGTGTGGCTCTTTTTGCCGTCCATGCGCAAAGAACCGGTGGCAAAAGCAGAAGCCCGGCTCGAGTCACCGCGTCGCAACCGCCGCGACGCCCTGCTCCTGTTCGCCGCCTGTACCATGATGTGGGGCTGTAACAGCCTCTATATCATCAATATGCCGCTTTACATCATCAATGAGTTACACCTCCCGGAGAAGCTCGCCGGGATCATGATGGGCACCGCAGCCGGGTTGGAAATCCCGACCATGCTGATTGCGGGCTACTACGCCAAACGCTTCGGTAAGCGCTTCCTGATGCGCTTTGCCGTTGCCGCCGGGTTGCTTTTCTATGTCGGAATGGTAACGCTGACCAATGAATATATGCTGCTGGGGCTGCAGCTGCTCAACGCTATCTTTATCGGGATTCTGGCCGGGATCGGCATGACCTATTTTCAGGATCTTATGCCTGGTCAGGCAGGGGCCGCCACCACGCTGTATACCAACACCACGCGCGTAGGGTGGATCATTGCCGGTTCGCTCGCCGGCGTGGTGGCCGAGATCTGGAACTATCACAGCGTCTTTTTCATCGCACTGGGGATGATAGCCGTCAGTATTTATTGCATGGCCCAAATCAAAGATATTTAAGGTGCCGTCGCGGCTTCAAGGTGGATCAGGTAGGCCATTGCCTGCTGGCGTGAGGTACCGCACATCTCTCTGGCAGGCTGGAGGCCGCCGCAGACTTTAGGCCGCAAAGGCGATCCAAACAGCTTGCAGCGCAGGCGTTCGTCCAGCTGAATACAGGGCGTGTTGGCGGGCTTCCCCTCCGGCATACCGGGGATAGGCGTTGATATAGAAGGCGCAGTACAGCAAGCGCCGCAGTCAGGACGACAATCCATTTACGTTTCCACCGGCGTCAAAAGGTGCGTGACAATAGCAGACCCACTGCCTGCGTCAATCTAACAATTCATTTAACATCATTCCTTCTTTCAGGATACACTTGCGCCACAACGACTACGGATCGGTAACGTTTTGTCACGGCGCAATCACTTTCACCGAACAGCCTGCTGGCTGGCGCTGCTTGCCGTTGCCATGCTGTTTATTGCACCGGTAATTTCAAAATCGCTGATGCACCATTCAGCCTGCGAA
This sequence comes from Cedecea sp. AS113, assembly GCF_037152415.1. Taxonomy (NCBI): domain Bacteria; kingdom Pseudomonadati; phylum Pseudomonadota; class Gammaproteobacteria; order Enterobacterales; family Enterobacteriaceae; genus Cedecea; species Cedecea sp. AS113. The sequence goes on from NZ_JBBCMI010000001.1 coordinate 370,351, forward strand.
CACAGCAGCATGATGATGACAATGGACATGTCTGACATGGGCCATCACATGCCTGTGCCCGAACCGTGCCCTCAGGCGTCAATGCCGCACAATATGCTGATGTCCGGCCCGGGCATGTCGCCGGGAGAAGAAATCGCCTGCGGCTATTGCCAGCTGCTGATCCACCTGCCTTTTATTGAATTCTGCCTCACCGTTTTACTGCTGTTATTGTTGATTTGCGTGCGCCGGACGCCGGTGATCGCACTCTGCTGCGCGGCGATTTCTCGCCCCTGGTCACCTCACCCGGCCCGCGCCCCGCCCTCTGCTGCCTGTTACTTCGCTTAAAACACCAATAATTAACCGCGTAATGCCGCAGGCGACGCTGAAGCGTTGTCTCGAGCTGTTCTTTTTATAAAGAGCGGCAACGTTACGCCTGAAGGACAGTAAGGCAATGATGAAAACACATTTAAAGCCGCTGGTATCCTGGATACTGCTGGCTATCACTTCTCCCGCAGCCATCGCGGCGGGTTCGCATGACACGATGACTATGCCGGACGATGCCGTGATGATCGTCACCTCTCCGGCATCATCACCGCTGGAAGTTGTGACGTCCCCTAAAACGCCGCGTCAGCCCGTGCCAGCCAGCGACGGATCTGACTACCTGAAAACCATCCCCGGTTTCTCGCAAATCCGCAATGGCGGCACCAACGGCGACCCGGTTTTTCGCGGCATGTTCGGTTCTCGCCTGCGTATCCTGACCAATAATGGTGAAATGCCGGGGGCCTGTCCGGCCAGAATGGATGCCCCAAGTTCATATATTTCACCGGAGAGCTTTGATCTGCTGACGCTGATTAAAGGGCCGGAAAGCGTGCTATGGGGGCCGGGTAACTCCGCGGGAACCGTCCGCTTCGACAGGGAACCGCCGCGCTTTGATAAAGCGGGCATCCAGGGCACGGCCAGCCTGCTCACAGCGTCCAACCAGCGCTGGGACAGCAATGCAGACGTCAGTCTGGGGAGTGAGGACGGCTATTTACGCCTGATCGGCAATAAGTCCCACTCCGCCGATTACGAAGACGGCAGCGGCAACCGGGTGGCCTCAAAGTGGGATAAATGGAACGCCGATGTTGCGCTGGGCTGGACGCCCAACAAAGACACATTGCTGGAGCTAACGGCGGGTAAAGGCAACGGTGAAGCCCGCTACGCGGGCCGCAGTATGGACGGCTCCCAGTTCAGGCGCGACAGCCTCGGGGCGCGCTTTGAAATGTCGAACATCGGCGAGGTGTTCAACAAGTTTGAAAGCAGCGTCTACTACAACTACGCCAATCATATTATGGACAACTATTCCCTCCGCTCGCCGGGAACAATGTCCAGCGGCATGTCCGGCGGGCATATGGCCTCCTCGATGGGCATGGATATGGGCAGTTCGATGGACATGGGTTCATCCATGAGCATGAATATGCCAATGGCGATGCAGCTCGATCGCCGCACGGTTGGCGGGCGCATGATGGGCACGTGGCTGTGGTCTGACTACGAACTGCGCAGCGGTATCGACGGGCAGCAAAGCACCCATCGCAGCAAACAGGGCGCCGGCTGGAAGCAGGATGCCCGTTTCCAGGACGCAGGTATCTTTAGCGAACTGACCTGGAATGCCACCGACAGCAGCAAAGTTATCGGCGGCGCGCGCCTCGATCGAACTCGCGTCAATAATGATACGGACGCAGGTGCCAGCGTGCGGAGCAAAACGCTACCGGCAGGTTTTGTGCGCTACGAACAAACGCTGAGCGATATCCCCGTCATGCTGTACGCTGGCGTGGGCTACACCGAGCGCTTCCCGGATTACTGGGAGCTGTTTTCCCCCACCTACGGGCCGGACGGCACTAAAAATGTCTTCGATAAGCTGAAAACGGAAAAAACGACACAGCTGGATATTGGCGCCCAGTACAGCGGGGAGCGCTTCAACAGCTGGGTTTCCGCCTACCTTGGCCGGGTGAATGATTTTATTCTCTTCCGCTATGACCCCAGGAACGCCCGCGTCAGTCAGGCAGATAACGTGGACGCCACCATTATGGGAGGCGAAATGGGCATGAGCTACGCGCTGACCGAAGCCTGGAAAGCGGACGCAAGCCTGGCGTATGCCTGGGGGCAAAACACCAGTGACCATCAGCCGCTGCCGCAAATAGCCCCGCTGGAAACACGCTTCGGCCTGACCTGGGAGCGAGGAGACTGGAGCAGCACCGGCCTGCTGCGGCTGGTCAGCGGCCAGCATCGCGTGGCGCTGAATGAGGGTAACGTGGTCGGGAAAGACTTCGATAAAAGCAGCAGCTTTGCGATTTTTTCCGCCAACGCGGCTTACCGTCTAAGCAAAGCCATCAAGCTCAGCGCAGGGGTCGATAATCTGTTGAACAAAACCTACAGCGAACACTTGAACCTGGCGGGCAACAGCAGCTTTGGCTATTCGTCCAATACCCCGGTCAATGAACCAGGCCGGACGGTCTGGGGCAAAGTGAACGTCACGTTTTAATTACCTGGCCCCGGTTGTCGGGGCCATTACGCTTAATCATTTCCCAGCCAGGAGGCTGATATGCTTGCAAAACTTCGTACGCCGGAAGGTAAAAAGTTCCTTATCGCGGTTGCCATCGTTTTCACTATTGTCGTGTCGCTTATTTCGAAGGTGACCTTTGAAGGCGTGGAAGAGCAGTACAACTGGCCAATGGAACAGTGGACGCTGGACATGTTTATCATGCAGGGCGCGTGGGTCACTATCTACACGATCATGTTCACTATTCTATGTTCGCTGCCGTTTGCTTTCTATTTCTTAGCGCCTAAGGATGGCCGCGGCTAAGGCGCGTTAAGCCACCGGCGTGTCGGCAAAGCAGGATGTTGTCGGCACGTTTGCCTTAAGCCCCTTACTTTTGTGCTTCTTTATTAAATCCACTTGCCTGAAACGCGCCTCACGAGTACTTTGACGCAATATTTTCGCATCTCAATTTTTGACAGGAAACACCGATGGCAAGAGCTAACGAAATCAAAAAAGGCATGGTACTCAATTACAACGGCAAGCTGCTGATTGTTAAAGACATTGATATCCAGGCTCCCAGCGCACGCGGCGCAGCAACCCTGTACAAGATGCGTTTCTCCGATGTTCGCACCGGGCAGAAAGTGGAAGAGCGCTTCAAAGGTGATGATATCGTTGACACCATCACCCTGACCCGCCGCTTCGTTGACTTCTCCTATATCGACGGCAACGAATACGTGTTCATGGATAAAGAAGATTACACGCCGTACATCTTCACCAAAGACCAGATCGAAGAAGAGCTGCAGTTCATTCCCGAAGGCGGTATGCCGGACATGCAGGTTCTGACCTGGGACGGCCAGCTGCTGGCGCTGGAGCTGCCGCAGACCGTGGATCTGGAAATCATCGAAACGGCTCCGGGCATCAAAGGCGCTTCCGCCAGCTCTCGTACCAAGCCAGCAACGCTGTCCACCGGCCTGGTGATTCAGGTGCCGGAATACATGGTTGCCGGGGAAAAAATCCGCATTCATATCGCAGAAAAACGCTCTATGGGCCGCGCAGACTAATAATAAATGACGCTCCTTCGGGAGCGTTTTTTTTGTTCTCACAACCAAAGTTATTATACCAATTACATCATCCTGCTTTATTATCAGACCTACATCACACAAAAGCGATTAACTAAACAGACCAATTTTATTTCCTGTCATACAGCTTTACACTGCATAGATTCCCACCTCCCTACACAGGATGCGACTCTATGGATACCCTTGCCACTGCTTCACTTCCGGATACCGTTCAACGGCCAAACTACGACCGCCGCGCGCTGAAAACCCGTATCGTGCATTTTGGGTTTGGCGCTTTCCACCGTGCGCATCAGGCCCTGCTCACCGATCGGGTGCTCAACAAACTGGGCGGCGACTGGGGGATCTGTGAGATCAGCCTGTTTAACGGTGATAAGCTGATGCACGATCTCAGGCAACAGGATCATCTTTTCACGGTGCTGGAAAAAGGGGCGGCGGGAAACCAGGCGCGGGTCATCGGTGCCGTGAAAGAATGCCTGAATGCGAGGCTGGATGGCATGGAAGCCATCATAGAGAAGTTTTGTGAACCGCAGGTCGCCATTGTCTCCCTGACCGTGACCGAAAAAGGCTACTGCATCGATCCCGCCAGCGGAAAACTTGATCCCACCAATGAGCGGATTATTCACGATCTGGCGTCGCCGGAGTCTCCGCATTCCGTACCAGGAATACTTGTGGAGGCGCTAAGCCGTCGCCGTGAGCGTGGGCTTAGCCCCTTTACGATCTTATCCTGCGATAACATTCCTGATAACGGGCACCTGGTTCGCCAGGCCGTTCTGGGTATGGCCGCGAGTCGAAGCGCCGGGCTGACAGAATGGATTGCCAAAGAAGTCACCTTCCCCAGCACCATGGTCGACCGCATTGTTCCGGCAGCCACGGAGGAATCGCTGCAGGAAATTGCGGAAATACTGGGCGTACAAGACCCCTGCGCCATTGCCGCCGAGCCGTTTATTCAGTGGGTCGTCGAAGATAATTTCGTCGCCGGACGCCCGGAATGGGAAGCCGTCGGGGTGGAAATGGTTGACGATGTGGTGCCCTACGAGCAGATGAAGCTGCGGATGCTCAACGGCAGCCACTCATTTATGGCTTATCTCGGCTACCTCGCCGGTTACCCGCATATTAATGATTGTATGGCTGACGAACATTTTGCCCGTGCAGCAAAGCACCTGATGCTGCAGGAGCAGGCGGTGACGCTGAACATTCGGGGCATCGACCTGAATCAGTACGCCGCCAGCCTGCTCGAGCGGTTCGCAAATCCGGCGCTGAAGCACCGAACCTGGCAAATAGCCATGGACGGCAGTCAGAAGCTTCCTCAGCGCTGGCTGGAAAGCGTGCGCTGGCATCTGGCAAACGGGAGCAGTTGGCCATGCCTGGCGCTCGGGATCGCAGGCTGGATGCGCTACGTTAGCGGCCTCGACGAACAGGGTCATGCGATTGACGTTCGCGATCCGCTCCAGGGCAAAATCCAGATGCTGGTGAGCGACAGCGGCGAAAACGAACGCGTCAGCGCCCTCATCTGCCTGAACGAAATTTTTGGTGATGACCTGCCCAAAAACGAAAAATTTGTCGAAAACGTGCGGCAAGCCTGGCAGCAACTCATCCGCCTGGGCGCACGCGGCGCGGTCGAAAACTTGCGCTTAAGTTAACAATCAATGCGCTTAACGTGGTCTTACCGTGCGGTAAGCCGCGTTAAGGCTTCTCTTTTCTCCGGGTTGTCGTCAGGATAGTCAGCGTAAATAATGAATAATCACTGATAGATTGACGTGGTTTGCAGGCAGTAAACCCCCGGAGTCACCGTGACAAAAACGAATTTAATTACCGGCTTTCTGGGCAGCGGTAAAACCACCACCATTTTGCACTTACTGGCCAACAAGCCCGCCGATGAAAAATGGGCGGTGCTGGTCAATGAATTTGGCGAAGTGGGGATTGATGGCGCCCTGCTGGCAGATAGCGGCGCGCTGCTGAAAGAGATCCCTGGCGGCTGTATGTGCTGCGTTAACGGCCTGCCGATGCAGGTCGGCCTCAATACGCTGCTGCGCCAGGGCAAGCCCGACCGCCTGCTGATTGAACCTACCGGCCTTGGCCACCCAAAACAAATCCTGGACATGCTCACCGCCGACGTATATCAGCCGTGGATTAACCTGCGGGCCACGCTTTGCCTGCTCGACTCGCGCCAGCTTCTGGATGAAAAAGCCCTGAATAATGATAACTTCCGCGATCAGCTTGCGGCGGCGGACATCATTGTAGCCAACAAGCAAGATCGCGCCACGCCGGAAAGCCAGGCTGCTTTAGCGCGCTGGTATCAAAACAATGGCGACAGCCGCGAACTTATGCACGTAGAAAAAGGGGCCGTCAGCATTGCGCTTCTCGACAAACCAAGACAGAACCAACGCGAGCTGCCGCAAAGCCCTGAGCACCAGCATGCCCAATCGGTTCCTCATGGTCTTGCTGCGCTGAGCCTGCCGGGGCATCAGCGCTGGCGCCGGAGCGTGAACAGTGGGCAGGGTTATTACGCCTGTGGCTGGATTTTCGATGAAGAAACCGTGTTCGACACCATTGGCCTGTTGGAGTGGGCACGTCTTGCCCCGGTTGAGCGAGTCAAAGGCGTGTTGCGTATTCCCGAAGGCCTGGTACGTATCAACCGCCAGTGCAACGACCTGCATATTGAAACGCAACCCTCGCCGCCGCTGGACAGCCGCATCGAATTGATTCACCCGGCTCAGCCCGACTGGAACGTCCTGCAAGCCAGCCTGTTGAGCTTACGTTTAAGTTAGCGCGTCTACCTTCGCGCCCCCAGAATGAGATTTAGAAGCTGTATCATGATTAATCGCCTCCCTCTTATCCTGCTGCTGAACCTCCTGGGCATTGCCCTGTTCTTTAGCTGGTACCTGCCAGAGAACCATGGATTTTGGTTCAACATTGACGCCACGCTGTTCCATTTCTTTAATAATGAATTGGTTAAAAGCCATACCTTTTTAACGCTGATTGCCATCACCAATAACCGGGCCTTCGACGGCATTTCGCTGCTGGCGATGGGCGCGCTGTTTTCCTGGTTCTGGCTGCATGAAGACGCCGCTGGCCGCCGCCGCCTGGTGCTGATGGGCGTGGTGATGCTGCTGTGCGCCGTGGTCATCAACCAGCTCGGCCACCTTATCCCGGTGGTGCACGCCAGCCCTACGCTGTACTTTAAAGACATTCATCGCGTCAGCGAACTGCTGCACTTCCCGACGAAAGACGCCTCGAGCGATAGCTTCCCTGGCGATCACGGCCTGATGCTGCTTATCTTCACCGGTTTTATGCTGCGTTATTTCGGCCCACGAGCGTTTCTTATTGCCCTCGCGATCTTCTTTATCTTCTCTTCGCCAAGAATAATGATAGGCGCACACTGGTTTACCGATGTCTACGTCGGGTCAGTCTCTATTGCTCTGGTTGGCCTGCCCTGGGTGCTATTAACCCCAGTCAGCGACCGGTTAATTTCTATACTGAACCGCACTGTTCCGGGAAAATATAAAGCGTCCCGCTGACGGTTAATAAGTGATGAAGATAGTCACCGAACAGAGGCCCACCCGGGCCTCTGTTTATTTTTTCAGCATCATGACAGCCAGATGAATATTTACTCATACAAAATCCGCTTCAATTTGAATGACCTGACGATAAAATCAGCAGCATTGCCGATCATTTGTTCGAAATAACCTTTCGCGACGAATCATCACAATTTCTTATAAAAATAAGAATAAAAACGCTCGCATAGCCTGGTTTTATCGGGTAGTCTCGGGAAAGTTTGCTCTACGGCTGATCTATTTGTGCTGTGAATAAAAGTGTGCGATGTTCCACATTTTTGTGCATGAATAATTGTCTCGTGGCTTTTAGGTAATTAGTCTCGTCACGTTGGTATTTTTGTATAACGAATTATTCGTTAAGGACATCAAGGGAAAACAAACAAAATGGTCAAATCTCAGCCTATTTTGAGATACATCTTGCGGGCGATACCCGCGATTGCGGTGGCAGTTATGCTTTCCGCCTGTAGTTCGACTAACACAGCAAATATGCATTCTGAGACGCATGCAGTCGGTGAAAAAGATGGTTTTTTACTGCAAGCCTCTCAGGATGAATTCGAAGAGATGGTTCGTAATGTTGACGTGAAGTCACGCATTATGGAGCAATACGCGAGCTGGAAAGGTGTACGCTACCGTCTTGGCGGCAGCAGCAGAGCTGGTATTGATTGTTCTGCCTTTGTGCAGCGCACTTTCCAGGAACAGTTTGGTTTAACCCTGCCTCGCTCAACGTCTGAGCAGCAGGAGTCCGGTAAATCTGTCTCGCGTAACAAGTTACGCACCGGTGATTTAGTGCTGTTCCGTGCAGGCTCAACTGGCCGTCACGTAGGCATCTACATTGGCAATAACCAATTTGTACATGCTTCCACCAGCAGCGGCGTTGTGATCTCCAGCATGGACGAGCCTTACTGGAAGAAGCGTTACAACGAAGCGCGCCGGGTGCTAAGCCGCAGCTAACGCCGCCACAAGATATGTTTTGTTGAGAGTTATTCCCTTGGCTACTCAGCAAAGCCACCAACGTTAAAAACGCTGCCAATGCAGCGTTTTTTTATGCCTAAAATTCAGACGGTTACTCTTTCCTCTTAAAATTGAAAGATGAAATAGTTACCTTGTGAAACAAGTTAAACAATTTCCTGGTTATGGGTTATAGTCAGAAAAAAGCACAAAACAAACGATGATTCGCTTGCCCCTGCGGGACTCATAATTCCATGTCTTATAGAAATATTTTTTCACGCTACTTTAGCACCCCAAAGCAGATAGTCGCGTTTAGCCTGCTAATGGGATTATTTGCCGCATTATTTATCGGTGGGCTAACCAGCCTGGCGCTCCATTCAAAGCGTGAGTCCGCCTATAACCTCCTCTCTCGCGACATCAGTAACTACCTGGATACCTTTTTTAAAGAACTTCACGCCACCGCCGAGGGTATCCAGCCTTTAACCATGAACGAGTGTGAAAGGGTCAGCGGCGAACTGACTTCTCGTGCGGCTTTTAATCCTAACGTACGAGCCTTTTTGCTGGTGCGTAACGGCATTGCCTACTGTTCTTCCGCCACCGGCAACATGGAAATGTCGATGGATGCGCTGGAACCCGAGATCAATATCAATAAAACCGTCGACCTGGCGATTATGAACGGCACGCCAATGATGCCGGGCAAGCCGGTGATTGCCGCCTGGTTTCTTAACCCGCTGGCCTCGGGGCGCGGCGTTTTTACCACCCTAAACGTCAATCTTACGCCCTACCTGGTTTTCACCTCCCGTCAGCAGGACATCAGCTCCATGGCCCTGGTGGTGGGAAACAAGGCGCTCACGTCCTATTCACCGGACGTGATAAATACCGATGAGCTTCCCCCCTCGCCCACCAGAATCTCAGTCCTTAATGGTTACCCGATTAAACTCTACATTTATGGTACACCGTGGCCGCTGGAGGATATTCAACTGGCCATTCTGGCCGGGCTATTATCCGGCCTGCTGAGCGTCGCGCTGTGCGGTTACTTTCTGTCGGTCAAGGTACGGGCGGGGAAAGAAATTCTTACCGGCATCAAGCGGGGGCAGTTTTTTGTTGTTTACCAGCCCGTGGTCGACTCACAGGCTCTGCAGATGCGTGGCATAGAGGTGCTGATGCGCTGGGAGCACCCAACGGCGGGTATGATCCCCCCGGATGCGTTTATCGGCTTTGCCGAAGCTCAGCAGTTGATTGTGCCCCTCACGCGCCATTTGTTTGAATTGATTGCCCGGGACGCGCCAACGCTGCAAAAAGTTCTGCCCGCCGGGGCCAAGCTCGGCGTGAACCTCGCCCCAAGCCACCTTCACTCCCCGACGTTTAAGCAGGACATTCAGGCCTTCGCCGCGTCACTGCCGCCGCACCATTTCCAGTTAGTGTTTGAGATAACCGAACGCGACATGCTGAAAGAAAAAGAGGCGATGGGCATTTTCGCCTGGCTGCACGAGCAGGGATTTGAAATTGCGGTGGATGACTTCGGCACCGGCCACAGCGCCCTGATTTACCTCGAGCGTTTTACTCTGGATTATCTGAAAATTGACCGCGGCTTCGTCAACTCTATCGGTATGGAAACGGTGACCGCGCCGGTGCTGGACGCCGTGCTGACGCTGGCTCAGCGCCTGAATATGAACACGGTAGCGGAAGGGGTAGAAACGCCGGAGCAGGCGAAATGGCTTATCGAACGCGGCTGTAACTTCCTGCAGGGGTATTACTTCAGCCGCCCTCTGACCTTAAGCCAGCTTGTCAGTTGGAATCCTTCCCACACGCTTTATGACGAATTGAAAGACTGACAGGCATTGCGCAATCTTCACTGGCTAACTTATGATTAACCATCATGGGTTTACCGGGCGCGGCAGCGTGACGCCTGCGCTTTCCCACCCACCGGGCAAGGAATGAAGATGACAAAAGCTGTACGTGCACTGATGCTGCTTTGCCTGAGCACCTTTTCCCTTACGCCACGCGCCGCAGAGATAAACGAAAGCTACTCTTTTGCCGTCCTGGGCGAACCTAAATATGCCGTCAACTTCACGCAGTTCGATTACGTCAATCCCGCAGCCCCCAAGGGCGGCAATATCACGCTCTCGGCCATTGGCACTTTTGATAACTTCAACCGCTTTGCCATGCGGGGTAATCCGGGCGTTCGCACCGACACGCTGTATGACACCCTGTTCACCACTTCCGATGACGAACCCGGCAGCTATTATCCTTTGATTGCCGAGATGGCCCGCTACCCGTCCAACTTTGCCTGGGCGGAAGTGTCCATTAACCCGCGCGCCCGCTTTCAGGACGGCAGTCCGATTACCGCCGAGGATGTCGCCTTCACCTTCAATAAATTCATGACGGAAGGCGTGCCGCAGTTCCGCCTGATTTACAAAGGGGCAACGGTACGCGCCATTGCGCCGCTCACCGTGCGTATTGAGCTTGCCACACCAAGCAAAGACCGGATGCTGGGCCTGTTTTCGCTCCCGGTGTTCCCAGAGAAGTTCTGGAAGGATCATAAGCTGAGCGACCCGCTCTCTACCCCACCGCTTTCCAGCGGGCCCTATAAAATCACCGACTGGAAAATGGGGCAATACATTACCTATTCGCGGGTGCGGGATTACTGGGCGGCAAATCTGCCGGTAAACCGCGGGCGCTGGAACTTTAATACCATCCGCTACGACTATTATCTCGATGATGACGTGGCTTTTGAGGCGTTCAAGGCCGGGGCATTTGATTATCGCACTGAAGTCTCTGCCAAAAACTGGGCCACGCGCTACATCGGGAAAAACTTCAGCAACCATTACATCGTCAAGGATGAGCAGAAAAACGAATCCGCCCAAGACACCCGCTGGCTGGCGTTTAACATCCAGCGCCCCCTTTTCAGCGACCGCCGGGTAAGGGAAGCCATCGGCCTGGCCTTTGATTTCGAATGGATGAACAAGGCGCTGTTTTATGGCGCATACAGCCGGGCCAACAGCTATTTCCAGAATACGGAATACGCCGCTCGCGGTTACCCGGACGCCGACGAACTGATGCTGCTGGCGCCGATGAAAAAGGATCTCCCGCCGGAGGTCTTCACCTCAATCTATAACCCGCCGAAATCAGACGGACGCGGGTTTGACCGGGAAAATCTGCTCAAGGCGCTCAGCCTGCTTAAAGACGCGGGCTGGGCGTTAAAAGACCAGAAGCTGGTGAATGTCAGCACCGGCCAGCCGTTTGTGTTCGAACTGCTGACCGGCACGGCCGGCAACACGCAATGGATCCTCCCCTTCCAGCGCAATTTGCAGCGCCTGGGCATCACCATGAATATCCGCCAGGTCGATAACTCGCAGCTTTCAAGCCGCCTGCGCAGCCGCGACTACGACATGATGCCAAGTTTATACCGCGCAATGCCTTACCCAAGCCCGGATTTGCAAATTATCTGGGCCTCGGAGTACATCAATTCCAGCTATAACGCGCCAGGGGTACAAAGCCCGGTGGTCGACAAGCTCATTGAGATGATTATCGCCAACCAGGGCGACAAGAAAAAACTACTGCCGCTGGGCCGTGCCCTTGACCGCGTGCTGACCTGGAACAACTACATGCTGCCGATGTGGTATATGTCGGCCGACCGCCTGGCCTGGTGGAATAAGTTCTCCCGCCCCGCCATTCATCCGCTCTACAGCACCGGATTTGATAACTGGTGGTATGACGTCAACAAAGCGGCGAAGCTGCCCGCCGACCGGCGTCAGGGGGAATAACGTGGGCGCTTATATTCTGCGGCGTTTGCTGCTTATCATTCCCACGCTGTGGGCAATCATCACCATCAACTTTTTCATCGTGCAGATTGCCCCTGGTGGGCCGGTGGATCAGGCCATTGCCGCAATACAAATGGGCCACACAACCGGCATGCCGGGCATGAGCAACGACGCTATGGGCAGCGGTCATGCCCGAACGGGCGTGGGTGACGCCACCAGCAGCCAGTATCGTGGGGGCCGCGGACTTGACCCGGAAGTCATTGCCGATATTGTGCATCGCTACGGGTTCGACAAACCGCTACACGAGCGCTATTTCACTATGCTCGGCGACTACTTGCGTTTCGACTTTGGCAACAGCCTGTTCCGTAGCTCCTCGGTGATTAAGCTGATAAAAGACAGCCTCCCCGTTTCCATTTCCATCGGACTGTGGAGCACGCTGATTATTTATCTGGTGTCGATTCCGCTGGGGATCCGTAAGGCGGTCAGCAATGGCAGCAGCTTTGATATCTGGAGCAGCATTTTCATTATTATCGGCTACGCCATTCCGGCATTTTTGTTTGCCATCCTGCTGATTGTGCTGTTTGCCGGCGGGACTTATCTCGACTGGTTCCCGCTGCGAGGACTAACGTCGGCCAATTTTGACGCCCTGCCCTGGTACAGCAAAATAACTGACTATCTGTGGCACATCACGCTGCCGGTGCTGGCGACGGTTATCGGCGGCTTTGCCACGTTAACCATGCTGACGAAAAACTCCTTTCTCGATGAAATTCGCAAGCAATACGTGGTGACGGCGCGAGCCAAAGGGCTGGATGAGAAAAAAATTCTGTATCGCCACGTCTTTCGTAACGCGATGCTGCTGGTGATTGCCGGTTTCCCGGCGACGTTTATCAGCATGTTCTTTACCGGCTCGCTGCTGATTGAGGTGATGTTCTCCCTTAACGGGCTGGGCCTGTTGGGCTACGAAGCCACAATTTCCCGCGACTACCCGGTGATTTTCGGCACCCTTTATATTTTTAGTCTGATTGGCCTGCTGACCAACATCATCAGCGATGTCACCTACACGCTGGTCGACCCCCGTATCGATTTTGAGGGACGCGGATGAGCCGATTAAGCCCGGTAAACCAGGCGCGCTGGGCGCGCTTTCGTCAGAACCGTCGCGGCTACTGGTCGCTGTGGATCTTTGCGCTGATTTTTGTCCTGAGCATGGGCGCTGAGCTGGTCGCCAATGAGCGCCCGCTGGTGGTGAACTACGAGGGCAAACTCTGGTTCCCGGCGCTGAAAAACTACAGCGAAAGTGATTTTGGCGGCCCGCTCTCAACCCCTGCGGACTACCAGGATCCCTGGCTAACGGAACGCCTGAATGAAAAAGGCTGGGTCCTCTGGGCGCCGATCCGTTTTAGTAGCAACACCATCAACTACGCCAGCAATGTCCCTTTTCCTTCCCCGCCCAGCGCGCAAAACTGGCTTGGCACCGACGCCAACGGCAGCGATGTGCTGGCGAGGATCCTCTACGGCACGCGCATTTCCGTGCTCTTCGGCCTGTTACTGACCTTTTTCTCCAGCATCATTGGCGTGCTGGCCGGGGCGGTGCAGGGCTATTACGGCGGACGCATTGATCTGTGGGGGCAACGGTTGATTGAAGTCTGGTCCGGCATGCCGACGCTGTTTTTGATCATCATGCTCTCCAGCGTGGTACAGCCCAATTTTTGGTGGCTGCTGGGTATCACCGTTTTGTTTGGCTGGATGGGGCTGGTGGGCGTTGTGCGGGCGGAATTTTTACGCACCCGCAACTTCGACTATATTCGCGCGGCGCGGGCGATGGGCGTCAGCGACTGGTCAATCATGACCCGGCATATGCTGCCCAACGCCATGGTGGCTACCCTGACCTTCCTGCCGTTCATTCTGTGCGCGTCGATAACGACATTAACCTCGCTCGATTTCCTCGGTTTTGGTCTGCCGCTGGGCTCGCCCTCGCTGGGGGAACTGGTGTTACAGGGCAAAAACAACCTTCAGGCTCCCTGGCTGGGCATCTCCGCGTTCTTATCTCTGGCCATTTTACTCTCCCTGTTAATTTTTATTGGCGAAGCGGTTCGTGACGCCTTTGATCCGGCTAAGGCGCGCTGACCATGACCACTCCGCTTCTCGCTATCAACGATCTTTCTATTGCTTTCCAGCAGGGCAAAAATCTGCGGCAGGTGGTGGACTCGGTTTCGCTTCGGGTGGAAGCGGGTGAAACCCTTGCGCTGGTCGGCGAGTCTGGCTCAGGCAAGAGCGTGACGGCGCTTTCAGTGCTGCGCCTGCTGCCGTCTCCGCCGGTGGTTTATCCCTCCGGGGAAATTTTGTTTCACGGCAAAGACCTGCTAAACGCACCGGAAAAGACGCTGCGTGGCGTGCGCGGCAACAAAATCGCAATGATATTTCAGGAACCGATGGTGTCGCTGAATCCTTTGCACACCCTCGAAAAACAGCTGTATGAAGTGCTCTCTCTCCACCGGGGAATGCGGCCTGAACCTGCTCGCGCGGAGATCCTCACCTGCCTCGATCGCGTGGGCATTCGCAACCCTGCGACCCGGCTCCAGGACTACCCTCACCTGCTGTCCGGCGGCGAACGCCAGCGCGTAATGATTGCGATGGCGCTGCTGACTCGCCCTGAATTGCTGATTGCCGATGAGCCGACGACGGCGCTGGATGTTTCGGTTCAGGCGCAGATCCTGCAGCTGCTGCAAGAGCTGAAGCAGGAACTGAATATGGGCCTGCTGTTTATCACCCACAACCTGAGTATCGTGAAAAAGCTGGCGGACAACGTGGCGGTGATGCGTCACGGCAAATGCGTGGAGCAACAGCCCACCACCGATCTGTTCAGTCATCCACAGCATCCCTATACCCAACAGCTGCTGAACGCTGAACCGTCCGGCGACCCGGTGCCGCTGGCAGCAGACGTTATTCCCCTGCTCAAAGTTGAGGATCTGCAGGTGGCGTTTCCCATTCGCCGGGGCCTGCTGAAAAGAACGGTGGGACACCACTACGGGCTTAAAAATCTTAGCTTTGAACTGCGGCCAGGGGAAAGCCTCGGGCTGGTTGGGGAATCAGGATCGGGCAAAAGCACCACCGGCCTGGCGCTGCTGCGATTGATTCATTCCACGGGCACTATTTGGTTTGACGGCCAGCCGCTCCACCAGCTCAACCGTAAGCAGCTGCTGCCGCTGCGCCGCCAGGTGCAGGTGGTGTTCCAGGATCCTAATTCGGCACTGAATCCACGCCTGGATGTGCTGCAAATTGTAGAGGAAGGCCTGCGGGTGCATCATCCGGCGTTAAACGCCGCAGAACGTAAGGCCAAAGTGGTTCAGGCGCTGGAAGAGGTCGGGCTGCAGGCGGATATGCTCCACCGCTACCCGGCTGAGTTTTCCGGTGGCCAGCGCCAGCGCATTGCTATCGCCAGAGCGTTGATTTTGCAGCCGCGGCTTATCGTGTTGGATGAACCGACCTCTTCGCTCGATCGCTCGGTTCAGGCTCAGATTCTGACGCTGCTAAAATCTCTGCAGGAAAAACACCGCCTGGCTTATATCTTCATCAGCCATGATTTACAGGTAGTGAAAGCACTTTGCCATCAGATGGTGGTACTGCGTCAGGGAGAAGTGGTCGAACAGGGAGACTGCAGGCAGATCTTTAGCGCCCCACAAAGCGACTACACGCGTCAGCTTCTGGCGCTCGCCTGAGATTCAGAAAGGGTTATGGCTGGAAAAAGATTCAGCGATAGCAACGCCCACGTTTTTCAGGCGACAGGTTGCCGCCAGCTCGTCCTGCAGGTTAACGAACAGGCACGGCTCGCCTTCACACTCCACGACGGAGCTGTCCACTTCAATATCGCTTAATGCCTGGCTGAGCGTATCCATGATTGGCCACGCCTTTTCCCCGTCCGGGCTAAGCAGCTTCAGGCCAATCAGGCAATCGTCATCCTGTTGCGCATTTTGCGGAATCGGTTCAACTCTGGAGCCTGCAAAACCCGTCAACCAGCGGTAGCTCTGCGGCAAACGATGCACGATGGACAGTTGTATGGTGTTCAATTTCATTTCCCCGGAAGTTCCAATCGGCAATTTATCTCAAACTCTTTACACAAAGGTTAACACAATGTTGATAAATTGCGTTTAAACGAGCATTAAAACGGCTCACATCTCATGTAGAGATTTCAAAACTAACGCTTTATTTTTGTGCTATGGCACGCGTTTCGGCGCTATATGTATCGCTTTCTGAGATCTAACTCAACCTTTTTAACTACAAAGTTGTGACTTTTTACAGTTGAGCCTTTTACATATGCGAAACATATATCCTATATCAACAGAGATTATACGGGAATTTTCAGGAAGAGTACGGGCGTTTCTGAACAGAAACGCCCGCAGTTTTCAGGTTTTCGAGTGGCGGGCTTTGCTGGCGTAGAAGTAGAACAGCACGGAGGCCGTCGCACAAATAGCAATGGACCAGATCATCGGCCACGCGGTGTTAAAGGTGGCCACCGAGAGCAGCGCCCCGGTTAACGCGCCAATGCCAAAGCGGAATGTTCCGGCCAGCGAAGACGCCGTGCCGGCCATATGCGGGAATTCATCCAGAATGACCGCCATCGCATTGGATGATACCAGCGACACGCAGCTGATAAACACCGCCACGCCAAGCACCATCGCCCAGAAGCCAAAATCCAGCTGGCTGCTGACCACCAGCCATACCGCCATAGCAAACTGAATGCATAGCCCGGTACGGAACATGTTGATCGCCCCAACCCGACGCACAAAGCGGCTGTTGATCATGGTCATGAAGAACAGAAACACAACGTTCAGCGCAAAGTAGTAGCCAAAGTGCTGCGGTGATACATGGTTTAATTCGATGTAGACGAACGGCCCGGCGCTGAGGAACGAGAACATCCCGGCAAAGCTGAAGCCGCTGGCCAGCATATAGCTCAGCACCCGCTTATGGCGGAAAAGCGTGGCGAAATTGCCCGCCGTGGTGCGCAGATTAAACTTCTGCCGCATTTCTGGGGCGAGCGTTTCGTGAATAAAGAAGAAAATCATCGCCGATGCAAGCAGCGCGGCGGCGGCCAGAATCCAGAAGATCGTGTGCCAGCTATACCACACCAGCACTGCGCCCCCGATCATTGGCGCTACCAGCGGCGCAATGGTGGTAATCAACATCACGAAGGACATCATCCGGGAGAACTCTTCCTTCGGATAGATATCGCGCATCAGGGCGTTGATCACCACGCTCGCCGCCGCGGCCGCTAGGCCGTGCAGAAAACGCATCCAAATTAGCTGATCGATAGTCTGTGAAAGCGCACAAGCAATTGCCGCCAGCGCGAACACCAGCGTGCCGCCCAGCACCACCGGCTTGCGCCCAAGGCTATCGGCCATCGGCCCGTAGAAGATCTGCCCGATGGCAAAACCCAAAATATAGGTACTGAGGGTCATTTGTGCGCTGCCCGCCGGGACATTAAAGCCCTGGGCTATCATCGGCAGCGCCGGTAAGTACATATCAATGGACAGCGGCATCAGCATCGCCAGCAGGCCAAGGATAACGATAATACCGACAGAAGAGTTCTGTTTACGGCTCAAAAGTGACTCCGGTGATTAGGGCATGCCGACGCTGGCAATTTCCTGTTCGGTTAACGGGCGGTACTCCCCCGGCGCCAGTTCAGCATCCAGGGCGATGTCGCCAATCCGCTCACGGTGCAGGCCAACCACATGATTGCCCACGGCGGCAAACATGCGTTTTACCTGATGGTAACGGCCTTCGCTGATGGTCAGACGCACTTCCGTCGGCGTGATCACTTCCAGCACGGCAGGTTTGGTGAGGTCTTTCTCATTATGCAGTTGAACGCCTTTGGCGAAGTGTTCCGCCGTGCCTTCTTCAACCGGTGATTCCAGCGTCACCAGATAGGTTTTCTCGCAGTGATGGCGTGGAGAGGTAATGCGGTGTGACCACTGGCCGTCGTCCGTCATCAGTACCAGGCCGGTGGTGTCAATATCCAGACGACCTGCAGCATGTAACTTGTGCGCCACCGGCTCGTCGAGGAAGTAAAGCACCGTTGGGTGATCGGGATCGTCGGTAGAACAGACGTACCCCTGCGGCTTGTTCAGCATGAAGTAGCGCGGGCCGTGCTGCTGGGTCAGTGAATTACCGTCAAACGCGACCTGATGTTCCGGCAGCAGTTTAAAAGAGGCGTCGCGCACAACTTCACCGTCAATGGTGACGCGGTTAGCACGGATTTCACGGCCAGAAATAGCACGGCTGATGCCGAGCTGCTGAGAGATAAATTTGTCGAGTCGCATTAGTGTATTGCCTGTTTCATGAAGGTGCCGACAAGTGAGCGTGCGGCAGGGGCTGGAGCCCACATTCAGGTGGAAATTGGTTTGCCTGATAATTAGTTTGCCAGTATAGCGACATCAAAAACTCTCTCAAGGTAAAACGGTGCTTTATGGCATAATCGTTGCAGTCATTTGATAACAAGGTTGAAAAACCGCCCGGCCATGTCTTTTACTCTTCGTCCTTACCAGCAAGAAGCGGTGGATGCCACCCTCAGCTACTTCCGCAAGCATCCTGAACCTGCCGTCATCGTGTTGCCCACCGGTGCGGGCAAAAGCCTGGTGATTGCGGAGCTTGCAAAAGTGGCGCGCGGGCGCGTGCTGGTGCTGGCTCATGTGAAAGAGCTTGTGGCGCAAAACCATGCGAAGTATGTCTCTCTCGGGCTGGAGGCAGATATTTTCGCCGCTGGCCTGCAGCGCAAGGAAAGCCAGGGCAAAGTCGTGTTCGGCAGCGTTCAGTCCGTGGCCCGCAACCTCGAGCATTTCCACGGTGAGTTTTCCCTGCTGATTGTCGATGAGTGCCACCGCATCGGCGGCAGTGACGAAAGCCAGTATCAGCAAATTCTGGCGCATCTGCGCGGCAACAATCCCCGGCTGCGGCTATTGGGGCTGACCGCCACGCCCTTCCGCCTCGGCAAAGGCTGGATTTATCAGTTTCATTACCACGGCATGGTTCGCGGCGATGAAAAGGCGCTGTTTCGCGACTGCATTTACGAGCTCCCGCTGCGCTATATGATTAAGCATGGTTACCTGACGCCGCCGGAACGGCTGGATATGCCGGTGGTGCAGTACGATTTTAGCCGTCTGCAGGCGCAGTCCAACGGGCTGTTCAGCGAAGCGGATCTGAACCGCGAGCTGAAACAACAAAAACGCATCACGCCGCATATCATTAGCCAGATCGTTGAATTTGCCGCAGACCGACGCGGCGTGATGATCTTTGCCGCCACGGTAGAGCACGCGAAAGAGATAACCGCCCTCTTGCCTGCAAACGATGCAGCCCTGATCACAGCCGACACGCCAGGCCCTGCGCGCGACAAGCTCATCGACGCTTTTAAAAATCAGCAGTTCCGCTTTTTGGTGAACGTGGCGGTACTGACCACCGGTTTTGACGCGCCGCACGTGGATCTGATAGCCATTCTGCGCCCTACCGAGTCCGTGAGCCTTTACCAACAAATTGTTGGTCGCGGCCTGCGTCTCTCTCCGGGGAAAAAAGACTGTTTGATTCTCGACTATGCCGGAAACCCACACGATTTATTCACGCCGGAAGTGGGCCACGCCAAAGGGAGGAGCGACAACGTGCCGGTGCAGGTTTTTTGCCCTGCCTGCGGGTTTGCCAATACCTTCTGGGGAAAAACCACCGCTGATGGCAAGGTGATTGAACACTTTGGCCGCCGCTGTCAGGGCTGGTTTGAAGACGATGACGGCCTGCGCGAGCAGTGCGATTACCGCTTCCGCTTCAAAAACTGCCCAAACTGCAATGCTGAAAACGATATCGCCGCCCGCCGCTGCCATCAGTGTGACCACGTCCTGGTCGACCCGGACGATATGCTTAAAGCGGCGCTGAAGCTGAAAGATGCCCTGGTGCTGCGCTGCAGCGGCATGACGCTTCAGTCCGGCGGAGACGCTAAAGGCGATTGGCTTAAAATCACCTATTACGACGAAGATGGCGCAGACGTCAGCGAGCGCTTCCGTCTCCAGACGCCGGCCCAGCGCATGGCGTTCGAACAGTTGTTTATCCGCCCGCACTCGCGCGCGCCCGGCGTGCCGTTACGCTGGATCACCGTCGCGGATGTTGTGGCTCAGCAGCCGCTGCTACGCCATCCAGATTTTGTGGTAGCCCGTAAAAATGGCCAGTTCTGGAACGTCCGTGAAAAGGTTTTTGACTACCAGGGGCGCTTCCGCCGGGCCAACGAATTACGCGGCTAACGGGTACTTTTCATTGCCGGCAGAGCCGGATACGGCTATAATGCCGCCCGCTTTTGCATCCGCAAAGCAGAAAACTTTACCTGCTGCTGGGTCGCCTGTAGCAGGCTTATTTAAAGAGAAACAGTCAATGTTTACTATCAATGCAGTAGAACGTAAAGAGCATGGCAAGGGTGCGAGCCGCCGCCTGCGTGCAGCAAACAAATTCCCAGCTATCGTTTACGGTGGCGCGGAAGCTCCTGTATCCATCGAACTGGATCACGACGCCGTAATGAACCAGCAGGCTAAACCTGGTTTCTACGAAGAAGTTCTGACCCTGTCTATCGACGGTAAAGAAGTAAAAGTGAAAGTTCAGGCTGTGCAGCGTCACCCGTTCAAGCCAAAACTGACTCACATCGACTTCGTTCGCGCTTAATCGCGAGTTAAGTTCGAAAAAAACCCCGCTTCGGCGGGGTTTTTTGTTATATAAGCATTTCCGACGCCACGCCTGGCCAAAAGAGACAAATTCCATGGTTGAAAAAATCCCTGCGGGTGCATCGCGGGTACCCGCCGTAGAGAAGGATATCCAGGCTATCAGGACGATACAAAGCTACCACGCCCATATCTATTTCGAGACGCCTGAACAAAGGCTGATTGCGGAACGGATTCGGGCAGAGATTGCGCTGCGTTTTTCAGTCCTGCTGGGGCGCTGGCACGATGTGCCCGTTGGCCCTCATGCGCTGCCAATGTATCAGGTTGCTTTTATGCCGGAGGCGTTTGCTCGATTTGCGCCGTGGTTGATGCTGAACCGCTGCGGGTTAACCGTACTGCTGCATCCCAACACCGGGCAACCCAGGGCCGATCATACCGATCACGCCGTCTGGATGGGGCAAAAGCTGGAGATCCGCCATTTGCAGCAACTGCCTGAAAACGAAGGACCGGAGCCAGACTACATCCCGAATACTGCCCCGACGGTGTCGCCTTAAGCATCAGCAGGATGATACGGCCCGGCTAAAAACAGGCGGGCCGTGTTGGCAGGTTATTTACCAGAGGAACGGCGTTGAAGCTGATCGCGCAGATTCGGCGGCGTCCCCTTAATGGTTAGGGTGTCGGTTGCCGGATCCCAGAAAATACGCTCCCCCAGCAGCATGGCATCGAAGTTAATCGTCAGCCCGCCGCCGCTGCCAGCGTATTTGGTCAGCTGCCGCAGCGTGCCGCGATCCGCCGGGAAGCTCTCTTCCAGCTCATAGCCTTTTTCGGCGGTGAACTGCTGGAAGTTTTTGTCGTCAACCGCCCACGGCAGCTCATCCGCCAGCGAAGAAAGTTCAATCTCTTCCCCCGCCTGAAGCTGTTCGTTGCAGTAAGCGTAAACCTGCTGGCGCGCGGCCTGGCGTTCGTTTTTGTCCAGTTGAGCTTCGTTCGTGAAGTCGTCCAGCGCCTGCAGCAGACCTTTGTTCTGCGCTTTGGCGTTCAACCCTTCGCTGGCGCCCAGGAAATCCATAAAGAAATCGGCCACTTTGCGCCCCACTCTGCCCTTCAGGAAGGTCAGGTAGCGGGTAGATTCCGGGTTGGTTTCCCACTCGGTCAAATCAATCCGCGCCACGATATCCGCATGGTTGATATCGAGATAGTGAGTCGCGCTGATATCCAGCTCTTCGTTAACGCGCATGCTGCTCAGATTGTTCAACACCGCCACCAGCAGATATTCGACCGCCAAATATCGATAATGGCAGAACAGCACGATACCGCCGTCGGCAAACGGGTATTTTGCCAGCTCATCGCGAAGACGACCGGTCGCCGCACGGGTAAAGGCAAGAAAATCCTCATCGCCATTTCGCTGCAGGCGCAGCGCTTCGGCCAGTTCGCTCTCTTCGCTGAACAGGCCGTAAGCTTTATTTTTAGCGCTATATACGCGATGCAGTTCCGCCATCATCTCTTCGACGGCACCGTCAGTTGCCAGCAGCGAGTCGCGCAGCACGACGTCCAGCGTCTGCTCATCGCGCTTAATCAATTGATGCAGGGCAATCTGGTTGATATCCAGACTCATGTTAAACTCTCCTTTAAGACCGGGCGGTATTCAACCACTGCCGCTCCCGGGACGCAAGTCGTGATAAAAAAGCGGAAAAATCGTCCCTGCTACGGTAAGATAATGCCCTTTCCCGAATACGAATGATTTTTAATTTATGCCACAAACATCCCGCTACAGTGACGAACAAGTTGAAGCGATGCTGACCGAACTGGCAGCCGTGCTGGAAAAACACCACGCGCCTACCGATCTTTCCCTGATGGTATTGGGAAATATGGTCACCAATCTGATAAACACCGACGTGGCATCCGCTCAGCGTCGTCCTTTGGCTCGCTCCTTTGCTGAGGCGCTTCAAGCTTCGGTGAGCGAAGATAAAGCCCACTAAGGAACTATCGTAACAAGTTATGGTGACTAACCGTCAGCGCTACCGCGAAAAAGTTTCCCAAATGGTCAGTTGGGGGCACTGGTTTGCCCTGTTTAATATCATGCTGGCCATGCTGCTGGGTAGCCGCTATCTGTTTATCGCCGACTGGCCAACGACGCTGACGGGGCGAATTTATTCGTACGTGAGCGTTGTTGGGCACTTCAGTTTTTTGGTGTTTGCCGCCTATTTACTGCTTATCTTTCCGCTGACGTTTATCGTCATGTCGCAGCGCCTGCTGCGCTTTATCAGCGCGGCCCTGGCCACGGCGGGCATGACGTTACTGCTGATAGACAGCGAAGTTTTCACGCGTTTCCACCTCCACCTGAATCCCACCGTCTGGGAACTGGTGATTAACCCTGACCAGGGGGAGATGGCCCGTGACTGGCAGCTGATGTTTATCAGCGTGCCGGTGATTTTGCTTATTGAGATGCTGTTTGCGACATGGAGCTGGCAAAAACTGCGCAGCCTCGGGCGTCGTCGGCAATACGCGCGTCCTTTAGTGATTCTGTTCTTTATTTCTTTCTTTAGTAGCCACCTGATGTACATCTGGGCGGATGCTAACTTCTATCGCCCGATTACCATGCAGCGGGCTAATCTGCCGCTCTCATACCCAATGACCGCCCGTCGTTTCCTTGAAAAACACGGTCTGCTGGATGCCAAGGAATACCAGCGCAGGCTGGTGGAGCAAGGTAGCCCGGCAGCGCTGTCGGTCCAGTATCCGCTGAGTAATCTGCAATTCCGCGATATGGGTCTTGGTAACAATGTGCTGCTGATTACCGTTGACGGGCTGAATGCCGCAAGCATGAGCAAAGATATGCCGGCGCTGAAGGCATTTGCCCACGATAATATCCGCTTTACTCAGCACATGAGTTCCGGGAATAACACCGATAGCGGCATGTTCGGCCTGTTCTACGGTATCTCCCCGGCTTATATGGACGGTGTGCTGTCAAACCGCACCCCTGCCGCACTGATTACGGGTTTAAATCAGCAGGGCTACCAGCTTGGCCTGTTTGCATCCGACGGCTTTAACTCGGCGATGTACCGCCAGGCCCTGCTGTCTGATTTCTCGTTGCGCCCGGCCAAAAACCAGACCGACGGCCAGACGGCAACACAGTGGATCAGTTGGCTTAACCAGTATGCTTCCGAGGACAATCGCTGGTTCTCCTGGGTCGCCTTTAACGGCACCAGCATCGACGATAACGGAAATCAACAGGGCTTTGAGCAGCGCTATTCCCGCGCAGCCGGTAATGTTGATGAGCAAATTAAACGCGTACTGGATGCGCTGGAAGCGGCAGGCAAGCTGCAAAACACGGTGGTTATCATTACCGCAGGCCACGGGATTCCGCTCGGCGACCAGCGTGACTCTTTCGCCTGGTCACGTGCGCGGATTCAGGTGCCGCTGGTGATTCACTGGCCGGGCACACCTGCGCAGACCATCACCAAACTCACCGATCATCAGGACGTGATGACCACCCTGATGCAGCGTCTGCTGCACGTTAAAACGGCAGCCAATGAGTACTCTCAGGGGGAGGATTTATTTGCCGCGACGCGCCGTAACAATTGGGTGATTGGTGCCGACAATCAAACCCTGGCCGTGACAACGCCCGAGATGACGCTGGTGCTGAATAACAACGGCAACTATCGGATGTACGATCTGCAGGGTAAACGGATCAATGAAACCAAGCCGCAGCTTGATTTGCTGCTGCAGGTGCTGACTGACGAGAAGCGCTTCATCGCCAACTAATTGTTTATTTATAAGACAGTTAGCTGCGTATTCCCTTGCAATCAACGCGGAAAAATGTACTATAATTCTTCTGCGTCGGCACGTAGCGCAGCCTGGTAGCGCACCGTCATGGGGTGTCGGGGGTCGGAGGTTCAAATCCTCTCGTGCCGACCAAATAAACATTGAAAACCAGCCTCTTACGGCTGGTTTTTTTGTGCCTGGATTTTGCCTGAACAGCCAAAAGAAAAGCCGCCTGAACTGGCGGCTTTGTGCGGTGTTTTACACTTACAACAGGAACAGCGTAGCCAGCCCCAGGAAGATAAAGAATCCGCCGGTATCGGTAATCGCGGTGATCATCACGCTTGAGCCGACGGCAGGATCTTTGCCCAGTTTGGTCATCGTCATTGGAATCACGACGCCCATCAGCGCCGCGACCAGAAGATTCAGGATCATCGCCAGCGTCATCACGCCGCCCATCGCCGCGTCGTTGTACAACAGCCAGGTAATGCCCCCCATCACGCCTCCCCAGACCAGCCCGTTGATCAACGCGACGCCAAGCTCACGCAGCATCAGGAAGGAGATGTTACCCGCTTGAATATGCTGCAACGCCAGCGCACGCACAATCATGGTGATCGTCTGGTTACCTGTGTTACCACCGATGCCCGCCACGATCGGCATCAGCGATGCCAGAGCCACTAGTTGCGAAATGGTATGTTCAAATAGTCCAATCACGCGTGAGGCCACAAACGCCGTACAAAGGTTAATGGCAAGCCAGGCCCAGCGGGTGCGCACGGCTTTGCTGACGGGTGCAAAGACATCCTCTTCGGTGCTCAGGCCGCCCATGCGGCGCAGGTCGTTGTCGGTTTCCTCGTACACCACGTCAACAATCTCATCCACCGTTAAGCGCCCCATCAGCTTGCCGGTACTGTCAACCACTGCGGCGCTGATCAAGTCATCGCGTTCAAAGGTACGCGCGGCCTGCTCGTCATGATCTTCCGGCGCGAAGCAGGTGGGGTTGTCGTCCATCACCTTCAGCACCGGCGTTTGCGGCGAATGCAGTAGAATCGCGGTGAGGTCCAGCTCACCCAACAGCGTTTTGTCCCGGCTGGTGACAAACAGTTTGTCGGTGTTCTGCGGCACTTTGCCGCGAATACGAAGGTAGCGCTGCACAACGGCAAGCGTGACATCTGGGCGCACGGTGATCACTTCAAAATCCATGATTGCGCCAACGCTGTGCTTGTCATAATGCAGGATCTGGCGAACTTGTGTGCGCTCATTCTGCGGCAGCGTGGCCAGCAAACGCCCGACCAGATCGCGAGGAAGGTACTGCGCCAGATAGATCTGATCGTCGATATCCAGCGGGCGCAGCGCATTAAGCAGCGCTTTATCGCTCATATCTTCAATCAGGTCATCCCAGACCGTCTCTGAAGCCTCAACCAGCACGCTACCGCGTCGGTCTTCGGTGACGAGGCTCCATAGCGCTAAGCGCTCTTCCGTTGGCAAGGCTTCCAGGACATCGGCGAGATCCGGCGCGGGCAATCGCCCAACCAGCGTCACTATCTCGGCGATATCCTGCTCGGCGCTCTGTGTTTCAGCGAAAGGTTCTTTGGCCAGAATACCGCTGGCGACGGCTTTGTTGGTCAACAGAATTTGCAGAATACGTGCCCTGTCCTGGTCACGCTCTTTGGTGCTGTACTTCTGAATGGCGGTCATAAAATAATTCCCTGGAAACGACGAGTTAGTTTATAGCCTGACGGGACGAAGAAAACAAAAAACCAGCCTTAATTGGCTGGTTTTTTTACTTTGTTTAGGTGGCGCTGACTCAATGACCCGTTCTTGCCACGGCATCGCGTGAAGCTTGTGCCCGCTCGTCGCCGGTCAGCTCGCTGAGTTGGCCCTGGCGCATTTCCAGAAGCCGGTCAGCGTGAATAAAGTAGTGATCGTCATGGCTGATGGCAAAGACCGTTTTCCCCATTTGCTGCATTAACGGCAGCAATACCTGGTAGAATTCACGCCGGAAATGAGGATCCTGGTCTGCGGCCCATTCGTCGAGCAGGATGATATCTCGCTCTTCCGCTATCGCCAGCAGCAGCGCCACGCGCTTGCGCTGCCCTTTCGAAAGCTTGAGGTTGAGAATGGTGCCGTTGTCCAGCTCTAGCTTACTGCTCATTTTCAGCCGCTCGAGCCAGCTGTTTACCAGCTCAGAATTAGCCGGTTTACCCTGTGCCCCCAGAAGGCGGTCAAACAGCCAAACGTCGGTGAATACCGCTGAGAATAGCCGACGGTAGTCATCCTGCGTCCGGGCCTCAACGCGCTGGCCATCAAGATAAATCGCCCCGCTGACCGGCTGATAAAGTCCTGTCAGCAACATCGCCAGGGTCGATTTTCCGCTGCCGTTACCGCCAATCAGAAACAGCAGTTCCCCGCGCTTGATAGTGAGGTTCAGCGGGCCAACGCTAAAGCTATTATCCCCGTATTGAAACACCACATCGCGCATTTCAATCTGCTGCCAGTTCCCGGCGGCCTTCGAACGGGGGAACGCAGCATCGTACGGGGCGAGCTGGAACTTATTCAGCTTATTGAAGGCAACCTGGGCGCTCAGCAGCGTCGGTAACGCCCCGACGGCGGAAAGGAGTGGCGTACGCAAAAATAGCAACGTTAAAGAAAAGGTTGCCGCTACGTTGGTGTCGGACCAGCCCAGGCTATTAGCCATATAAAACACCAGCCCAATCGCACCCAGCATCATAATGTTGGACCAGTTCACGGCGCTAAGGTGGTAGGTATCTGCGCGGATAATATTGTTTCGATAATCGGCAGCGTGAGGCGTGTAGGTGTCTTCGTACATCCGCTCCGCACGTTCGCGGTTCAGGGCCAGTTCCTTACGCCCTTCGATAACGGTTTGATAATCGTGATAAAGCTGGTCTTCAATTTCACGAAGCTGGGCCATGTGTTTGTATACCCGCGCCACCAGCAGATAACCGCCCACAATGGTGATAACCAGCCATA
The DNA here is from genome assembly GCF_037152415.1 of Cedecea sp. AS113. NCBI lineage: Bacteria > Pseudomonadati > Pseudomonadota > Gammaproteobacteria > Enterobacterales > Enterobacteriaceae > Cedecea > Cedecea sp. AS113. Next base: position 397,621 of record NZ_JBBCMI010000001.1, read on the forward strand.
CGGTGGTCACGCCCAGCATTTTAGGTGACAGCCAGGCAAGGTAAGCTGCGGAACCGATAGCCAGAATAATGCCTTGTACCAGTTCCGGCAGGCGAACAAAGGCAATCGTAATGTTGCGCACGTCGCTGGTTAGCCCCGCCAACAGCGCAGCACTGCCCAACTGCTCGACGCGCTCTACGTCGGTGTCCATCAGGCGCTTGATAAACTCGCTACGCAGACGAAAAACAAAATGGTGTCCAAGGGTGGTTAACGCCAGCTGCGAACCCAGCGTCACGGCCATCAGCAACAAGAGTAATCCCATGAACTCTGGCAGAACCGCGAAGGTAAGATCGGGTGTCTCAATCAGACGCTGGTTAATGAACGCAATCAGGCCAATGCCTAGCGCCGCACTGGCCAGGCTTAACGCCATGACCATTACAAAAGGCCAGCGATACTGGCGATAAACCACACGAAGTAGCTCCATAATTCCCTACCGGCAAAATAAAACAGCGAGCAGTTTAAACGGCTCGCCGCCCACATCAAGAATAATTCTTATTTTTATTCGCCTTACGAAGCACGACGAAAGGTCAGGTTGTAGCGGAATTGGTCGGTGAGAGGATGAAAACCGGGTTTGAGCGGCAGAATACCGTGATAAAAAAGCCTTGATGCGCCCCCCCATACCACAACGTCACCATGCTCCAGCATGATACGTTGCAAAGGGCCTCCGCGCTGCAGGCCACCAAACTGAAATATGGCAGGCAAGCCAAGCGAAACCGAAACAATGGGCTGGCGCAAATTAGGCTCGTCTTTATCCTGATGAAGAGAGAGTTTGGTGCCTGCGGCATAGCGGTTGATCAGGCAGGCATCGGGTTCAAAATCCAGATAACCCGCCGCGAGCGAGGCTCGGTGGCAAATGGACAGAAATACTTCCGGAATCAATGGCCAGCCCTGCCCGGTCAGCGGATCCTGTGGCGAATAGAGGTAACCATTCTGATTGGTGCTCCAGCCTAATGCGCCGCAGTTGGTCATAGCCACCGACATGGTGTAGCCGCCAGGCGTCACCATATGGCGGAAAGGCGCCTGCTGAGAAACCTGCCCAACACCGGCCAGCAGCGCGGCGGCCTCTTCCCGGGCAAAGCGCCGCAGAATTGTCGCGCCCTCGGCAAGCGGCTCTTCCCACGGAGATTCATCAGCAAACAAATCCAGCATTATTCTTTCTGCCTTCTCGTTTCGTTTTCCAGCAGCTGACGCTTGCGCTCCACGCCCCAGCGATAGCCGGACAAACCACCGTCGCTGCGGATCACCCTGTGGCAGGGAATGGCGACTGCAAGCGTATTAGCCGCGCAGGCTCCGGCCACCGCCCGTACGGCAGCAGGTTTACCGATACGTTCCGCCAGTTCGCTATAGCTAACGGTAGTTCCTGGCGGAACGGATCGTAACGCCTGCCATACCTGTTGCTGAAATGCCGTCCCGCGAATGTCCAGCGGCAGCGAAAACTCAGCCGTAGGCGATTCGATAAAACCAATGACCTGTGCCACGCGTGAAGCGAATGCCTCATCGCCCGGAGTAAGTTGTGACGAAGGAAATTCAGTTTCCAGCTCACCGATAAGCGTTTCGGCGTTCTCACCCAACAGGATTGCACAAATACCGCGCTCGCTTTCCGCCACCAGGAATTCCCCCAGTTGGCAGGTGCCAACTACAAATTGGACATGAGCACGGGCACCACCTTTACGATACTGGCTTGCCGTCATGCCCAACGCAGCATCCGCCTGATGGTAATACGCGCTCCCTGACTGAAAACCCGCATCAAAAATGGCGTTTGTCACCCCTTTCCCTTGTGCCAGGCCAGCACGTAAACGACGAGCGCGATGCGCTTTTTGCCATGCGTTTGGCGTCAGGCCCGTGACGCTTTTAAAGAGGCGGTGGAAATGAAAGCTGCTCATGGCGACCCGCCCGGCTAGCTCATCCAGGGTCAGCGGCACTTCGCTGGATTCAATAATCCGGCAAGCTTCTTCAATGCGCGCCACTCGCTGGCGCTCAGGGGCAAGCTTATCCGGCTGACAGCGCTTGCAGGCGCGAAACCCGGCTTCTAGCGCCGCTTCGGGTGTGGCGTAGAAAGCGGTATTTTCACGTAGCGGACGGCGAGCGCTGCAGGAAGGCCGGCAGAAAATACCGGTGGTTTTGACGGCAAAAACGAATTGCCCGTCGGCCTGCGTGTCGCGCTGTTCCACCGCCTGCCAGCGCTGCTGCTCTGTAATATACCCGTTTGTCTGCTTCATCATCGCGACCTCATGCTTAATTTAACGATACCATCATGGCAGCACAGGCCGGATGAAAAACTCGGGTTCTTGCTTTTTAATTTTTTTCGTCAAGCAAGAAGGTTTTGAACTGAGGCGACATCCAGCTCCGGAATCCGTCCCCTTCTTTGCTGATAAGATAAACGGCCAGGCCTTCTTTCTCCGCAACCTGTTTGGCTTTTTCTTCCCCTAAGACCATCAACCCCGTGTCCCAGCCATCTGCTTCCATCGCCGTTGGTGCAATGACGGTAGCGGAAACTAATTTATGTTCAATAGGCCGCCCGGTCTGTGGGTTAATGATGTGGGAAATACGCTTACCGTCCAGCTCGTAATAGTTGCGGTAACTGCCTGAGGTACTGATCCCGTGGCCGTTGATATCCACCATTGCCTGCACGGCATTCTCCCGATCGGTCGGTTTCTGAATAGCCACCCGCCAGGCTTTTCCCGCCGGATTAGTGCCGCGGGTGGTGACCGCGCCTCCGACAGAAACAAGATAGCGGCTAATGCCATTTTGCTCCATCAGGCGGGCCAGATGGTCGGCAGCGTAACCCTCCCCGATGGTCGACAGATCGACATACAGGCCGGGAAGATCTTTTTGCAGCCATTGCTTACCGGCAGCATTCACCACCTTCAGATGCTGCAAACCAGTTAAGGCTTTGGCGGCATCGATTTGTGCCTGATTCGGCGTGTGCAGCGGCTGTTTATCGGGCCCGAAGCCCCACAGATTGACCAAAGGCCCGACTGTAATGTCCATCGCCCCATAGGTTTTCGCACCGATGCGCAGCGACATCGTGACAATATCACTCATCGCCTCACTCACCGGATACGGCTCAGTGCTGGCGGACTGGTTAAAAAGGGAAAGCGCCGAGTCTTTTTTCCAGGTCGACATCAGCCGATCGTCGGCATCCAGCTGATCCTGAATTTTTTTCTGCAGTGAGGCTTTCTGTGCATCATCAACGTCCGCCAGGCTCACGCGCCAGTAAGTTCCCATGGTTTTCCCCTCAAGCACCATGGCCTTTGTGGCGTCAGGCTGAGCGTTATCGCAGCCTGAGAGAGCGAAAAGAGCGACGGCAAGCCAGCCGTAACGAATAATGCGTAAATCCATGGTGTCAGTCTCCAGTTTCGGGAGCGTAAGGGTACAGCAAAAACAGCCAGGAGAGGGGGCAAGCAGCGAGCCATTGAGGTTTGAGACATAAAAAAGGCGCCTTGCGGCGCCTTTGTTAGCTTGAGCTAAATTAGAACTGGTAAACCAGGCCTACACCCACAACGTCATCGGTACCGATGCCGGTTGCCTGAGTGAAGGCATTTTTGTCCAGCAGGTTGATTTTGTAGTCAACGTAGGTAGACATGTTTTTGTTGAAGTAGTAAGTCGCGCCCACATCAACGTATTTCAGGATATCCTGGCTGCCGTAACCTTCGATGTTTTTACCTTTAGACTGCAGGTAAGCGATGGATGGACGCAGGCCGAAATCGAACTGGTACTGAGCAACCACTTCAAAGTTCTGTGCTTTGTTTGCAAAGCCAGATTTGTTGATAGCAGTAGCGTTATAGCTCTGAGTGTACTGTGTTGCCAGATAGATGTTGTTCGCGTCGTATTTCAGACCACCGGTGTAGGTGGTTGCATCATCACCGTGACCCAGCACGCCGGCAGCGTTCTGATCTGCGGTACGTTTAGAGCTGGAAATTGCAGAACCAACGCTGAAGCCTTCGCCCAGTGCATAGGTCAGGGAGCCGCCGAAGCCGTCACCGTTTTGGTTTACAATACCACGACCGCCTTCGGATTTAGCTTCGCCAGACTGGCTACCGTTTTTACCCTGGTACTGCAGAGCAAAGTTCAGGCCATCAACCAGACCGAAGAAGTCAGTGTTACGGTAGGTTGCCACGCCGTTAGCACGAGACTGCAGGAAGTTATCTGCACCGTAAGTATCGCCACCAAATTCTGGCAGAACGTCAGTCCAGGAAGTGACATCGTAAACAACGCCGTAGTTACGACCGTAGTCGAAAGAACCCGCATCACCGAACTTCAGACCAGCAAAGCCCAGACGAGTCCAGGATTGGTTGCTGGAGTTTTCAGTGTTGTTCGCCTGAACGTTGTATTCCCACTGGCCGTAACCGGTCAGCTGGTCGTTGATCTGAGTTTCGCCCTTGAAGCCAAAACGAACGTAGGTTTTGTCGCCGTCATTACCTTTATCGTTGGAGAAATAGTGCAGACCATCAACTTTACCGTACAGGTCTAATTTATTGCCGTCTTTGTTGTAAATTTCGGCTGCATTTGCAGCGCCTGCTACCAGCAGAGCCGGTACCAGAAGGGACAGTGCTTTAACTTTCATCTTATTAACCCTCTGTTATATGCCTTATTTTATTTACCACTGCTTACTGATTAACCCTCTAATCAGTCGGCAAATTCATTGTCCAAAACAAATACTGAATAATCCAACGAGAATATGATACGAAAACTATATAGATGTTTCATTTATCAATATAGATGTATCAAAATGTAAATTAGAGGGAACTTTTTTTAGCACGAATAGCTAAAAATATAAGCATTAATAATCAAAAAATAATAACAGCACAATTAAATCAATAGGTTACATCTAAAATAAAAAAGTAGCACTCAATGATAATTTTTTTATTAACTTAGGCGATAGAATCATTATCGCTATCATCATTAACTTTATTTATTACCGTCATTCGAATCTGAATGTCCGTTTACCCCTATTAATACCGGATGCTTGCATCCGGTTTTTTTTTACTCATCTTTACACAAATTTAATATCTGTGTGCTAGCTATGCAATTTGTAACGTCTGTTAATTAATCAGCCTGCTTTTTTTCTCCATATTTCATACAGAATGCGGATTTTTCTTAAACAATTCTATTTCCCACGCCCAACATACCCTCAGAAAATATTTGTACAAATCTCGCCCAGCTGTACAAATTACCAACAAGACTTAAGGTAAATTATTATTTAAGGATTTTTCCTAATAATCAGTCACCTGAAAAAAAACAGAGAACACCTTATACTGCGTCAGATTGCTGACGACACCGCCATATAAAGGTATTCTTAGCATCTGCAAGCGCTAAACCGCTAAGGCGAAACGGCTCACTCAAGCAGTTGGGCTACCTATCATCCAGGATTGGCGAGGCTTCGCCGGGTTGCATACATACAATGAGCCAGTCTGAAAATACGCCGCTAAATAAGTTTTCACTGTTCCCCGGCAACATTACCCGCTTCTTTTTGCTGCTGATCGTCGTTCTGCTCGTCTCGATGGGCGTCCTAGTGCAAAGCGCCGTTAATGCCTGGCTAAAGGACAAAAGCTACCAGATTGTCGATATCACCCATGCTCTGCATAAGCGTGTAGAAACTTACCGCTACGCCACATGGCAAATCTACGACAACATCGCGACAGCCCCGACAGCCTCTGGCGAAAATCTCCAGGAAACCCGGCTGCGTCAGGACGTCTATTACCTCGATAAACCGCGAAGCAAAACCGAGGCGCTGATTTTTGGCTCCCATGACAGCTCCACGCTGGAAATGACGCAGCGAATATCCGGCTACCTGGACACGCTGTGGGGAGCGGAAAGCAGCCCCTGGTCGATGTACTACCTTAACGGCCAGGACAACAGCATGATTCTGGTCTCAACGCTGCCGCTCAAGGACCTGTCATCTGGTTTCAAAGACTCCGGCGTCGGCACCATCGTGGATTCACGCCGCGCGGAGATGCTGCAGCAGGCTAATGCCCTCGATGAGCGGGAAAGCTTCTCGCCTCTGCGCAAACTTAACTGGCAAAACGGCCATTATTTCACGCTGAGAACCACCTTTAACCAGCCTGGGCATCTGGCAACCGTGGTCGCATTCGATCTGCCGATTAACGATCTTATCCCGCCTACTATGTCCCTGGACAGCTTCCAGTTGGATCCTGACGAACGCCAGCGGACAGCCGCGACAACTTCAACGGATAAAGACGATCCGGACAGCGTCAGCATTAACTTTAATAGTGCACGAATTGAAATTACGGCTCCGGTAGCGACGACGCAGCTCCAGCTGGTGTGGCAAGTTCCGTTTGGGACGCTGATGATGGACACGCTGCAAAATATTCTTCTGCCGCTGTTGCTGAACATCGCGCTGCTCGGTCTGGCCGTTTTTGGCTTTGCAACCTTCCGCCAGCAGCCTCAGCGGCAGGCGGAAAGCAATTCGGGGAATGGCGAGCTGCAAATACTGCGTGCGCTAAATGAAGAGATCGTCGCGATCCTGCCCCTTGGCCTGCTGGTTCACGACCTCGACACGAACCGTACCGTGATCAGCAATAAAATTGCCGATCACCTGCTCCCCCACCTGAATTTGCAAAATATTATTTCGATGGCGGACCAGCATCAGGGGGTCATTCAGGCCACGGTCAACAACGAGCTGTATGAGATTCGCCAGTTCCGCAGCCAGATAGCCCCGCGCACGCAGATTTTTGTGATCCGCGATCAGGATCGCGAAATTCTGGTGAACAAAAAACTCAAACAGGCCCAGCGTCTGTATGAGAAAAACCAGCAGGGCCGGGCCGCCTTCATGCAGCATATCGGCGAAGCCCTGCAGCTTCCGGTTAAGCAACTGGCGGAACATGCCGCAGAAATTAACGACAGCAAACATCTGCAGCTGGCAAATGATGCCCAGGTCATTGTCCGTCTGGTCGACGAGATCCAGCTCCTCAACATGCTGGAAGCCGACAGCTGGAAAACCAGCGTCAGCGAGTTTTCTATTCAGTCCCTGATTGATGAAGTTGCCCTGTCGATGCTGCCGATTATCAAGCGTAAAGGGCTGCAGCTGCTCATCAACAATAACCTCCCGGCCGATGAAAAACGCCACGGCGACAAAGACGTGCTGCGCAAAATCCTTGAGCTGCTGCTGCACTATTCCGTGACCACTACGCAGATTGGCAAGATCACGCTTGATATTAGCGAGGAAGAAGCCGGGCCAGATCGCCTCTTGTTCCGCGTCCTGGATACCGGTAACGGTATCGGCGGCGGTGAAATTGATAACCTGCACTTCCCGTTCCTCAACGAAACCAGCGAAGACCGCTATGGGCAGGCCAACGGGCTGGCTTTCTACCTTTGCGATCGCCTTGCTCGTAAGCTCGGCGGGCATCTGAACATCAAAACGCGCCCGGACATCGGCACACGCTATAATTTACATATCAGGATGGCCGCAGAATCACAGGCAGATTCGCGGGATGAGAGACTGCTGGATGACGTTGTGGCGATGCTGGATATCACCTCCAACGAGGTCCGAACGATTGTGACCCGCATGCTGGAAAACTGGGGCGCGAACTGCATTTCCCCGGACGAAAGACTCGCGAGTCAAGACTTTGATATCTTCCTCACTGATAATCCGTCTAATCTTACTGCTTCGGGCTTGCTTTTAAGCGATGATGAAAACGGGATGCGGAAGATTGCACCTGGCCAGTTCCGGGTAAACTTTAATATCAGCAATGCGATGCAGGACGCCGTTCTGCAGCTGATTGAAAACCAACTGGCGGAGGAAGACACACCCGATTCGCCTCTGGGCGGCGACGAAAACGCTCAGCTGCACGCCAGCGGTTATTACGCGCTGTTTGTCGACACGGTACCGGAAGATGTCACCAGACTGTATACTGAATCTGCAGCGGGCGACTTTGCCGCTCTGGCGCAGACTGCGCACCGCCTGAAGGGCGTGTTTGCGATGCTGAATCTGGTGCCCGGCAAACAGTTATGTGAAACGTTGGAGCACCACATTCGTGAAAGTGATGCTTCAAACATACAAAAATATATCAGCGACATTGATGCTTACGTCAAAAGTCTGCTGTAGCAAGGTAGCCTATTACATGAACAACATGAACGTAATTATTGCTGACGACCATCCGATTGTTCTGTTCGGCATTCGCAAATCTCTTGAGCAGATCGAATGGGTGAATGTTGTCGGTGAATTCGAAGACTCCACGGCACTGATCAATAATTTACCAAAGCTTGAAGCCAACGTACTGATAACCGATCTGTCCATGCCAGGCGATAAATATGGCGATGGCATCACACTGATCAAATACATCAAGCGCCACTTCCCTAACCTGTCGATCATCGTGCTAACCATGAACAACAACCCGGCAATCCTCAGCGCGGTGTTGGATCTCGACATTGAGGGGATTGTGCTGAAACAGGGTGCGCCAACCGATCTGCCAAAAGCGCTCGCCGCGTTGCAGAAAGGCAAGAAATTCACCCCTGAGAGCGTTTCCCGCCTGCTGGAAAAAATCAGCGCAGGTGGCTACGGCGATAAGCGCCTGTCGCCGAAAGAAAGCGAAGTTCTGCGCCTGTTCGCCGAAGGTTTCCTGGTGACCGAGATAGCCCGTAAGCTGAACCGCAGCATCAAAACTATCAGTAGCCAAAAGAAATCAGCGATGATGAAGCTGGGCGTCGAGAACGACATTGCCCTGCTGAATTACCTTTCCTCAGTGAGCCTGACGCCGGCGGACAAAGAGTAATCTCCGCCACGGCCACCAAGAAAAAGCCCCGCATGAAAATGCGGGGCTTTTTTATGAGCTTAGTTTACGAGGCATCGCGTGTACTTCGCACTCGGGCAGCATAAACCGCCAGCGTCTGTTTAATCACATCCAGCGTGACCGGTTTAGACAAGCAGCTGTCCATACCGGATTCCAGACAGCGCTGCTTCTCTTCCGCCAGCGCGTTTGCCGTCACGCCGATGACCGGCAGCGTCAGCCCCAGTTGGCGAATGCGTTGCGTCAGGCGATAGCCGTCCATGTTCGGCATGTTGACGTCACTGAGTACGATATCGATATGATTTTTGCTGAGCACGTTCAGCGCATCAATCCCGTCATTCGCCGTTTTGCACTGATAGCCGAGCGATCCGAGCTGATCGGCCAGCAAGCGACGGTTGATCGGATGGTCATCCACCACCAGGATCATCATGTCATCGTTTCGCTCGCTTATCTCACTGGCCGCCGTCAGCGCCGGAGAACTGCCAGGCACATCCACAGTAATGCTGTAAATCCTCCCCAGCAGCGGCAGCAACTCGTGCGGTGCTGCGACGCTGTGCACCCAACGGCCAGGTTCAAATTCAACGGGAATACCGATATGGCGGCGGCAGAAGACAATTGCCGCCCGGCCGCCCCACGGCGCCACCAGATTATCATCGGTAATCAGAATATCGTCGCTGCCCGGCGTTTCACCCGACCAGGACTGCGCCTGTAGCCCGTTTTTGATCAGCAAAGATTCCAGGTAGCTACTGAGATAATCATTGCGAATAGCCAGCCAGCAGCGCTTGTCCGCCAGCCCTTCAACATTATTCTTCGGCGCAAACTGCGCTTTATACAGCGGGATACGCACCGTAAACTGGCTGCCCATTCCCGACTCGGTATCCACCGAAATATCGCCATCCATCATGCTGATTAGCTTTTCGCAAATCGCCAGCCCCAGCCCGGTTCCCTGGAAATTACGCTGCACGCCGGTCCCCACCTGGAAGAACGGGTCAAAAAGCCGGGTCACTTCTTTGGTCGGGATCCCTACCCCGGTGTCGCGCACCCGGAAGCTCAGGTAATCGCCGTTGATAGAAACATGCAGGATAATACAGCCAATATCGGTGAACTTAATCGCATTACTCAGTAAGTTGGAGATAACCTGCTGCAAGCGCATAGGGTCACCCTGCAGCGTGAGCGGTACATCATCGTCGATAAAGCAGTACAGCCCCAGCTGCTTGCGAACCACCAGCGGCAGATAGTTGGCGGTAATGTGGCTCATCACCTCGCGCGGAGAAAACTCACGCGGCTCAATTTTCAACTGCTCTGACTCGATTTTCGAGAAGTCGAGAATGTCGCTGATGATTTTCAGCAGCAGGCTGGATGAGTTGTTCATCGCCGTGACCAGCCTGTCCACGCCCTTCGGCAGCTCTTTGGTCTGCAGGAGATCCAGGTTACCTATGATGCCGTACAGCGGCGTACGCAGTTCATGGCTGACAGTGGCGAGGAACATAGATTTAGACTGGCTCGCCTGCTCCGAGGCCTGAGCCATTTCCTGCAGGGACTCCTCCATCTTCACGCGGGCACTGACGTCAACCAACACGCAAATTGCCACGTTCTCATTGCGGTAGCGCGAATGCACAAAGCTGATCTGCAGATTGGTGTGGTTGCTGGTCATGACATCGACAAAGTTGACCTGCTGGCCACAAATAATCTGCGTCAGCCGCTGCCTGTCCTCGTGCGTCAGCATATTGAGGTAATTGTGCGCCAGTTCGTTACTCAGAATATTAGTGCCGTCCTGGGTGCGCAAAATACAGATACCCACGGGTGCAGACGCGACGATCTTCCGGTTGAACTGCTCGTGCTCCTCCAGCCGCTGGGCATCGCTCTCGGCCGGAATAAATATCCGGCGCTCATACATTCGCGCCAGGGTAAACAGCACAATGCCTACCAGGACGTTGAGTAAAACCGCATTGAGGATAAGCATTCTGATGCTTTCCAGCACCAAATCGACAGGCACAGAGTAAATCACGCTCAGCGAGGACGGCGGCAGGTTTTTCTTTAGTACCAGCGCCTTAAAGCCAGAGGTATAGCCGAACCAGGAGCGATCCTGAATCCAGCGACTTTCCGGTTCAATGCGCGATTCCGGGCCGGTCAGCGATATCAGCGGGTGCCCGTTTTCATCCAGGATAGTGACGCCAATAGGCAGCGTGCCCGGCGTCAGGAAATTCTCCATACGCACCGTTTGCTCAATCCCCAGCAGCGCCTGGAGGCGGTTCGCCAGATAGACCGGCGTCAGCGTGTAGAAATAGCCAATGCCGGGGCGCGGCCCCTGCCCAATCCAGTAAATGCTGTTCGCCCGTTCATCCTGCGGCGCGGTACGATACTTCATGATGCGTTCATGCAGCGTTTTCAGCGCGTTTTCCCGTTCCAGCGGCATATCACGCAGCCCAAAATCTGCCATGCAGAGATTATCGCCGCCAATCAGGAACACCCGGTTGAGGTCGTACGCCGCGGAGAAGTTATCGCGCCAGTAGCGCAGGAACCAGGAGAGAGACTGCAGCGAGCTTCGCCAGGTCACGCTCACTGCCGAACAGTCAGAGTCCGGGAAAAGCGGCATAAACGTTGGCGCCTCGGTTTTATCCGCGCTTTGATCGAGCGGAGGAAGCACGCCATTGGGCGCCGTGAGACGGTTTTCAGCAATGTACTTCAGCTCTTTCACCACGTCCGAAGTGCGCTGGATGTAGCGCTGGGCCTGGTCAAAGCTGATGTTAAACTCCTGGCGAATCTCCGACTCTTTATCGTGCAGCGCGTTGACGATGTAAAACACGGAAAACAGCGCGATAAGCAGCCAGAGCAGAAGCGCCAGCGCCCTGAACAGGTAGCGCGAAATTTTAAGGGTGCTGCGAAAAGAGACGAAGTATTTCAAATTGGGCCTGAAAGTACGCGAGCGAGTGAACGGAGATGCGCTTAAGGTAGCCGCAAAACCTTTGTCCCGCAACGGCAAACAAAAAGGGCCGCCAAAGCGACCCTTTATTTACGACTATTCTGGATTATTCGTCCGCTTCATCGGCAACATCATCATCGGTATCCGCTTCAGGCGCGATATCATCGTCCCCTTCCGCCACGCTACCGTCGATGCTGTCCAGCTCTTCGTCATCCACAGGTTCGGCGACGCGCTGCAGGCCCACAACGCTTTCGTCTTCCGCAGTACGGATGAGAATAACGCCCTGGGTGTTACGCCCGACCACGCTGACTTCAGACACGCGGGTACGCACCAGCGTACCGGCATCGGTGATCATCATGATCTGGTCGGTATCCTCCACCTGCACCGCCCCAACGACGCTGCCGTTACGTTCGGTGACTTTGATAGAGATAACGCCCTGCGTTGCACGAGACTTGGTTGGATACTCGGCCGCCGCGGTGCGTTTACCGTAACCATTCTGGGTAACGGTCAGAATCGCGCCGTCACCGCGAGGAATGATCAGAGACACCACTTTGTCGTCACCGGCAAGCTTGATCCCGCGAACGCCCGTTGCGGTACGGCCCATGGTACGAACGGCGTCTTCTTTGAAGCGCACCACTTTACCTGCCGCCGAGAACAGCATGGCTTCGTCGCTACCGTTAGTTAAATCAACGCCAATCAGCTCGTCACCCTCGTTAAGGTTAACGGCGATGATGCCCGCTGAACGCGGACGGCTGAAGTCGGTCAGCGCAGTTTTCTTCACGGTACCGCTTGCGGTCGCCATGAACACGTTGATGCCTTCTGCGTACTCGCGCACCGGCAGAATCGCAGTAATACGCTCGTCCTGCTCAAGCGGCAGCAGGTTCACAATTGGACGGCCACGCGCGCCACGGCTCGCTTCCGGCAGCTGATAAACCTTCATCCAGTACAGGCGACCACGGCTGGAGAACAGCAGGATCGTGTCGTGGGTGTTGGCCACCAGCAGGCGGTCAATGAAGTCTTCTTCTTTAATACGGGCGGCCGACTTGCCTTTGCCACCGCGGCGCTGCGCTTCATAATCGGTCAGCGGCTGATACTTCACATAGCCCTGGTGAGACAGGGTGACCACCACATCTTCCTGGTTGATCAGATCTTCAATGTTGATATCTGCGGTGTTGGCGGTGATCTCGGTGCGACGGTTGTCGCCGAACTGATCGCGCATCGCTTCCAGCTCTTCGCGAATCACTTCCATCAGGCGCTCTGCGCTGCCCAGGATGTGCAGTAATTCAGCGATCTGCTCCAGCAGCTCTTTATACTCGTCGAGCAGTTTTTCGTGCTCAAGGCCGGTCAGTTTCTGCAGACGCAGATCCAGAATCGCCTGAGCCTGCTGCTCGGTGAGGAAATATTTACCGTCGCGGATGCCAAACTCTGGCTCCAGCCACTCAGGACGTGCGGCATCATCACCCGCACGCTCAAGCATTGCAGAAACGTTGCCCAGGTCCCAGGAACGGGCTACCAGGCCCGCTTTCGCTTCGGCAGCATTTGGCGAGTTACGGATAAGTTCAATGATCGGGTCGATATTCGCCAGGGCGATAGCCAACCCTTCAAGGATATGCGCGCGATCGCGGGCTTTGCGCAGTTCGAAGATGGTACGACGGGTCACCACTTCGCGGCGGTGGCGCACGAACGCAGACAGGATCTCTTTCAGGGTCATGATCTTCGGCTGACCATGGTGCAATGCCACCATGTTGATACCGAAGGAAACCTGCAGCTGAGTCTGGGAATACAGGTTATTGAGCACCACTTCGCCCACGGCGTCGCGTTTAATCTCAATAACAATACGCATACCGTCTTTATCAGACTCATCGCGCAGGGCGCTGATGCCTTCCACGCGTTTGTCTTTCACCAGCTCGGCGATTTTCTCGATCAGGCGAGCTTTGTTCACCTGATACGGAATTTCGTGAACGATGATGGTCTCGCGGCCGGTCTTCGCGTCCGCTTCTACTTCAGCACGGGCGCGAATATAAATTTTACCGCGGCCGGTGCGATACGCTTCTTCAATACCGCGGCGGCCGTTAATGATAGCGGCAGTCGGGAAATCCGGGCCTGGAATGTGTTCCATCAGCCCTTCAACGCTGATGTTCTCGTCTTCAATATAGGCGAGGCAGCCGTTGATCACTTCGGTAATGTTGTGCGGCGGAATGTTCGTCGCCATCCCGACTGCGATACCGGATGAACCGTTTACCAGCAGGTTAGGAATTTTGGTTGGCATGACGTCTGGAATTTTTTCGGTGCCGTCGTAGTTATCGACGAAATCAACCGTCTCTTTTTCCAGGTCTGCCATCAGCTCGTGGGCGATTTTCGACATACGGATTTCCGTATAACGCATCGCCGCGGCGGAGTCGCCGTCTACGGAACCGAAGTTACCCTGGCCGTCGACCAGCATGTAACGCAGGGAAAATGGCTGTGCCATACGGACGATGGTGTCATAAACCGCGGTATCACCATGAGGGTGATATTTACCGATAACGTCACCAACAACACGGGCGGATTTTTTGTATGCTTTGTTCCAGTCATTGCCCAATACGTTCATCGCGTAAAGCACGCGACGGTGTACCGGCTTAAGTCCATCGCGGACATCTGGCAGTGCGCGGCCGACAATAACCGACATCGCATAATCCAGATACGAGCTCTTTAGCTCTTCCTCAATGTTGACCGGCGTAATTTCTCTGGCAAGGTCGCTCATGTAACCGCTATCCCTCTACTGTTTTCCCGGATTCAAAGGTCGCAAATTATAACACATCCGGCCCTGTGTGGGGAAACCTCAACGCAATTGTCGGCGCTTTATTCACGCCGTTAGCCTGATATACTGCCAGCCTTAACATCTGCAAGGAGTCACCGCTGTAATGAATGCTGAAAACCAACCGGTTGCGCAGAACGTCGACCACGAGGAAATCGCCAAATTTGAAGCTGTCGCTTCCCGCTGGTGGGATCTGGAAGGTGAATTTAAGCCGCTGCACCGCATCAACCCGCTGCGTTTGGGCTATATCAACCAGCGCGCCGGTGGGCTGTTCGGTAAAACCGTGCTCGACGTTGGCTGCGGCGGCGGTATTCTGGCGGAAAGCATGGCTCGTGAAGGTGCCAACGTCACCGGCCTGGATATGGGGTTTGAACCGCTGCAGGTGGCCCGCCTTCACGCACTGGAAAGCGGCGTTAAGGTGGACTATGTCCAGGAGACGGTCGAAGAACACGCGAGCAAACACACCGGGCAGTACGACGTCGTAACCTGTATGGAAATGCTGGAGCACGTGCCTGACCCACAATCGGTGGTTCACGCCTGCGCGCGTTTAGTCAAACCCGGCGGCCACGTCTTCTTCTCTACCATTAACCGCAACGGCAAAGCCTGGCTGATGGCCGTCGTCGGCGCTGAGTATGTGATGCGCATGGTGCCGAAAGGCACGCACGATGTTAAAAAGTTTATCAAGCCCGCCGAACTCTTACGCTGGGTGGATGAAACCCCGCTGCGCGAGCGCCATATGACCGGATTACATTTCAACCCGATCACCAACGTATTCAAGCTGGGCCCAGGGGTAGATGTTAATTATATGCTGCATACTGAAGCATAAATCGGCATATCGTATAAGGATTGATTATCGATAATTGCGCCAGAACCGTTGCGCAATTATCGATGAAGTTTAAGAAATCAGCACCCGATCAAAATTTTCATTTTTTTTGCATCCCATTGACAATTCCCTCAAGCCTTATGTGACGTGGACTTACGAAAAAAGCGCTCCGCCGAACCTCATTTTATTGACGAAATCAATACTTGTACTGAACGGATTCCTTACTAGAATACTCACCATCTAGTGACCATTTTGTCACCCACCCCCTATATATAGTATTTATCCACAGAGTTAGTCACAGGCTGGCGGATGTGTATAAATCAGGGGAAAACTCATCTCACGGACAGGTAAAACTCACATGAATCAGAGTCTGCTGGTTACAAAACGCGATGGCAGCAAAGAGCGCATCAATCTGGATAAAATTCATCGGGTACTCGACTGGGCCGCTGAGGGTCTGAACAACGTCTCCGTTTCCCAGGTTGAACTGCGTTCCCATATCCAGTTTTACGACGGCATCAAGACCTCTGACATTCATGAAACCATCATCAAGGCCGCAGCTGACCTGATCTCCCGTGACGCACCGGATTATCAGTATCTCGCCGCTCGCCTGGCAATTTTCCACCTGCGTAAAAAAGCCTACGGTCAGTTTGAGCCGCCGAAGCTTTACGATCAGGTTGTGAAAATGGTTGAGATGGGTAAATACGATCGTCACCTGCTGGAAGACTACACGGAAGAAGAGTTCGAGCAGATGAACGATTTCATCGATCACTGGCGTGACATGAACTTCTCTTACGCGGCAGTGAAGCAGCTCGAAGGCAAATATCTCGTGCAGAACCGCGTTTCCGGTGAGATCTACGAAAGCGCGCAGTTCCTCTATATTCTGGTCGCCGCCTGCCTGTTCTCCGGCTACCCGCGTGAAACCCGCCTCAGCTACGTGAAACGTTTCTACGACGCGGTTTCCACCTTCAAGATTTCCCTGCCTACGCCAATCATGTCTGGCGTGCGCACCCCGACCCGTCAGTTCAGCTCCTGCGTACTGATCGAGTGCGGCGACAGCCTGGATTCCATCAACGCTACCTCCAGTGCGATCGTGAAATACGTTTCCCAGCGCGCAGGTATCGGCATCAACGCCGGCCGCATTCGTGCGCTGGGAAGCCCGATTCGCGGCGGTGAAGCGTTCCACACCGGCTGTATCCCTTTCTATAAGCACTTCCAGACGGCAGTGAAGTCCTGCTCCCAGGGCGGCGTGCGCGGCGGGGCTGCAACGCTGTTCTACCCGATGTGGCATCTGGAAGTGGAAAGCCTGCTGGTGCTAAAAAACAACCGTGGCGTGGAAGGTAACCGCGTGCGCCACATGGACTACGGCGTACAGATCAACAAGCTGATGTATACCCGCCTGCTGAAGGGCGAAGAGATCACCCTGTTCAGCCCGTCTGACGTGCCGGGACTGTATGACGCTTTCTTCGCCGATCAGGACGAGTTTGAGCGCCTGTACACCAAATACGAGAAAGACGACAGCATCCGTAAACAGCGCGTGAAAGCGGTGGAACTGTTCTCCCTGATGATGCAGGAACGCGCCTCCACCGGCCGTATCTACATCCAGAACGTTGACCACTGCAACACCCACAGCCCGTTCGACCCGACGATTGCCCCGGTGCGCCAGTCCAACCTGTGCCTGGAAATCGCCCTGCCGACCAAACCGCTGGACGACGTCAACGACGAAAACGGCGAAATCGCCCTGTGTACGCTGTCTGCGTTCAACCTTGGCGTGATTGAAAGCCTGGACGATCTGGAAGAGATGGCTGTGCTGGCTGTGCGCGCACTGGACGCTCTGCTCGACTACCAGGATTACCCAATTCTGGCGGCAAAACGCGGCGCAATGGGTCGTCGTACCCTGGGTATCGGCGTGATTAACTTTGCCTATTATCTGGCGAAGCACGGCGTGCGTTACTCCGACGGCAGCGCAAACAACCTGACGCACAAGACTTTCGAAGCCATTCAGTACTACCTGCTGAAAGCGTCAAACGAACTGGCGAAAGAGCAAGGTGCCTGCCCGTGGTTCAACGAAACCACCTACGCAAAAGGCATTCTGCCAATCGACACCTACAAGAAAGACCTGGATGCTATCAGCAACGAACCGCTGCATCTGGACTGGGAAGGCCTGCGTGAGTCCATCCAAACTCACGGCCTGCGCAACTCCACGCTTTCTGCCCTGATGCCGTCTGAGACCTCATCGCAGATCTCCAACGCCACCAACGGCATCGAGCCACCGCGCGGCCACATCAGCATTAAAGCGTCGAAAGACGGGATCCTGCGCCAGGTTGTGCCGGATTATGAAGCGCTGAAAAACAACTACGAGCTGCTGTGGGAAATGCCGAGCAACGATGGCTATCTGCAGCTGGTTGGCCTGATGCAGAAGTTTATCGACCAGTCGATCTCTGCCAACACCAACTACGACCCAACGCGCTTCCCATCAGGCAAAGTGCCGATGCAGCAGCTGCTGAAGGATCTGCTCACCGCCTATAAATTCGGCGTGAAGACCCTGTACTATCAAAACACCCGTGACGGCGCGGAAGACTCTCAGGATGACCTGGCGCCTTCCATCCAGGACGATGGCTGCGAAAGCGGCGCATGTAAGATTTAACGCTTAATCCCCTCTTACGAGGGGATTTTTCCGACGTATTACAGGATTTAACCTCATGGCTTACACTACTTTTTCACAGACGAAAAACGATCAGCTCGCCGAGCCTATGTTCTTTGGCCAGTCGGTTAACGTGGCGCGCTACGACCAGCAGAAATACGACATCTTCGAAAAGCTGATTGAAAAGCAGCTCTCCTTCTTCTGGCGCCCGGAAGAAGTGGACGTCTCCCGCGACCGCATCGACTTCCAGGCGCTGCCGGAGCATGAGAAACACATCTTCATCAGCAACCTGAAGTACCAGACGCTGCTGGACTCCATCCAGGGCCGCAGCCCGAACGTCGCGCTGTTGCCGCTGATCTCCATTCCTGAGCTGGAAACGTGGGTTGAAACCTGGGCGTTTAGCGAGACCATTCACTCTCGTTCTTACACCCACATCATCCGCAACATCGTGAACGATCCGGCGATCGTCTTTGACGACATCGTCACTAACCAGGAAATCCTCAAGCGCGCCAAAGACATCTCTGGCTACTATGACGACCTGATTGAGATGACCAGCTACTGGCACCTGTTGGGCGAAGGCACACACAACGTGAACGGCAAAACCGTCACCGTGAACCTGCGTGCGCTGAAGCGTCAGTTGTACCTCTGCCTGATGAGCGTTAACGCCCTGGAAGCGATTCGCTTCTATGTGAGCTTCGCCTGTTCCTTCGCCTTCGCCGAGCGCGAGCTGATGGAAGGTAACGCCAAAATCATCAAGCTGATCGCCCGTGACGAAGCCCTGCACCTGACCGGCACCCAGCATATGCTGAACCTGATGCGCAGCGGTGAAGACGATCCGGAAATGGCGGAAATCGCCGTTGAATGCCGCCAGGAATGCTACGACCTGTTCGTGCTGGCCGCCCAGCAGGAAAAAGAGTGGGCCGACTACCTGTTCCGCGACGGCTCGATGATTGGCCTGAACAAAGACATCCTTTGCCAGTATGTGGAGTACATCACCAACATCCGCATGCAGGCCGTGGGCCTTGACCTGCCGTTCCAGACTCGCTCCAACCCGATTCCATGGATCAACGCATGGCTGGTGTCCGACAACGTCCAGGTTGCGCCGCAGGAAGTGGAAGTCAGCTCCTACCTGGTGGGCCAGATTGACTCGGAAGTCGATACCGACGATCTGAGCAACTTCCAGCTGTAAACAATGGGCCGCATTACGCTCAGCATTACCGGCGCGCAGTTGATGAGCGAAGAAGAACACCCTTCGCTACTGGCGGCGCTGGAGTCACACAAAGTCTGTGTAGAGTATCAGTGCCGGGAAGGCTATTGCGGTTCATGCCGCACTAAGCTGCTGGCGGGGGAAGTTCAGTGGCTGACCGAGCCGCTGGCATTTATCCAGCCCGGTGAAATTCTCCCCTGCTGCTGCAAAGCACGGGGAGATATCGAACTCGAGATGTAGTGATGTAAAAAAGGCCGCAAATGCGGCCTTTTTCATTAGCGATTACGGCTTATTAAGAAACCGTACGGCTTTGTCCGGGAAGTCGGTAAACAGCCCATCTACGCCCGCCTGGTTATACAGCACGTCGTACAGCTGATTCACATCGCTCACGTAGTCCGGCAACGCGTCCGCCCTCACCGTATAAGGATGCACGGTCAATTTGTTGGCGTGTGCTTCGGTCACCATGTCGGTGAGCTTCACGTTTCCTTTGGTTGACGCCTTCTCCACCAGCATATGGTAGTCCGGGCCAATGCCGTCGGCATACTGGGCAATCTGCTTCATCGCGCCAGGCTTAAACATCCAGTCGTAACTGTAGTTCACCCACTTGCCGTCCGGCTGTTTTTCCTGAGTCTCATTCCAATCGGTATAGGCGATAAGCTGGACCAGGTTAAGGTTCATGCCCATCTTCGGCTCAAGCTCGTTTTTAATGCGCTTCAGCTCGGCGGCGTCAAAGCACTGAAGATAGATCTTGTCCTGCTTGCCGGTGTAGCCGTACTGCTTCAGTACCTCAAGGGTTTTTGCCGCGATATCTTTGCCTTCCTGATGGTGGAACCACGGCGCTTTTATCTCAGGATAGATACCGATGTTTTTCCCGGTGGAATGATTCAGCCCCTGAACAAACTCGATCTCTTCTTCAAAGGTGTGCACCCGGAAGTCGGATTTGCCCATCGGAAAACGCCCCGGATAAGTTTGCACCTGCTTGCCGTTAACGATGTCGAAGCCCTCGGTGAACTTCAGGGACTTAATTTCCGCCAGCGTAAAGTCGATGGCGTAGTAGCGCCCGTCTTTGCGCGCCCGATCCGGGAAACGCTTCGCGACGTCGGTCACCCTGTCCAGATAGTGGTCATGCAGCACCACCAGCCTGTCGTCTTTGGTCATCACCAGGTCTTGCTCAAGGTAATCCGCGCCCTGGGCATAGGCCATCGCTTTTGCCGGTAACGTATGCTCAGGCAGATAGCCGCTGGCGCCCCGGTGGGCAATCACGATTTTGTCCGTGGTCTGGGCGAAGACGCTGCTGGTCGCCACCAGCACCACGCCCGCCAGTAAAGATTTTGCCATCAGTTTCATGATGCTCTCCTTAGCCGTTTTTCAGCATTTTTTCATCGTGGTGTTTGCGCTCGCCAATCATCACCACAATCAGCAACAGCACGGCCAAAATACTGCCGCCAATCATCACGATAAAGCCGCCGTCCCAGCCGAAGAAGTCCACGGTGTAGCCGACAATCGCGCTGGCCGCGACCGAGCCGCCCAGGTAACCAAACAGGCCGGTAAAGCCCGCTGCCGTCCCTGCCGCTTTCTTAGGTGCAAGCTCAAGCGCATGCAGGCCAATCAGCATTACCGGGCCGTAAATCAGGAAGCCGATAACAATCATACAGGCCATATCCACACCCGGATTACCCGGCGGGTTGAGCCAGTAAACCACGGTAGCAATCGTCACCAACACCATGAAGAACACGCCTGTCGCGCCGCGGTTACCTTTAAATACCTTGTCCGACATCCAGCCGCACAGCAGCGTGCCTGGAATACCCGCGTATTCATAAAGGAAGTAGGCCCACGAGGATTTATCCAGCGCGAAGTGTTTTACTTCTTTCAGGTAAGTTGGCGACCAGTCCAGGATGCCGTAACGCAGCAAATAGACAAACACGTTGGCAATGGCGATGTACCACAGCAGACGGTTCGGGAAGACGTACTTCATGAAGATCTGCTTAGCCGTCAGCTCTTCTTCCGCTTTCTCGCTGTAATCGTCCGGGTAGTCGTTTTTGTACTCTTCAATCGGCGGCAGGCCGCAGGATTGAGGCGTGTCGCGCATCAAGCCGAAGGCAATAATGGCCACAATAATGGCGGCGAAAGCGGGCATGTATAGCGCCGCATGCCAGTCGTTAAACCACGCCATCCCCAGCAGGAACAGCAGCGGAGGAATACCGCCCCCGACGTTATGGGCGCAGTTCCAGACGGAAACAATGCCTCCACGCTCCTTCTGCGACCACCAGTGCACCATGGTGCGCCCGCACGGCGGCCATCCCATGCCCTGGAACCAGCCGCAGGCGAACAGCAGCACAAACATGACTGCGATGCTGGACGTTGCCCAGGGCACAAAGCCCATAAACAGCATCACGGCGGCGGCAAGAATCAGCCCGGCGGGTAGAAATACGCGCGGATTCGAGCGGTCAGAGACCGAGCCCATGATGAATTTCGAAAATCCGTAGGCGATCGAAATCCCTGAAAGCGCAAAACCGAGATCGCCTCGGGAGAAGCCCTGCTCCACCAGATACGGCATCGCAAGGGTAAAGTTTTTCCTTACCAGATAGTAAGCGGCATAACCGAAGAAGATACCCATGAAAATTTGCCAGCGCAGGCGGCGATAGGTCGGATCTATCTGCTCCTCTGGCAAACGCGTCTTATGCGCGGCGGGTTTGAAGATACTTAACATACGAGCCTCCGTGGCGTTGATGTTCAGCGGGAGCAAGCGGCTCCTGCCAAATGTTCTTTTGCGAGCGCATGGTAGTTATCCGGGCGCGTATTTACTGTGAAACATCGCACACAATGTTACATTTTTATTACAGAAAGGCGAAATGGTGCATATTTTCACTAATTATTTTCGTTTATTGCTCGAATTTGCTCGCAATCAAACATTACACACTTTCTTTGTGGCTGAATAACGGTAAATAAAAAGGGGTAAAGGAGCACCATGTGAGCAGAGAAGCGGACGTGATTATCATCGGTGGAGGGGCAACCGGTGCCGGCATAGCGCGAGACTGCGCCCGCCGCGGGCTGAAAGTACTGCTGCTTGAGCGTCACGACATCGCAACCGGTGCCACAGGCCGCAATCACGGCCTGCTTCACAGCGGCTCACGCTATGCGGTCACCGACGGGGAATCCGCCAAAGAGTGCATCGAAGAAAACCGCATTCTGCGGCGTATTGCCCGCCACTGTATCGAGCCCACGGATGGCCTGTTTATCACCCTGCCGGAAGATGATCTGGCGTTTCAAAGCGGGTTTATCGCCGCCTGTCGCCAGGCCGGTATTCCTGCAGAAGCGTTGGATCCCCGAGAGGCATTACGGCTTGAGCCGTCCGCCAACCCATCGCTTCTCGGCGCGGTTCGTGTCCCGGATGGCACGGTCGACCCATTCCGCCTCACCGCCGCTAACATGCTTGATGCCAAAGAACACGGCGCAGAAGTGCTGACGGGCTGCGAGATCACCGGGCTGATTCGCGAAGGCTCACGCGTTTGCGGCGTGCGAGTCTTCAACCACCTTACCCGCCAGGCAGGCGAGTTTAGTGCACCAATGGTGGTAAACGCCGCAGGGATCTGGGGGCAGCACATCGCAGAATACGCCGATCTAAGCGTAAAAATGTTCCCGGCCAAAGGGGCGTTACTGATCCTCGGGCACCGCATCAACAACATGGTCATCAACCGCTGCCGTAAACCAGCAGACGCCGATATTCTGGTCCCCGGCGATACCATTTCGCTTATTGGCACCACCTCCACGCATATCGACTACGACCAAATCGACAATATGTGCGTCACACCGGATGAAGTGGACACGCTGATTCGTGAAGGGGAAAAGCTGGCTCCGGTGCTTGGCCGAACCCGTATTCTTCGGGCCTACGCTGGCGTCAGGCCTCTGGTTGCCAGCGACAACGATCCCACCGGGCGCAGCGTCAGCCGTGGAATTGTGCTGCTGGATCACGGGAAACGCGACGGCATGGACGGCTTCATCACCATTACCGGCGGCAAACTGATGACCTATCGTCTGATGGCGGAGTGGGCAACGGATCTGGTTTGCGAGCGTTTAGGGAATACCACCCCCTGCTCCACCGCCTCGGCGTCGCTGCCGGGCTCCGAACATACGGCAGAACAAACGCTGGGGAAAGTTATCTCCTTGCCACCGACAATTCGCGGTTCCGCCGTCTGGCGGCATGGCGACCGCGCAACGCGGCTGCTGAATAACAGCCGACTCAGCAACAGCCTGGTGTGCGAATGCGAAGCCGTCACCACCGGCGAAGTGCGCTATGCCATTGATGCCCTCGGCGTAAAAAACCTGGGAGATTTGCGCCGCAGAACGCGCGTTGGCATGGGCACCTGCCAGGGCGAGCTGTGCGCCTGCCGGGCAGCCGGTCTCCTGCAACGCTTCCAGCTCACTACGCCTGCACAATCGCTGGAGCAACTCTCTCACTTCCTCAACGAACGCTGGAAGGGCGTTCGCCCTGTCGCCTGGGGAAATACATTGCGAGAAAGCGAATTTACCGCCTGGATTTATCAGGGACTAGGCGGTCTGGACAACGGAGAACAGGGATGAAATTTGACACGATTATCATCGGCAGCGGCCTGGCCGGGCTGACAGCCGGCATAAAGCTGGCGGAAAGCGGCCAGCGCTGCGCCATCGTCAGCCGCGGGCAAAGCGCGCTGCACTTCTCTTCTGGTTCGTTGGATTTGCTTTCAACGTTACCGGACGGCACTCCCGTTCACCAGCCAGAGACGGCGCTGGAAAACCTGGCGGAGCAAGCGCCTCAGCATCCTTACAGCCTGATGGGCAAAGAGCGCGTGCTGGCGCTCGCTGCAGAGAGTGAGCAACTGCTGGCCAGGGCTGGCATTCCGCTGGTGGGTCATCATCGCCAAAATCACCTCAGAATCACGCCGCTGGGCAAGCAAAGAGCCAGCTGGCTCAGCCCGCCGGAAGTGCCGCAGGCGCCGTTGCCCTGGCAAAAAGTGACGGTGATTAATATTGCTGGCTTCCTGGATTTTCAGGCAGAGCTGGTGGCGGGTTCACTGTCTGCCGCCGGCTGTAACGTGCACGTCGCCGAGCTCACCCTGCCCGTACTGGATGTCTTACGTAACAACCCAAGCGAGTTTCGCGCCGTGAACATCGCCCGGGTGCTGGATCTGCCGGAAAACCTTCCGGCGCTGGTGGATGAACTCAGGCTGCTGCTGGGCAGCGGCGAGGCTATGATTCTGCCCGCTTGCCTGAACCTGGAAGCACGAACGGTGGCCGCCGTGGAGCAAGCCCTCGGCGTGCCGGTAAAACTCCTGCCAACGCTACCGCCTTCGGTGCTTGGGATGAGGCTACACAATGCGCTCCGCCGCCGTTTTCAGACCCAGGGCGGGCTTATTATGCCCGGAGATACCGTAACCGGCGCTCAGCTTGAACAAGGGCGTATCAATGCCCTGTTCACCAAAAATCATCGTGAAGTGCCGCTGCGGACCCGGCATGTCATCCTGGCCAGCGGCAGCTTTTTCAGCGGCGGGCTGGAGGCTACCCGGCAACATGTCATCGAGCCCATCTTCGGGCTGGACGTGAACATCGAGGCCGAGCGAGCCGCCTGGAGCAAAACAGATTTCTTTACGCCGCAGCCCTGGCTGCAATTTGGGCTAACCGTGAATAACCACTTCCAGCCGTTCCATCACGGGGAATACACCAAAAATCTCTACGCTATTGGCTCGGTGCTGGGGGGTTTTGATCCTATTCATCAGGGATGCGGAGCCGGCGTATCGATGCTCACGGCGCTCTGTGTGGCCAATCAAATCCTTGTTGCCGCGGAGGCTTGCCATGAACCTGCTTGATGAAACCAGCTTTGAAAGCTGTATTAAATGCACGGTCTGCACCACGGCTTGCCCGGTAAGCCGCGTTCGCCCGGAATATCCGGGGCCAAAACAGGCCGGGCCCGACGGAGAAAGGTTGCGCCTGAAAGATCCCTCCCTGTACGACGACGCGCTGAAGTACTGCACCAACTGCAAGCGCTGCGAAGTCTCCTGCCCGTCCGAAGTCAACATTGGCGATATCATCCAGCGGGCGCGGGCCAGATATGGCGAACATAAACCTTCGCTGCGCGATGCTGTTCTCAGTCATACGGATTTACTCGGTACGCTCTCCACGCCTTTCGCCCCGCTGATCAACGCCACGACCGGTTTGAAGCCCGTACGCAAGCTGCTGGATAAAA
The DNA here is from genome assembly GCF_037152415.1 of Cedecea sp. AS113. Classification (NCBI taxonomy): domain Bacteria; kingdom Pseudomonadati; phylum Pseudomonadota; class Gammaproteobacteria; order Enterobacterales; family Enterobacteriaceae; genus Cedecea; species Cedecea sp. AS113. Next base: position 423,021 of record NZ_JBBCMI010000001.1, read on the forward strand.
CCCTCAAAATTGATTCCCACCGCGAGTTGCCCAAATATTCCTTCGGCACATTTCGCCAGTGGTATCGGCGCCAGGCCGCGCACCAGGCCAGCTTCCCGCAGCAGGTTGCTTTCTTCCACGGCTGCTTCGTGAACTACAACCATCCGCAGCTCGGCAAAGACATGGTCAAAGTGCTTAACGCGATGGGCATCGGCGTCCAGCTGTTGCAAAGAGAAAAATGCTGCGGCGTGCCGCTTATTGCCAACGGCTTTATCGAAAAGGCAAAGAAACAGGCAAGGGTAAACGCCAGCTCGCTGGAAGAGGCCGTCATACAGCGCGGGCTGCCGGTCATTGCGACCTCGTCAACCTGTACCTTCACGCTGCGCGATGAATATCCGCATATTCTTGGTATCGACACGGCCCCGGTTCGCGAGCAGATTGAACTCGCCACGCGTTATATCTGGAAACTGCTGGAAGAGGATGGCAGAACGCTGCCGTTAAAAAACACGCCGCTGCGTATCGCCTATCATACGCCTTGCCATATGGAGAAAATGGGCTGGACGCTCTATTCCATTGAGCTGTTACGCCGCATTCCCGGCGTGGAACTGGTGATGCTGGACTCCCAGTGCTGCGGCATTGCCGGGACCTATGGGTTTAAAAAGGAAAATTACCCGACTTCCCAGCAAATTGGCGCCCCGCTGTTCCAGCAAATAGAAGAGAGTGGCGTAGACCTGGTGGTGACGGACTGCGAAACCTGTAAATGGCAGATAGAAATGTCGACCAGCAAACGCTGCGAGCACCCGATCACGCTACTTGCTCGGGCGCTCGCCTGAAGGTTAAAGGCTGACTGACTCTACGACCTTAATCCAGCCGTGTTCGCTTTCCAGCGGCTGGCCGTTGAACCAGCGGCGCAGCACGTTCAGCGCCATCATGGCGCAAACTTCCTGGCGTATTGCCAGCGCGTGGCGGCTGGTGCCAAACTTCACGGCCAGGCCAAAAGTGCCGTCTGGCGTGGAGATCGCAAAATTTATCTGCTGATCTTCTTCGCCCGAAATCACCAGGGCCAGATCGCTCTGTTGATTCAGGCGCCATTCTGCGCTGGACGCTAATGCCTCAGCCAATGTTTCAGGTGCCTGCGGTAAAACGCGGCTCGCCCGGAGCACGGCCTGCGCCCGGTTTAACTGCAGCGTCAGCAGGCCTCCGGTGAACTGTTCGCTCACGGCCAGAGTCAGGGAGCGTTCGCCCAGGCGGCGCGCTATTTGTGCTGGAAGCCCTTCGGTGCCCTCAAAAATCAGACTCTCACCTGCCACGCGGCGGACTTCCGGCCAGACGGCCTCCATCGCTTCACGCTGGCCGGCCGGGCCGGTAAGTTTAAGCTCAATGATCGGCATCGATGAGCGATAGCCCATCACCACGCCCTGCGGCAGCGCCAGCGGATCAAGCGATTGCGCCAGCTCGCTCTCTGAGCGTCCAAAAGTCGTTAAACGCAGGCATATCGGCGGTTCAGGGAGGGTAAAACGTTCACGCAGCCGGGGCATGATTTGTTTGTCCACCATAGCCTTAAACTCTGACGGTACGCCGGGAGTGAAAAACATCAGGCAGCGGTTTAAGGTCAATGCAAAGCCGCAGGCGGTGCCGACGGGATTGTCGATCATTTCACTGTTAGCCGGGATTTGCGCCTGCTTGCGGTTACTCGGCGCCATCACTCGCCCGCGCTCGGCAAAAAACTGCTCCATATAGGTTAACCATTCCGCGTGCTCGACCAGCTCAACGCCCGCCGCCGTCGCCGCCGCCAGCGCGCTTAAATCATCGCTGGTTGGTCCCAGGCCGCCGTTAACAATCAGCACATCCGCTTCGTGGCTGCGCTCTTTCAGCACGGCAACCAGGTCAGGCAGACTGTCGCCGACCGTATTGCGGCGCGACATGGGTAAACCCTGGTGAAAGAAATAGTCGGCAAGCCAGGCCGCATTGGTATCGGTAATTTGCCCGTACAGCACTTCGTCGCCGGTGGACAACATTTCTACTTTTAACATCTTTTACTCCGCAGCAGGGGAACGCCCCACTATAGCGCAGGCACCAAAGAACGGCAGACATAAAAAACGCGGCTAAAAGCCGCGCTTAGACTACTGACCAACCTCTGGGCATAGAAAAAACGCCAAAGGATTCGTCAAAAAACGGAAAATCAATTCATTGATTTTCGGCTGATAACCGCAAAGAGGGAAAAACCACGCTTTTTTCCTCTTTGTCTGCAACATTAACGCGGCTAAAAGCCGCGTTAATGGATTAGAAGCTGGCGCTCACGCCCACATACGGACCGTCGGCCACGGTGTCGGTACGATCGCCGTCTTTGCCGCCAAGGCTAATATAGCGGTAACCCACTTGCGCTGAAAACGGACGCATAAAGTTCCAGCTTGCACCGGCGCTGGCCTCTTTGTAGTCCTTCACGCTGCTGGACAGAGAGTCCGGGGAATAGTAGTAATCGCCAAAAATGGCAATGTCAGAAGTGATTGGCCATCTCAAACCGCCACCCGCCGCAAGCGCATAACCTTCTTTGCGATCTTTTGCGTGCAGGTAAACGCCACGACCGCCTACGGTTGCCATCATCGGCCCCAGAGGAATATTAAAACCGAGGCCAAGGCCTACGGTATCACCGTTGTCGTCGTTATGCGCATAGTTACCGGTTACCGCGATGCCGCTGCTTTCGGTGCCAAAACCCACGCCGAGGTTAGTGTATTCTTTGCCGACTTCAGCACTCACGCCAATTGCGCTGGCACCTGCGGAAACCAGCAGCAAACCCGCGCCGCCGGCTAAAAGTAATTTATTCATTCCTTGGTTCCTGAAAAAGAAAAAGGGCTGCCCTTAAAAATGCCATTGGATGGCGTGGCGCATTATCTTATTAACGCGCTGGAAAATGCCAATATTTCCTTGATTGTAAGAAAATGAAAAGACGCCTTTTTGTGTGACAAGATCAATGCAGCCGGGTAGCGCGAAATGACACATTGAGCAGGTGAATAATAAACACAGTAAAAAAGTGGATTTAAATAAACGCTTTTTTACTGTGAAACCTGGCTCCCAAGGAGGCATTAATGAGCAAGAAAGGATTAACAACCGGCGCAGGCGCTCCCGTTGTAAACAACAACAATGTTGCTACCGCAGGCCCGAGAGGCCCGATGCTACTTCAGGACGTCTGGTTCCTTGAAAAACTTGCCCACTTTGACCGCGAAGTGATCCCTGAGCGCCGCATGCACGCTAAAGGCTCCGGCGCGTTTGGTCATTTCACCGTGACGCATGACATCACCCGCTACACCCGGGCAAAATTATTCTCAGAAATCGGCAAAAAAACTGAGCTGTTCCTGCGCTTTTCCACCGTGGCCGGTGAGCGCGGCGCGGCGGATGCCGAACGAGATATTCGCGGCTTTTCCATGAAATTCTATACCGAGGAGGGCAATTGGGACCTGGTGGGCAACAACACGCCGGTGTTCTATCTCCGTGACCCGCTGAAATTCCCCGACCTGAACCACGTCGTCAAACGCGATCCACGCACCAACCTGCGTAACCCTACGTATAAATGGGATTTCTTCTCGCACCTGCCGGAAGCCCTTCATCAGTTGACCATTGATTTCAGCGACCGTGGCTTACCGCGCTCTTATCGTCACATTCACGGTTTTGGCAGCCATACCTTCAGCTTTATCAATAGCGACAATCAGCGTTTCTGGGTGAAGTTCCACCTCAAATCCCAGCAGGGTATTGAGAACCTGATGGATGATGAAGCCAGCCGCCTGATTGCAGAGGACCGCGAAAGCTCCCAGCGCGATCTGTACGAATCCATTGAGGCTGGTGATTTCCCTCGCTGGACGTTGTTCGTGCAAATTATGCCGGAAGCCGAAGCGTCACAAACGCCATACAACCCGTTTGATCTGACCAAAGTCTGGCCACACGGCGACTATCCACTGATAGAAGTGGGCGTGCTGGAACTGAACCGCAACCCGGAAAACTACTTCTCTGACGTTGAACAGGTGGCGATGTCCCCGGCCAACGTCGTACCGGGCATTGGTTTCTCACCCGATCGCATGTTGCAGGGTCGCCTGTTCTCCTACGGTGACGCACACCGCTACCGCCTGGGCGTGAACCATCATCAAATTCCGGTGAACGCGCCAAAATGCCCGTTCCACAACTACCACCGCGACGGAGCCATGCGGGTGGACGGCAACAGCGGCAATGGCGCAACCTACGAGCCAAACAGCTTTAACGTTTTCCAGGAACAGCCAGATTTCAGCGAGCCGCCGTTGAGCCTGGAAGGCGCAGCCGACCACTGGAACCATCGCGAAGATAGCGACTACTTCAGCCAGCCGCGCGCGCTGTATAACCTGCTGAGCGATGAAGAGCATCAGCGTATGTTTGTGCGGATTGCGGGTGAGATGAAAGATGTCCCGGAAAGCATTCAGAACCGTCAGATTTGCCTGTTCAGCCAGGTACATCCTGAATACGGTGCCGGGGTAGCGAATGCACTTCAGGCACTGAAGAACAATAAGTAATACCTTGCAGGGGTTATGCCCCTGCTGCCCACTCTGTCAGCCTGCGGCGGGAGATTTTAATCCCGCCCTGTTTTAACTCCTGCGGCAGCGCCAGCCAGCGCACAGGCCTCTGAAAACGGGGCAGTTTTCCGTCAAGCCAGGCGGCAATGTCGTTAAACTCACATCCGGCACTTATCTCAACCACGGCAACGGGCCGCTGGCCAAATTCAACGTCGTCCACCGGCACCACAAACACCTGCTGAACCGCTGGATGCGCGGCAATTACCCGCTCAACCTCCTCCGGCTGGATGCCCTCCCCGCCGCTGAAAAACTGGTTATCAAGACGCCCGACAATCGTCAGGCGGCCCGAATGCAAAACGCCCCTATCGCGGGTAGCAAACCAGCCCTGTTCATTCACCAGAGGAATAAGTTGCCCGTCCCGCCAGTAGCCGCTGGCCAGGCTATTCGCCTGTATCCACACTTCTTCATCGACGATTTTTACCTTCCGGCCTGGCAATGGAGCCCCCACATCTGGCTGACCGTCGGCGCGTTTGGCGCAAGCCGTAGAGGCCAGCTCGGTGAGCCCATAACCACACCAGCAACGCACTCCTCGTGCTTCCGCCTGCTGCGTCAGTTCAACGGGGATAGCCGCCCCGCCAAGGAGCACTTCACGCAACGCCAGAGGTTCCTGTTTTTCCAGCAGCCGCCACAGTTGTGTGGGCACTAATGAAGCGTGGGTACAGCCATGCAACGCCTCGTTTATCGATTGCGCGCTTGATATCGCCAACTGGCCGCCGGCATACAGCCAGCGCCAGAGGATCCCCTGCCCGGAAACGTGAAACAGCGGTAAAGATAAAAGCCAGCTATCGTCGGGGCCGTAATGCATCATCGCCAGGACACCCGCCGCGCTGGCAAGGTGGGCCGAGAATGTATGCACCGCTGCTTTGGGTAACCCGGTTGAACCAGAAGTCAGCGTCATGGAAGCCAGACGCATCGGCTGCCAGCTTTCGTGCCAGGCAAGTGCACTAGTCAGCGATAATGGAACCACATCCGGCAGAGGTTCGCTGTCGGTCAAAGTTAACCCGTAGCTCAGCGTCATCGACGGTAAAAGCTGCGCCAGCAAACTATCAGGCAACTGAGGATTTAACGGCAGAATGCGCGCCCCACACTGCCATAACGCCAGCCAGGCAAGCAGCGTTTGCGGGCCATTTTTCGCTTTAAGCGCAACGCCATCGCCTTCTTTTACTCCTTGCTGGCGAAAACCTCCCGCCAGCGTATCCACGCGCTGGCACAGCGTTTGCCAGGTTAATAGTTCATCGTCGAGACGGAGCGCAACACTTGTGCTCCTGGCATCGGCCCAGTGACGCCACGGCCAGTCGGGAAAGATCATCGAATACGCTCGAGTCCGTCCACGGTAACACACGGCAGAGGGCTGCCGGGCCAGCTGCGCTCAAGCTGAGATTGCATCAGGGATAAAGTATCCAGCCCAGGCAGGGTTCCCGGCGTGAGCCAGGCGGCGATGCGGGCCAGTTGAGTCAAACCGAGGCTGGACTCAATGGAGGAACTGATCACCGCTTTCAGCCCCAGACAATGTGCCGCCGCAACCTGCTCACGCACTTTGTTCAGGCTACCGGTAAGCGTCGGTTTGATCACCACTGCTGAAACGCCCGGCTCAGCGGTGAAAGTAAAATCAGCCTCCCGCAGGCTTTCGTCCCAGGCAATTGCAATTCCCGTATCCCGGCTGAACTCTCGGGACTGCTCGCGGGTTTTGCACGGCTCTTCAATAAAATCGATGCGCGAGCGATGATCCGGGTTGACGTATTTAGCGAACTGCTGCGCTTTGAGCGGGGTCCAGCTGCGGTTAGCATCCAGACGCAGACGAAGTTCAGGCACGGCTTCAAGCAATAAATTAACCACCATGCCATCGCGAACGGCCTCGTACAGCCCCACTTTCACCTTCGCGATTTTTTCGCCCGACATTTCTGCCAGTGCCAGGATCAGCTCGTCGGGGTCGCCGGTGCACAGCGGGGCGGCGCGGTAGTCAGCGGCCTGTGGCAGCGTACCTTCAGCCTCAGCCAGCGCACAACTCAAGCCAAAAGCGACCGACGGCAACTCGGGTAACGGAGTCGATTCATCTGCCAGCCACTGTTCAAGCCAGCGGTCGACCTGCGCCTGAGCCTCCACGAGTGTTTCCTGGCTAAATCCCGGCAGAGGGGAAATTTCGCCCCATCCGCTGCGTTCGCCCACTGTCAGGCGCACCAGAAGCCCATCTCTAAATTTGAGACGCTGGTCGCGAAGCACTACGCCAGCCTCCATCGGGATTTGAAAGCGCCACAGCGCCGCGCTCCGCATCACGGATTCCGTTTAAATTTGCTGAAGTCCGGCTGACGCTTCTGGTTAAACGCGTTGCGCCCTTCCTGACCTTCTTCGGTCATGTAGAACAGCATCGTGGCGTTCCCGGCAAGTTCTTGCAGCCCCGCCTGACCGTCGCAGTCAGCATTCAGCGCCGCTTTCAGGCAACGCAGCGCCATCGGACTGTTCTGCAGCATTTCACGGCACCAGCGAACCGTCTCTTTTTCCAGATCGGCAATCGGTACAACGGTATTCACCAGGCCCATATCCAGCGCTTCTTTCGCATCGTACTGGCGGCACAGGAACCAAATTTCACGAGCTTTTTTCTGGCCGACAATACGCGCCATGTAGGAAGCGCCCCAGCCGCCGTCGAAAGAACCAACTTTCGGGCCAGTCTGGCCAAATACGGCGTTTTCCGCCGCGATAGTCAGGTCACACATCATGTGCAGCACATGGCCGCCGCCGATGGAGAAACCCGCCACCATCGCCACAACTGGCTTAGGGCAGGTGCGAATTTGGCGCTGGAAGTCGAGCACGTTCAGGTGATGTACGCCGCTTGCGTCCTGGTAGCCGCCGTAGTCACCACGCACTTTTTGGTCACCGCCCGCACAGAAGGCTTTTTCTCCTTCGCCGGTCAGAATAATGGTGCCAATGTTGTCGTCATAACGCGCATCGGCCAGGGCATTGATCATCTCTTTGACGGTCAGCGGACGAAACGCATTACGCACTTCCGGGCGGTTGATGGTGATTTTGGCGATACCGTCGCTGGATTTGTGGTAGCGAATATCGGTGTAACCTTCGGAGCAATCCAGCCATTCAATCGGGGCATAAAGCATTTGTTCATCAGGATAAATCATGAAAGATCCTTACAGGTCATATTGACGAAAGAGGGTTAACAGAGCGGAACTAAACGCGGCGGGAGCTTCACGGTGGGCGTTGTGTCCTGCCCCGGAAATAATAGCCAGAGAACAGTTAAGCTCGGCGGCAACGGCGCGAAACTTTTCGTCTCGTTCACCGCAAATAAAATGAAACGGCGCGGCTAGCTGGCCAAGTGGCTCACGTAAATCGGGCTGTCGGGAAAGCGACGTTGCCTCAAGCATCCGGGCTAGCGTCTCGGGATTGTTTTGCGCACGCAGGGCGACTAAGTCAGTGCGTTGCGCGCGGCTGAGGGAACGGAAAACAGGCTGCTGATACCAGTCGTTCAACACGGTCTGGATATCTTCGTGCATCAAACGCTGCGCCCAGCGGGCATCGTTCAGCGCTCTCGCCTCGCGATCTGCCCCACTTATCAGGCCAGGATGACTGCCTTCTACCACCAGGCCACGCAGCCCTTTCGACTCAGCCCGACTGGCGTGATACATCGCGATGCGCCCGCCCAGGGAGTAGCCCACGAGCCAATAGTGATTTATACCGTGATGTTTGAGGGTATTTCGTAACGCGTTATCAACCTCGGCAAAACTCTGCACGTGAAGATCGGTGGAACCACCGTGGCCGGGCAGGTCCACGCACAGCTGCGGCCAGTCGGAAAAGTGCGGCTTAAGCGCCTGCCACTCATGATGGCTACCAAGAAAACCGTGCAGCCAGACTATGTGTGGCAGAGTTGAACGGTGGCCCGAATGCGCCGCGGCATGAAGGATCATGCCTGGCTAACCAGGGCCAGCAAATGCTGCAGCGTCTGAGCGCCGGCGGTTTCCGGCACGCTAATTTCAATCACCGTCGCGCCAGGGCGCAACCAGGCCCGACGAACGGCCTCTTCAAGCGCCTGCCAGTTTTCAGGGTTCTGATACCCCAACTCAAACATGGCGGCTGCGTGGGAGAAGTTCACGTTTTGCGGCATACAGTAAAAACGCTCACGCTCTTCGGCAGGCGTCGGCAAAAGTGAGAAGATCTGGCCACCGTTATTGTTGACCACCAGCAGCACAAACGGTGCCGAGGCGTGACGCAGCAGTGCAAGGGCATTAAGATCATAGAGCGCCGAAATGTCGCCGACTATCGCGAGCGTGGAGCGCGCCGTTGCCCGCTGAACGCCTGCGGCGGTTGACAGCAGGCCATCAATGCCGCTCGCCCCTCGATTGCTGTACACCGGATACCCCACGGGAAGCTGGGCAAAAGCATCTATCAAACGCACAATTAAACTGTTGCCAACAAACAGCTGACCGCCTTCCGGCAGCAGCTGTGACAGGCGCTGTGCAACCTGTGCCTCACCAAATTCTCGGGTTCCTTGCTCAACCTTTTCCAGCGTCTGCCAGGCCAGAGACGTTAGCGCTTCGGCCCAGGGCAGGCGTTTTTCTGCCGGATGTTTTTCCAGCCAGGCTTCAACGCTGGCAACCAGACGGCGGCCACGGTGGTTGGCAGGATCGAGACGCCCGGGCTGCTTGTCCACCAGCCAGTACTCTTCCGGCCTGCAGGCGGCCTGCCACTGAAGAACCCGTTTTCCGGTCAGACTGCCGCCAAACTGGATGACAATTTGCGCCTGTTCAAGACAAGTCACGGCCTGGCTATTGCTTAGCCACAGATCCGCACACGGCAGAGGCTGTCCAGTCTGTGAAAGCACATCGCCGATAAGCGGCCAGCCAAGCATTTGCGCCCAGGCCGCGACCTGCTCACCTTCGCTGGCAGAAAGCCGTCCGGCCACTACCACGCCGCGTTTTTGCCGCCAGAAGAACCAGTCTCTTTGCTTCGGCACGGCATTGTCGTGCACTTCACGCAGCCAGGGCGTGTTGCCTTCCCACCAGCCTTCAAGCTGGTTTTGCCAGTCGACGCCGGTATCGTCCGGCGCGCCATAAAGTGGCTCAGCAAAGGGGCAATTGATATGCAGTGCGCCCCCGTTGAGCTGGCCGACGGCGCTGTCAATGGCAGAGACCAGCCAGCTGGCGTGAATATCATGCGTTGGGCGAGGCAGATTGAGTGCAGCGGAAGGATGGGAGTTAAACAGTCCCGGCTGGCGAATCGCCTGGTTCGCACCACAGTCGATAAGTTCGGGCGGGCGATCTGCCGTCAGCAAAATCAGCTTTTCGCCGGTCAATCCGGCTTCTATCACGGCGGGATAAAGATTGGCCACGGCGGTGCCGGAGGTGACAATGATTGCCACCGGCTCGCCGCTGGCCTTTGCCAGCCCAAGCGCCAGATGGCCCAGGCCCCGTTCATCAAAGTGAGTATGGCAAATGAAACTGCGGTTTTCCGCCGCGCTGAGCGTCAGCGGCGTGGAGCGGGAGCCGGGCGCGATACACACATGCCGCACCCCATGTCGGGTTAATGCTTCGAGTATGACGCCCGCCCAGCGGCGGTTAAATGAGCTTATCGACATAATATTGTCCGCAGTCAATTTCGACTTTCGATTATAAATACTATGGCAAGGGTTAAATTGATTTGCGTCGTGAATAGCTTATTCAGTTACCACTGCCGATCAGTAACGTCTTCAAACCGGCCGCTTTGTTTTCAATTTCCTGCCACTCTTCTGCGGCAACCGAGCCGGCGACAATGCCCGCCCCGGCATAAAGACGAACGCCGGTATGGCTCACTTTTGCCGAGCGCAGCGCCACACAAAACTCCGTTTGATGGCGGGACAGATAACCCGCCGAACCTGCGTACCATTCACGCGCAAAAGGCTCATTCGCGGCAATAAATGCCCGAGCCAGCTCACGCGGTAACCCCGCCACGGCGGCGGTAGGCTGCAGCTGTTTAAGGCAAAGCGCATCGTCCTGACGCTTCAGCTGCGTCCAGATGCAGCGACGCAAATGCTGCACTTTGCGCAGCCGCATAACCTGCGGCGGCAGCACATCCAGTGCACCAACCGCAGCCTGTAAGCGCTGGCAGATGTCTTCGACCACCAGCATATTTTCACGCTGGTTTTTGTCATCTTTCAGCAGCCACTGGCCTAGTGTAGCGGCCTGAGCATCGTCCGGGTGGTTAGCTACCGTTCCGGCCAGGGCCTCCGTTCGCAGCGCATCGTCGATTCTTCGCCACAGGCGTTCCGGGCTGGAGCCAAGAAAGGCATTTTTCGCATCAAACGCCATCAGGAAATGGTAGCAGTTCAGGTTCACCCGGCGGCTGGCGGCCATGAATCCTGCGGCAGAAACCGGGGAAGAAAACGCCAGATCGGTGGCCCGGGCGAGCACGACTTTATCCAGCGCTTTCTGGCTGATGGCGCTGACGGCCTGATCCACCAGGCGGTTCCATTCGGGCTGCTCCGGCAGATGGCTTTCACCCAGGCATTTGAGATTGAGCTGCGGGAGAAGTTTCGCCGGCAGAAGCTGCTCAATAAAAGCCGCAGCCGCCAACGCATCCTGCTTCAAGGAAGTTTCGCTGTACAGATGCAGCCAAAGAAACGCCTCCCCCCCTACTCGCCGCCATTCCAGCCGCGAGAGAAAAAGAAAACCGTGGGACGGATCAAAGGCATTTAATCCCCAGACGCGCAGGAAAGGCTGTTCCGGGTAGGACTGCAGAAAAGCCTGGGCGTCTTCCAACGCAGAAAAACTCAGCAATGCCCCCAGGGCAGCCACTTCTTCGTTACCGTTACGCTGCTGCCAGTAAAATTGGGGATAACGTGACTGAGCCGTGAGCCAGGCGAGAGGATCGGAGGCGTCACTCAGCGTGACCGGCACGCACAGGCGCTGAAGGCCCGGCTTATCCGCAAATTCCCCTGCTAATTCCTGCTGCATTTGCTGCAGTGCGACGGCTACTGAATTCACGTTTACCTCACGCCCCGTAAAAACCCCTGATTATACGTGGTCGTTCCCACAAAAAAAAATCCTACCCAGGGGGTAAGATTTTTTATTTGCCATTTGCAGGCGCGGTCAAGATTATCGGCGAAGCAAAAGCCCAACCACCAACCCGACTGCAGCCCCGATGCCAATACCCTGCCAGGGCTTTTCATGCACGTAATCATCGGCGCGGTAGACCGCTTTTTTGGTGCGGTAATAGTAAGTGTCGGAAGCGTTGCTGATGCGTGCTTTGACGTCATTCAGCGCCTGCTCGGCCTTTTCCTTTAGCTCAATGTACTTCTGGTCAGCCGGGTCGCCGGAGGCGCGAAGCACTTCTTCAAGCGTGTCGCTTAAAAGTGCGAGGTCATCATCGAGACGAGATTCATACGGTTGCATCACTGTTCTCCGTGTTAAAAAATTCCTCGTCCGCTAACTATAGACAACCGGAGCTGATTTCGCCTGCGTTAGCCGTTGGCCATCCCGATATGCGGGATACCATCTTCGTCATACACTTCGGTGACCGGGTAGAAGCCGAACTGGGCATAAAACGCCTGTAAATGCGCCTGAGCGCCCAGGTAAATTACACGGTCAGGCCATTGGCGCTGGCAGGCGGCAAGCGCCTGAGTCATGAGCTGTTGCCCAAGCTTTTCGCCGCGCACCGACGCATCAACAATAACCCGGCCAATGACCACCGGCTCCAGCTCGTTGTCACTCTTTAGAATGCGGGCATAGGCAATCAGTTTGCCGTCCCGCCAGCCGAGGATATGGCGGTTCTCTCCCACCAAGTCTTCACCATCAACATCCAGATATGCACAACGCTGCTCAACAATAAAGACTTCGCAGCGCAGGGCCAAAAGGGCATAAAGGTCGGTGGCGCTCAGTTCAGAATGGTGTAAATCCTGCCAGTTAAGCATTGAAAAACTCCTTTTGATTCAGGCGCCACCTGACGGATTACTGGTGCCGCTCAAGCAACTGTTTTAGCACAGTTTCCAGAGGCGTGGCACCTTTCACCGTGTCGCCGGTGAAATCAATCCAGCCTTCGTTAAAGCCGTCCAGCATCTGCATGCGTGGGAGCGGGTTTTTCATGCCCTGAGCAAGGAAATCTGCCTCCCAGTTTTCCCGCGGCACGGCTTTTACCGTTACCGGCCGCCCCAAAACTTGAGAGAACGCTTCGGCTGCCAGCTGCGGGCTGTAGCGCTGCGGTCCTTCCAGTTCCACAATCCGGGTGCCTGATTCTGGCTGAGTCAATAATTCGGCGGCAAGCTGGCCGATATCGACTGTCGCAATCATTGGGATAACGCGCTCAAGCGGCTGCAGGTGGCTGTAGATAGTCCCGGTCTCTTTGGCACTTTCTACATCCCAGAGGAAGTTCTCCATAAACCAGCCCGCGCGGAGGAACGCGACGGAATCACAAACATCCGTGAGCTCTTTTTCCATCATTCCTAATGCGTTCAGCAGATTTGGCTGGGTGGCCTGCGCCCCGATGGTTGAAAGGCAAACTACGTGCTGTGGACGTGCCGCCTGCAGAGCGTGCCTGATGGCCGCAATATTTGCACGCGGCTCAGCAAAATCGCCGGAAGGATCGAACACCGGCGGCAGCAGGATAAAGACCGCTTCGGCTCCGCTGAAGGCCTGTGCCAGCGCTTCGCCATCGTGCATTTCAGCCAGCGCAACGTCTGCGCTCTGCTGTGCCCAGGGCTGTCCCTTAGCTTCAGAGCGGACGACGGCCCGAATCTCATGCCCTTGAGCAAGCAATGCTTCTGCCAGCGCACCGCCAACTTGTCCGGTAATACCTGTAATTGCGAACATAATGTTTCTCCAGTTTGAGATCCCCCGCAGGGTGTGGACGGCATTATGCGGATGCAGCTATGTTGTATCGATAGCACCTAAGACAATTCACTGATGACTGCGGAGCACTAATATGATTTTTAACGATCGGACCTTTGATGGTCTGTCCGTGTTTACCGCCGTAGTGGAAAGCGGCACATTTGCCGCCGCCGCGGAGGTGATCAATATGTCACCGCCGGGGGTCAGCCGGGCGATTGCCCGCCTGGAGAAACGCCTCGGCATCCGCCTTTTTGACCGCACCACCCGCGCAGTGGCATTGACCGTTGAAGGCAAAGCGTTTTATCGTCAGATCCTGCCGCTGCTGGCCGCGCTGGAAGATGTGACCAGCACCGCGTCGCTCGCTACTAAAGCCATTACCGGCAGACTTCGGGTCAACATCGATCCGTTCTTCTCTAGCCTGATCCTGGGGCCTCAACTGGAAACGTTTATGTCCCGCTATCCCGATCTTGAACTGGATCTGGTCACAAGCGATCGGCTGGGGGATATGATTGGTGATGGTTTCGATCTGGCTGTTCGTTTTGGCGTCCCTCGAAATAGCACGCTGGTGGCACGCAAGCTGCTGGAAACTCGCATCATGACGGTTGCTACCCCGGCCTATCTGGCGCGGCACGGCAGGCCTGAAACACCACAGGCGCTATTGGGGCATACCTGCATTCATTTCCGCGATCCGGAAACCGGCAGGCCGTTTGAATGGGAGTTTCATCGTAAAGGAGAAGTGATTAAAGTCCCGGTCAGCGGGCGCCTGACGCTGAACGACGCCCGCACTTTGCATGAGGCCTGCCTGAGCGGGCACGCGATTGCCCAGATGATGACGTTTGGCTCTGACGATCTTGTGAAACAGGGACTGTTGGTGGATTTATTTCCCGACTGGCCGGACGAGCGTTTTCCGCTTTATGCTTACTACCCTTCACGTATCAATCCCGCCGCACGCACCCGCTGTTTTCTGGATTTTATCCTCGAGCTAGCCAAAAACTAAGCCCATAAAAAAACCGCCAGCAAGTGGCGGTTTTGAACTGTCTTGTTAACCCGATTACATCAGCGGCTGCGCCAGCTGCACCAGGCTGATAAGCGGCTGCGGATAAATACCGAGCAACAGCACCAGCAGGGAGGAGATCAGCACCACCACGCCGCCCGCAGTCAACGCCCAGTTAGATGGGGTGTCGCGGTTAAGCTGCTGAGGTGCGCTCAGGTACAGACTCACGGTCACGCGCAGGTAGTAGTACAGGCCGATGGCGCTGCCCAGAACCACGGCGCCGGTCAGCCACCACAGGTGAGCCTGAACGCCCACGGCAATGATGTAGAACTTGCCGATGAAGCCCAGGGTCATTGGGATACCTGCCAGGGAAAGCATCATCACGGTCATCACCGCAGAAAGCACCGGCTTGTGCCAGAACAAACCGCGGTAGGAGAACAGCGAGTCGGCATCCGGGCCACGGTACGGGCTGGACATCAGGCTAACCACGCCGAATGCACCCAGGCTGCTGAACAGGTAACCCGCCAGGTAAACGCCTACCGCTTCCATCGACATATTGCCGGTTTGCAGCGCAATCAGTGCCACTAACAGGTAACCAAGGTGCGCGATGGAAGAGTAGCCCAGCAGACGCTTGATGTTGGACTGGTTCAGCGCCATCAGGTTACCGAACAGGATTGACGCGAAGGCGATAATACCCAGCACGACGCGAACCGCTTCGCTGTTGCCCACTGGGGCGTACAGGAACAGACGCATCACCACGCCAAAGATGGCGATTTTGCTGGCGGTTGCCAGGAAGGTGGAAACCGGGGCAGGCGCGCCCTGGTATACGTCTGGGGTCCACAGGTGGAACGGCACCAAAGAAAGCTTGAAGCCAAGACCGACGATCATCAGACCCAGGCCCGCCAGCAGCAGAGGTTCGTGCAGCATGTTGTCCGCCAGGCTCTTGCCGAGGCTAACAAACGACAGGCTACCGGAATCAGCGTATACCAGCGCCATACCGAACAGCAGGAAGGACGATGCCGCCGCTGACAGAATGGTGTACTTGATGCTCGCTTCCAGAGAACGCTTCTGGCGGAAGGCGTAGCCAACCAGACCGAACAGCGGCAGAGAGATCAGCTCAATGCCGAGGAACAGCGCCGCGAGGTGGTTCGCATTAGCCAGCAGAATACCGCCCAGGGCAGCAATCAGGACCAGCAGATAGAACTCTTCGCGGTTGTCGGTGTAGCCCTGCAGCCACGGATAAGCAAAGGTACAGGTTGCCAGGCTCGCCAGCAGTACCAGCCCGGTGTAGAGCATGGCGTAGCCGTCAACGCGCATCAGCGGGGTGACATCCATCGCCCCTGCCTGACCGACAAACCACAGTGAAATCAGCGCGGCGTTAAGGCCGATAACCGACAGCGTCGCATTCAGAAAATGGTCGCGTCGCCACGCAATGGAGAGCATCACAACCACCACCGTCAATCCGACGATCAACAGCGGTAGCAGCGCGATCAAATGTTGAGGAGTTATTGTCATGGCGAATTACGGCCTTGTAGTAGAAAGTGAACTGGTAAACCACTGCTGAATATTGCTCATCGCAGAATGCGAAGTATCCAGAATCGGCTGCGGGAAGAAGCCCAGCAGAACTAACAGCACCACCAGCAACAGAATGATAAAGAACT
Organism: Cedecea sp. AS113; assembly: GCF_037152415.1. Lineage (NCBI taxonomy): Bacteria > Pseudomonadati > Pseudomonadota > Gammaproteobacteria > Enterobacterales > Enterobacteriaceae > Cedecea > Cedecea sp. AS113. The sequence goes on from NZ_JBBCMI010000001.1 coordinate 439,051, forward strand.
CGCGCATGGACATGCCAGGCAGCTGTTTATCGCTGATTTCGCTCTTAGCTTTCCCGAAGTACGCGCGGTGCAGCATCGCCAGAGAGTAAACAGAGGCAAAGACCAGACCGAAGGTTGAAATCACGGTAATGACCGGCACAACGTGGAAGCTGCCGAACAGGATCATGAATTCACCGACGAAGTTACCGGTCCCGGGCATACCCAGAGTGGCAACAGCGAAGAACATCGACAGGCCAGGCAGCCATTTAATTTTGTTCCACAGGCCGCCCATCATGCGCATGTCACGCGTGTGCAGACGCTCGTAAAGCTGACCACAGATGATGAACATACCCGCCGCGGACAGACCGTGAGCGATCATCTGAATCACCGCACCCTGATAAGCCAGCTGGTTGCCGGTGTAGATAGCAATCAGCACGAAGCCCATGTGGGAAACGGAGGTATAAGCAATCAGGCGTTTAATGTCGGTCTGGGCAAAGGCCATCCACGCGCCGTAGAAGATGCCGATGACACCCAGCCACATGGCGATTGGTGCAAATTCAGCAGACGCTTCAGGGAACAGCGGCAGAGAGAAACGCAGCAGGCCGTAAGCCGCAGTTTTGAGCAAGATACCTGCCAGGTCAACGGAACCCGCCGTTGGTGCCTGGGAGTGCGCATCCGGCAGCCAGCCGTGAAGAGGAACCACCGGCATTTTTACCGCAAAGGCGATAAAGAAGCCCAGCATCAGCAGCCACTGTACACCGTGGGACATCGGCGTTTTCAGCAGCAGCGCATAGTTAAAGGTCCACACGCCGGTCGCATTGTAGTGCACAAACACCAGACCCAGGATAGCAATCAGCATCACCAGGCCGCTCGCCTGGGTATAGATGAAGAACTTGGTCGCGGCGGTAATACGCGTCTTCCCGTCGGAGGCTTTGTGGCCCCACAGCGCAATCAGGAAGTACATCGGCACCAGCATCATTTCCCAGAAGAAGAAGAACAGGAACATGTCGATGGCAAGGAACACGCCGATAACGCCGCCGAGGATCCACATCAGGTTGAGGTGGAAGAAGCCCTGATATTTTTCGATTTCATTCCAGGAACAGAGCACTGCCAGCACGCCAAGCAGGCCGGTCAGCACCACCATCAGCAGCGACAGACCGTCGAGCGCCAGGTGAATATCAATGCCAAAACGTGGGATCCATTTCAGAATGTACTCTGACTGCCACTGCGGCAAACCCGCCGACTGCGTCAGAGAATAGCCACCCTGCAACCACAATTGCAGAGACAGTGCCAGTGTCAGCCCCATGGTGATCAGCGCAATCCAGCGAGGCACTTTCACGCCGAAGCGTTCGGTCTGCCAGCAGAAGAAGCCGCCGATAAAGGGGATTAGTATTAGCCAGGGTAATAGCATGGCGTTTGAGTCCCTAAGTCAAAATAATTCTTAAACATCGCTCACTTCCCAGCGCCAGAGGAGGTATTAAGCCCCACTCCGACCCTCTCTCAACAGAGAGAGGGGGATGGAAGAAATCCTGTTAACGCAGAACCAGCAGCAGGCCGAGAACTACAACGGCACCGATGCTCATGGACGCAACATACCAGCGCAGATAACCGTTCTCGCTCACCAGCAGGCCGCGGCCAGCAAAGCGGGAGAGAACTGCCGGAATGTTCATCAAAGCATTCAGCGGGTCACGGCGCAGCAGCCACGCAATACCGAGGAATGGCTTGACGAAAATCATGTCGTACAGCCAGTCGAAGCCCCAGGCATTGAACCACCAGGTACCGAAGAAACGCCCCAGTGCGCTGTTCGCAAGCGACGTCACCAGAGTACGTTTACCCAGCCACAGGAAGGCGGCAATCAGGATACCGGCAATGGCGACGACGCCGGAGATGATCTCCAGGGTCAGCACGCTGCCGTGCGCAAGTTCAGTGGTTTCCGGCAGTACGCCGCGCAGCGGTGGCACAATCATTGCGCCAACGAAGGTGGACAGCACCAGCAGAACAACCAGCGGCAGGTGGTGGGTAATCCCCTTCCCTGCGTGAGCGTGAATTTTTTCTTCACCGTGGAACGTAATGAAAATCATGCGGAAGGTATAGAGCGAGGTCATAAACGCCCCGACCAGGCCCGCAACCATCAGGTTGATGTGGCCGTTCGCCATCGCACCGGCAAGAATTTCATCTTTACTGAAGAAGCCTGCGGTAATCAGCGGCAGAGCGGACAGCGCCGCGCCCCCAACCAGGAAGCAGACATACACCAGCGGAATAGACTTACGCAGCCCACCCATCTTGAAGATGTTTTGTTCGTGATGGCACGCCAGAATCACCGAACCGGATGACAGGAACAGCAACGCTTTAAAGAACGCGTGGGTCATCAGGTGGAAGATTGCCGCATCCCACGCCTGCACGCCCAGCGCCAGGAACATGTAGCCAATCTGGCTCATGGTGGAGTAAGCGAGTACGCGTTTGATGTCGGTCTGTACCAGCGCGGCAAAGCCTGCCAGCACCAGCGTGATCGCACCTACGATACCCACCAGATGCAGAATTTCCGGGGTCATCAGGAACAGGCCATGGGTACGGGCAATCAGGTAGACGCCCGCGGTAACCATGGTAGCCGCGTGAATCAGCGCAGAAACCGGGGTTGGGCCCGCCATCGCATCCGCAAGCCATGTTTGCAGCGGAAGCTGTGCAGACTTACCGACCGCACCGCCTAACAGCATAAGGGTTGCCCAGGTCAGCATTTGGTTGCCGGCAGCGAAGTGCTGCGGTGCCAGCTCAACCATTTCGCGGAAGTTCAGCGTGCCCAGCTCGTTGTAGAGGATGAACAGGCCGAAGGCCAGGAACACGTCCCCGACGCGAGTCACCACGAACGCTTTCATTGCCGCCGCGTTGTTCTTCGGATCGGTGTAGTAGAAACCGATCAGCAGGTAAGAACAGAGGCCCACGCCTTCCCAGCCGAGATACATCAGCAGCAGGTTGTCGGCAAGGACCAGAACCACCATGCTGGCGATGAACAGGTTGGTGTAGGCGAAGAATCGGGAATAACCCTCTTCACCGCGCATGTACCAGGAAGCGAACATGTGGATCAGGAAGCCGACACCGGTAACCACAGAAAGCATGGTCAGGGACAGGCCGTCCAGCACCAGGTTGAAGCCGATGTTAAAATCACCGACCGCCATCCAGGTCCACAGCGGCTGAGTGAACGCCTGCTGCCCGTTGTTAAAGAAATCAACCCCAGCAATGGCGGTGACTACCGCCGCCAGACCTACAGAGCCCATCCCGATGGTTGCGGACAGGTTTTCTGACCAGCGGCCGCGGGAAAATGCCAACAGTAAAAAGCCAATCAATGGCAGAACAATGGTTAACCAGAGAAGGTTCATCCACGCATCTCACTTACTGAATCGATATTCAGATTCTGGCGACGACGATGGAGCTGCAGTAACAGCGCGAGGCCAATACTGGCTTCGGCAGCAGCTAAGCTAATCGCGAGTATATACATCACCTGACCGTCAGCCTGGCCCCAGTAGCTGCCGGCAACCACGAAGGCCAGCGCGGCGGCGTTAATCATCACTTCCAGGCTGATCAGCATGAACAGCAGGTTGCGGCGGATGACCAGCCCGGTCAGTCCCAGCACGAACAGAATGGCGGCGAGGATCAGTCCATGTTGCAGCGGGATCATACGTTCTCCTCCGTTTTTCTTCTCACGGCCATGTCAGCAGGGCGATTGCTCAGCACCTCACCGGCACGGTCTTCACGACCCAGGTGGAACGCAACGACCAGACCCGCCAGCAGCAGCATGGAGGCCAGCTCCACCGCCAGTACGTAAGGCCCGAACAGCGCGATACCGACCTGCTTCGCATCGATGGACGTGCCATCAATACCCTGGTCGTTAACGGTGCGGATGGCGTAAATCAGAACCACCAGCAGGACTGCAGACAGGACGCCAGGCCCAATCCACAGCTGCGGTTTCAGCCACTCGCGTTCCTGCTGCTGAACCGCGTTACCGAGGTTAAGCATCATCACCACGAAGACGAACAGCACCATGATAGCCCCGGCGTACACGATGATCTCCAGCGCACCGGCGAAGTAAGCTCCGAGGGAGAAAAACACCCCGGAGATCGCCAGCAGCGAGATGATCAGGTACAGCAGCGCATGCACTGGATTGGTGTGAGTGATCGTCCGAAGGGTCGTCAGGACGGCCACAATGGCGCAGATATAAAAAGCGAATTCCATTCCTGACTCCTTAAGGTAACAGGCCTTTGACGTCGATAGGCTTAGCTTCATTTTCCGCTTCGCCCTTATCTTTGCCGTCGATTGCCATACCTGCCATCCGATAGAAGTTATATTCCGGGTATTTGCCCGGACCGGAGATCAGCAGATCCTCTTTCTCGTACACCAGATCCTGGCGCTTATACTCACCCAGCTCAAAGTCCGGGGTAAGCTGAATCGCGGTGGTTGGACAGGCTTCTTCGCACAGGCCACAGAAGATGCAGCGTGAGAAGTTGATGCGGAAGAACTCCGGATACCAACGACCGTCTTTCATCTCGGCTTTCTGCAGGGAAATACAGCCTACCGGGCAGGCTACCGCACACAGGTTACAGGCAACGCAGCGCTCTTCACCGTCCGGGTCGCGCGTCAGCACGATACGGCCACGGTAGCGCGGCGGCAAATACACTGGTTCTTCCGGATACATGCGGGTTTCGCGCTTGGCGAAAGCGTGCATGCCGATCATCCAGATACTGCGTACCTGGGTGCCGAAACCAACCACTAACTCTTTCAATGTCATGGTTTTTTCACCCCTTATGGTGCCTGGTAAAGAATGACCGCGGCGGTCACCAGCAAGTTGATTAGCGTCAGCGGCAGGCAAACTTTCCAGCCGAAGGACATCACCTGGTCATAACGTGGACGAGGCAGTGCGGCGCGAATCAAAATGAACATCATCATGAAGAACGCGGTTTTCAGCGCGAACCAGATGAACGGTGGTAACCACGGGCCATGCCAGCCACCAAAGAACAGCGTCACAATCAGTGCAGAAACGGTGACGATGCCGATGTATTCCCCGACGAAGAACAGACCGAACTTCATACCGGAATATTCGATGTGATAACCATCGGCCAGTTCCTGCTCGGCTTCCGGTTGGTCAAACGGGTGACGGTGGCAAACCGCAACGCCGGCAATCGCAAAGGTCACGAAGCCGAAGAACTGCGGGATGATGTTCCACAGATGTGCCTGGTTGTTGACGATGTCGGCCATATTAAAGGAACCGGCCTGCGCCACCACGCCCATCAGGGAAAGCCCCAGGAACACTTCATAACTCAGGGTCTGCGCGGAAGCACGCATCGCACCAAGCAGGGAGTATTTGTTGTTACTGGACCAGCCAGCGAACAGCACGGCGTACACCGCCAGGCCCGCCAGCATCAGGAAGAACAGGATCCCGATGTTCAAATCCGCCACCACCCAGCTTGGGCTGACCGGCACAATAGCAAAGGCCAGCAGCAGCGAGGTGAACGCGATCATGGGTGCAAGCGTAAAGATCACGCGGTCAGAAAACTTAGGGATCCAGTCCTCTTTAAAGAACATCTTGATCATGTCCGCAACCAGCTGGAGTGAACCACCCCAGCCTACGCGGTTCGGTCCGTAGCGGTTCTGGAACAGACCGAGCAGACGACGTTCGCCGAAACTCATGAATGCCCCACAGGTCACCACGACCAGTAGAATGACAACCGCTTTGAGGATGCTCAGCAGAATGTCGATAACTTCCGGTGTCAGCCAGCTCATTGCGCAGCCTCCTGCAGATTTTCAAGACGAGCACCGGCAAGCACTGGCGCAATCCCCGGCATCCCCATCGGCAAACCAACCTGCCCTGCAACCAGACCTTCGGACAGCTGCAGCGGCAGACTCAGCGTCTGGCCTTCGTAGCTGAAGGAGATCAGGCTTCCGGCGTTAACGCCAAGCTTCGCGGCATCGGCCGGGTTCAGCTTGATGTAAGGCTCAACCATACGCTTCTGGAACACAGGAGAACGCTGGGACAGCTCGTCGCTACCAAACAGGTGGTAGTACGGCGCGATTCGCCATTTGCCCTCTTCCGCGTGGAAGGTATCCGGCACGGAAGTGAAGTAGTCCAGGCCCGTTTCAGAGGCTTCGATCAGGCGCACGCCCGGATCGCCGTGGCGCAGATGACCGCCCACTTCGGCCTGGAATTTGTTCCATGCTTGCGGGGAGTTCCAGCCTGGAGCCCAGGCAAACGGAATCTGCTGACGGTCGGCCAGCGGGCTGTTGTTCCCTTCCATTGAGAAGGCAAACATCGTGTCTTTATCCTGCGGCTGACGCGGTTCGTGCACGCTGATATTGGCGCGCATAGCGGTGCGTCCGCTCGAACGGATAGGAGAACGGGACAGTTTCTGACCTTTGATACGGAAGGAAGCATCCGGCGCGGCATCTTTAATACCGGCTAACTGAGGCAATACCTTCACGCAGGCGTCAATCACATGGTCAAGCTGCGTCCAGTCAACGTCACGGCTCTGCACGGTGCTGTGCAGCGAGTGCAGCCAGCGCCAGCTTTCGAACATCGTCACGCTGGTGTCGTAGTAAGCCGGGTCATAAACCTGGAAGAAACGCTGGGCGCGACCTTCGTTGTTGATCACCGTCCCGTCGCTTTCTGCAAAGCTCGCCGCGGAAAGTACCAGGTGTGCTTTGTCCATGATGGCCGTGCGCTGATGGTCAATAACCATTACCAGAGGGGCTTTACTCAGCGCCGCATCTACACGGGCAGCGGAAGCATGGCGATGGAGGTCGTTTTCCAGCACCACTACCGCATCGGCAGCGCCGCTTTCCAGTTCGCTAAGAGCCTCTTCCAAAGAGCCACCGCCGATCATGCCGAGGCCAACGCTGTTAACCGCACGAGCAATCATGGTGACGCCGACGTCTGCACCGCGGCCCTTCAGCGCTTTAGCCACGTTGGCTGCCGCCTGAATCACCGCTTCGCTACCGGCGTTCGTCCCGGAAACAATCAAGGGCTTCTTCGCACCGGCCAACGCCTGCACGATAACGTCCACTTTGTTTTTCAGGTCACGATCCAGTTCAACCGCCGGAGAGTTGATGTCCAGCGCATTGGCAATCGCAAAACCAAGGCGAGCCTGATCTTCAACCGGCGCACGGTAAGTCCATGCGGCGATATCATCCAGGCGAGTGCTATCCACGTTGGTGACAAACAGCGGATGCTTAGCGTTCTGACCGATGTTCAGGATTGCGGCGATCTGCCAGTCAGCCACTTTCTGAGCCGCTGCCATTTCACGCGCCTTGCCTTTGACCGCCTGACGGATAGCCAGAGCAGCACGAGCGCCGGTCTGGGTAACGTCTTCGCCCAGGATCAGCACCGCATCGTAAGATTCGATTTCACGCAGCGCAGGCGTGTGAACGCCGCTGTCACGCAGCACTTTCAGCATCAGCTGCAGGCGAGCCTGCTCACCTGCCGCAATACCGGTGTAGAAGTTTTCAGCGCCAACCAGCTCGCGCAGAGCAAAGTTGCTTTCCACGCTTGCGCGCGGAGAACCGATGCCGATCACTTTCTTCGACTGACGCAGGATATCCGCCGCACCCTGCATTGCCTGTTCGGCGTTCAGGGTAATGAGGTCATCACCACGGCGCTGAATTGGCTGACGCGGACGGTCTTTCAGGTTCACATAGCCATAACCGAAACGGCCGCGGTCGCACAGGAAGTAGTGGTTCACGGTGCCGTTGTAGCGGTTTTCGATACGACGAAGTTCGCCGTAACGTTCACCCGGGCTGGTGTTACAGCCCAGCGAGCACTGCTGGCAGATGCTCGGTGCGAACTGCATATCCCACTTACGGTTGTAGCGTTCGGAATGCGTTTTGTCGGTGAATACGCCGGTCGGGCAAATTTCTACCAGGTTACCGGAGAACTCGCTTTCCAGCGTGCCGTCTTCCGGACGACCGAAGTAGACGTTGTCGTGCGCGCCGTAAACGCCCAGGTCTTTACCGTCTGCGTAGTCTTTGTAGTAACGCACGCAGCGGTAGCAAGCGATACAGCGGTTCATTTCATGAGAGATGAACGGACCGAGATCCTGATTGCGGTGAGTACGCTTGGTAAAGCGGTAGCGACGGAAGCTATGACCGGTCATCACGGTCATATCCTGCAGGTGGCAGTTGCCGCCCTCTTCACAGACCGGACAGTCGTGCGGGTGGTTAGTCATCAACCATTCCACAACGCTTTCACGGAACTGTTTCGCTTCGCCATCATCAATAGAGATGAAGGTCCCGTCGGAGGCCGGTGTCATACAGGACATCACCAGGCGACCGCGAGTGTCTTCCGCGTTCTGATATTGCTTCACCGCACACTGGCGGCAAGCACCGACGCTGCCCAGCGCCGGATGCCAGCAAAAATAAGGAATATCAAGACCGAGGGAGAGACAAGCTTCCAGCAAGTTGTCTGCTCCGTTGACCTCGTATTCTTTGCCGTCTACATGAATCGTAGCCATAGTCAGCATGCTTCCAGTTGGCCTGAATAACTTCAGGCGTTAATCAAAAATTCTTGTGCGAACCACCTTCGCCCTCACCCCGGCCCTCTCCCCCAGGAGAGGGAGAAAATCACCGGTCTATCCCCTCTCCCTCAGGGAGAGGGTTAGGGTGAGGGTGAAAAGCTGTCTATCACCAGCGCGTTTTTAACAGGTTCGGCTGAATACCATTAATGGCACGCAGATTTCCGTAATCCTGTTTGGCAATGCCTGCTTCGAATTCGTCGCGGAAATATTTAATCGCACTCTGCAATGGCTCAACGGCACCCGGCGCGTGGGCACAGAAGGTTTTACCTGGACCCAGATGGCGGCAAAGCTGCTCCAGGGTTTCGATATCCCCCGGCTGTCCTTCGCCGCGCTCAAGCGCGCGCAGGATTTTTACGCTCCACGGCAGACCATCGCGGCACGGTGTACACCAGCCGCAGGATTCACGGGCAAAGAACTCTTCCAGGTTACGCACCAGCGGCACCATACCAATTTCATGGTCAACCGCCATTGCCAGCGCCGTACCGAGACGGCTGCCTGCTTTACCAATACTTTCAAATTCCATCGGCAGGTCGAGATGAGCTTCCGTCAGGAAGTCGGTCCCCGCCCCACCCGGCTGCCAGGCTTTAAACTTCAGGCCATCACGCATGCCGCCGGCGTATTCTTCCAGGATTTCGCGAGCGGTTGTGCCGAACGGCAATTCCCAGACGCCAGGGTTTTTCACGCGGCCAGAGAAGCCCATCAGTTTGGTGCCGGCATCTTTACTCATGCCGCCGCCAATGCCCTGATACCACTCCACGCCGTTAGCCAGAATAGCCGGGACGTTACACAGGGTTTCGACGTTGTTTACACAGGTCGGTTTACCCCAAACGCCGCTTGATGCCGGGAACGGTGGCTTAGAACGTGGGTTCGCACGACGGCCTTCCAGGGAGTTAATCAGCGCGGTTTCTTCCCCGCAGATATAACGCCCGGCTCCGGTGTGTACGAACAGTTCGAAATCGAAACCGGAACCCAGGATGTTCTTACCCAGCAGGCCCGCTTCGGTGGCTTCGGCAATCGCGCGACGCAGATGGTCTGCCGCCTCGATGTACTCACCACGCAGGAAGATGTATCCACGGTATGCTTTCAGCGCAAAAGCGGAAATCAGCATGCCTTCCACCAGCAGGTGAGGCAGTTGCTCCATCAGCAGGCGGTCTTTATAGGTGCCTGGCTCCATTTCATCGGCGTTACACAGCAGGTAACGGATGTTCATGGACTCGTCTTTCGGCATCAGGCTCCACTTCAAACCGGTGGAAAAGCCCGCGCCGCCGCGCCCTTTCAGGCCAGCGTCTTTTACCGCAGTCACGATTTCATCTGGCGCCATGCCGGTCAGCGCTTTACGCGCGCCTTCATAGCCGTTTTTGCTACGGTATTCGTCAAGCCAGACCGGCTGTTTGTCATCGCGCAGACGCCAGGTCAGCGGATGGGTTTCGGCAGTACGAATAATCGTCTTCATTTATACTGCTCCAGCAAGTCAGGGATGGCTTCCGGCGTCAGATGGCTGTGAGTGTCCTCATCAATCATCATGGTCGGCCCCTTGTCGCAGTTCCCCAGGCAGCAGGTTGGCAACAGGGTAAAGCGGCCGTCAAACGTAGTCTGGCCCGGCTTGATGTTCAGTTTGGCTTCGATAGCCGACTGAATGCCCTGGTAACCGGTGATATGGCAAACCACGCTGTCGCAGTAGCGAATCACGTGGCGGCCAACCGGCTGGCGGAATATTTGGCTATAGAAAGTGGCCACACCTTCTACATCGCTCGCCGGGATACCCAGCACGTCAGCAATCGCGTAGATGGCACCATCTGGCACCCAACCGCGCTGTTTCTGAACGATTTTCAGCGCTTCGATAGAGGCCGCACGGGCATCTTCGTAATGGTGTTTCTCGTGCTCAATCGCCTCACGCTCTGCCGCACTCAGCTCAAAAGCTTCAGCCTGGTTTTGTTGGTTATCGTGCATAGTTAGCGATCCACATCAGACATTACAAAATCGATACTACCCAGATAGACAATCAGGTCAGAAACCAGGCTGCCGCGGATCGCCGCCGGAATTTGCTGCAGGTGCGCAAAGCTCGGGGTACGAATACGGGTACGATAGCTCATGGTGCTAGCGTCGCTGGTCAGGTAGTAACTGTTAATCCCTTTCGTTGCCTCAATCATCTGGAAGGATTCATTGGCCGGCATGACCGGGCCCCAGGAAACCTGCAGGAAGTGAGTGATCAGGGTTTCGATATGCTGCAGCGTGCGCTCTTTCGGCGGCGGCGTAGTCAGCGGATGATCCGCTTTGAACGGGCCGGCTGGCATATTTTTCAGACACTGCTCAAGGATGCGCAGACTCTGGCGCAGCTCTTCAACTTTCAGCATAACGCGGGTGTAGCAGTCGCTGATGCCACCGCCAACCGGGACTTCGAAATCGAAGTTCTGGTAGCCGGAGTAAGGACGAGCCTTACGCACGTCGAAGTCGATACCGGTGGCGCGCAGGCCAGCACCGGTGGTGCCCCACTCCAGCGCTTCTTTCGCGGTATAGGCTGCAACGCCCTGGGAACGGCCTTTCAGAATGGTGTTGCGCAGCGCGGCTTTCTCATAAGAATCCAGGCGCTTCGGCATCCACTCCAGGAACTCTTTCAGCAGGCGTTCCCAGCCCTTCGGCAGGTCGTGTGCAACGCCGCCAATACGGAACCAGGCCGGGTGCATACGGAAACCGGTAATTGCTTCCACCAGATCGTAGATTTTCTGACGATCGGTAAACGCGAAGAAGACCGGCGTCATGGCGCCCACGTCCTGAATAAAGGTGGAGATGTACAGCAGGTGGCTGTTGATACGGAACAGCTCAGAGAGCATAACGCGGATAACTTCAACGCGTTCCGGCACGACAATGCCAGCCAGCTTTTCAACCGCCAGCACGTAAGGCATTTCGTTGACGCAACCGCCGAGGTACTCAATACGGTCGGTATACGGAATGTAGCTGTGCCAGGACTGACGCTCACCCATCTTCTCAGCACCACGATGGTGGTAGCCGATATCCGGCACGCAGTCGACGATCTCTTCGCCGTCCAGCTGCAGGATGATACGGAAAGCACCGTGCGCGGAGGGGTGGTTCGGCCCCAGGTTCAGGAACATGAAGTCTTCATGTTCGCTGCTGCGCTTCATGCCCCACTCTTCAGGCTTGAAGGTCAGCGCTTCCATTTCCAGATCTTCTTTCTGTTTAGTCAGGATAAACGGATCGAATTCGGTGGCGCGCGCCGGGTAGTCTTTACGCAGCGGGTGGCCTTCCCAGGTCGGCGGCATCATGATGCGCGTCAGGTGCGGGTGACCATTAAAGGTGATGCCAAACATCTCCCAGGTTTCACGCTCATACCAGTTGGCGTTCGGGAAGAGTTTTGTCAGCGTCGGCAGGTTGAGATCGTTTTCAGACAACGCCACCTTGAGCATGATATCGCGATTGCGTTCAATGGAAATCAGGTGGTAGAAAACGGAAAAATCCGCAGCCGGTAAACCGTTGCGGTGTGTGCGTAGACGCTCATCCATGCCATGCAGGTCGAACAGCATAACGTAGGGTTTTGGTGATTTCTTTAGGAAATCGACCACTTCCAGTAACTGTTCACGCTTAACCCAAACGACGGGCACCCCGGTGCGGGTTGGCTGAACGGTAAAGGCATCCGGCCCAAAACGGTTACGCAATTCGCCAATGACCGGATCATCCAGGTGATCCCTTGTCTGCCAGGCTGGCATAGCGGCGTCTTGCGCGGTTAAATCGGTCATAGTTCTCACCATTGCAAATGGTTCTGTGGTGACTGCGTTCAGTGTCTTTGTTTTTATATTATTGATATACAAAGACGCTCACTGACCGCAGGCGCTAATTAAATCTCGTCCGGCGTCCGCAGGTTGGTGACCGCGATACGCTCGCCGCGCTTACGCTCACGCTCGGACTGCATGTTGGCGCGGTAAACGCCCTGATCGCCAACGACCCACGACAGCGGGCGGCGCTCTTTACCGATAGACTCCTGCAACAGCATCAACGCCTGCATGTAAGCCTCCGGACGCGGCGGGCAACCTGGGATGTACACATCAACCGGGATAAATTTATCGACACCTTGCACAACGGAATAGATGTCGTACATGCCGCCAGAGTTAGCGCAGGCGCCCATGGAAATGACCCATTTCGGCTCCAGCATCTGATCGTAAAGGCGCTGGATTACCGGAGCCATTTTGGTGAAGCAGGTACCGGCCACCACCATCAGGTCAGCCTGACGAGGAGAAGCACGTAAAACTTCTGCACCGAAACGCGCCACGTCATGTACAGCGGTAAACGAGGTCACCATCTCTACATAGCAGCAGGAAAGGCCAAAGTTGTATGGCCAGATTGAGTTTTTGCGACCCCAGTTCACCACATCGTGCATAGCATGCTCGAGCTTGCCCATGTAAACGCTGCGGTTAATCTCTTGTTCGAGGGGATCGGTTACGATCTCCTGCTTTTGCAGGGGGTAACGGTCATTCTCACCGTTGGGGTCTATGCGGGTGAGCGTATAGTCCATCTTATTGCCTCGCTATTACTGCGTATGACGGTTAGTGAGACTGTCTGTTTCCGGGTTGATTTTCTCACGACGCGAACGCGCAGGAGTCCAATCCAGAGCGCCAACGCGCACCAGATAAACCAGACCAGCCAGTAGCACTAAAATGAAAATTGCGGCCTCGACGAAGCCAATCCAGCCGCTTTCACGGATAGAAGTTGACCACGCGTAGAGATACAAGGCTTCCACGTCAAAAATAACGAAGAACATGGCGACCAGGTAAAACTTGGCGGAGAGACGTAGACGCGCCGTACCAACGGAGTCGATGCCCGACTCGAAGGGGGTGTTTTTGTGCCGTGCCTTAGCTCGTCCGCCAAGGAACCAGCCCCCGACAAGCATCAAACAACACAGGCCAACGGCGACAATAAGAAAGACAGCGAACGCCCAGTGATGAGCGATAACTTCAGTGGATGTTGACATACTCATTGCTTACTCATCAAAAGTGGCGCCAAAGTCTCTGCTCTTGTTGGCAGATGAACGCCACATCGATTCATGGGGAGGAACAATCAACCGTACAATAACTACCGGAAATAATACGTAGGCAGCCAATTGATGGGGTTTTTTACTCCTTTCTATAACCTTTTGTCAACTTTAACAAAAGTATCCACACATTAATTTACACCGACAGCAATTCATTAACATTTAATGCGTTAAAACTCATCAACACTCGCGTAAAGACCAGATTTAGATGAGGGTGAATCGTGTCCGTTCCGTGTGAAAAAATAAACAGCCCCTATATTTTGGCAGGAAATTACAACTATTCCTCCCCCCAAGAGGGAGTATTTTCTTGATCTGAGACACGCTTTTGTTAATCCACTTCAAAAAGAAGCAACATTGTTATGCGTTTTTTAACATTACCTGGCCTTTGCATGAAGTTTTTGCGCATAAAACGAGCGAAAATAAACATGCAACCAATATATTGAATTTGTTAGAAAAGATGAGCACCCATGTGATTTAATGAAAATCAGGTATAAAAAATGGGCCGTTGGCGTAAAAAAAACCACCAACGACCCATTTTGTATCTTTAATATTTTGTTACTAACTAGTCGACCTGCAGCTACTCAAAATCCCCTTCAACCAGCAACGTGTCGTCCCCTTCACTTCCCACGGTGTTATAACGGTATGGGTTTTCCGGCGTCGCCAGCGCACTGAAGATCGCTTGCGCCAGCTCATTACCACTTTCGGGGTTTTTACACAGCAGATATTGGGTTTCAGGTAAAATAGGCAGTCCTTCTGACGCCCCCAGCACACGAAGTTCCGGACTCATCATTTCAACCGGCCTGGCCGTTACGCCTAATCCCGCTTTTACGGCGGCCCTGACCGCGGCAAGCGTAGAGGCGACATAAGAAATACGCCATGGCGTCTGGCTGGCATCAAGATGTTCCAGCATCATATCGCGGTACGGGCTTGGATCGTCCAGCATCACCAGCGGCAGCGCTTCCCCACTTTGAAAAACATAATCAGCGGCGCAGTACCACAGCGTAGGCGAGGTTCGCAGGACAATGGCATCAAAGTTAGAAGGGTTTGATGTCGTCACCACCAAATCGACCTCATGCTGATTAAGCATTTCGATCATAAAGGGGTTGCGTTTGACCCTGACATCCAGCGCAAGCTTGGGGTAAACCGAACTGATGCGGTTTAACAGGAACGGCAGGATGGTGTCCGCCGTTTCATCGGAGGCGCCAAGGGTAAGCGACCCTTGCAGGTTGTTAAACATCAGCGAAGAGCACGCTTCATCATTAAAGCGTAGGATTTTACGCGCATAGCCCAGCAGTTGAATGCCGTGCTCGGTGAGCAGTTTATTGCGGCCATGTCGGGCAAAAAGCTCTTTTCCAACTAATTGCTCGAGGCGCTGCATCTGTTGGCTTACAGCGGATTGAGTACGGCACACTGCCGCCGCCGCTGCCGCAAAGGTATTGAGATCGGCGACCGCAACGAATGTCCTCAGCAGATCGAGGTCGAGGTTCAGTATCGGACGATTTGCGTTAATCATAATTTATTCACTAATAGGTTGCTCTTTCGAGTCTGCCCTGGTTGTATTGCTATGATTTATCAAAGAGATAAAGCAATTCCTTTTACCGAATGTCTCCGGTAGTCTTGGCCGCATACGTTAGCGACGGTTCTGTTTGTTATTTTTGTATTCCCCGGCATGTCCCAATAATCTAAAACACACCCAAACGGGATATTAAGCAGGTCAGGATAAGAAAAAAACCACTAACTCATCGTACCAGTCGACTATTTTAAAACTGCGTTAGAAAGGTAAGTCAGCTTCAAAAAACGACTTTTAATAAGCTTTTATATGATTATTTAACGGGCTGGAGTGCAGCGGCAGGCTTAAACCGGCCAAAACACACAACCAGCTGAATAATAATGGAAATATTTTAATTTTCCGGCAAAGCCATGTCGTTGGCACAGCTACTGGCATCCAAAACCTACCATTTTTCGTAGTGTATCTTACAGTAAAACATGATGTTTTATAACACTTATTGCGAATTATCTGATCTTATTCTCTTTTTGTGGTTTCCACTCTGTTGATTATTTACAAAGTTTTTTGAAGTCAGCCACACACTATAATAAAAGACGGTAATGACTCCAACTTATTGATAGTGTTTTATGTTCAGATAATGCCCGATGACTTTATCATGCAGCTCCACCGATTTTGAGAACGACAGCGACTTCCGTCCCAGCCGTGC